>PWKY01000066.1 GCA_003560595.1 Thermoplasmata archaeon | reverse complement strand
TCCAGACTCCTGAACAGGCATTTTGGAAAAAATGCCGTTCAGCTATCCTAGGATCTTACTTTGAGATGATTGAAAAGGAGGTCGATTAAAGTGAAGCGAAATAATTACAGAATAACATAATACATATCATGTATCACTAAATGGGTTTAGAAACTGATTTATTTTCATCATATCAAGATAAACCATCCTATAAATACCCAGACTCCACAGTGGAATAAGGCAACATCGATTATTTATACAGATCGTAGGGGTCGATCCATCAAAGTTTGGTAGCCTTTACACGTTCTTCCTGGGACATCTCCGCTAGCTCTTTTACCTTGTCCAAAGATATATCGAGGCCCTCTGCAACACCTGAGCCGTATTCGGGATCAACTTTGTAGAAAAGAGCGGTCTGCCTTAGCTGAATTTTCTCCTGTGCCCCGATGAGATGGTCAACTATATTCCCTATAAGGTGTTCCCTAGCTTCATCGTCCATCACCTTGTTGAATAGAGCGGCAGGTTGTACAAAATCAATCTCTCCAACAGGATATTCATGCCTTTTAGCCATACCGCTGATATCGATATCCGGTAGTGCTTTATCGGGGTCTGGATCCGGGCCGTGGAAACTATTGGGCCAGTAATTTGGTCCTTCGCCGCCTTCATCGCAGCGCATAGGGCCGTCTCGTTGGTAATTGTTAACTGCCGCCTTTGGTGCGTTGATAGGCAATAACTGATAATTGGCGCCGAGTCGGTGTCTATGGGTGTCGTGATAGCTGAAAAGACGACCTTGAAGAAGTCTGTCGGGAGAGGGACCTATACCAGGAACGAAATTACCCGGTGAAAAAGCAGCTTGTTCTACTTCTGCGAAGTAATTTTTTGGGTTTCGGTCTAAAACCATCTTGCCGAGGGGGATGAGTGGATGATCTCCATGGGGCCAGACTTTAGTTATATCGAATGGGTCGAAGCGGTAATCCTCAGCCTCCTCCGGGGTCATCATCTGAACATATACACTCCATGATGGATGATCTCCATTTTCGATACTATCGAAAAGGTCCCGAGTTGCATGGTCTGGATCCTCACCTGCAAGCTCTTCCGCTTCCTCTCCGGTAAGATTCTTTATCCCCTGATCCGTTTTGAAATGATATTTTACCCAAACATATTCACCCTTATCGTTATACCACATGAAGGTGTGGCTGCTGTATCCGTTCATATGTCTGTAGCTTTTGGGGGTACCCCTATCAGAGAACAATATGGTCACCTGATGTATGGATTCGGGAGTCAGTGATAAAAAGTCCCAGAACATATCAGGATCCTTGAGATTACTTTTTGGATTCCGTTTTTGGGTGTGTATGAAATCCGGGAACTTCATGGCATCTCTTATGAAGAATATCGGTGTATTATTACCCACCATATCATAGTTGCCCTCCTCGGTATAGAATTTGACTGCAAATCCTCTTGGATCTCTGGCAGAGTCCGCTGAACCACGTTCTCCACCTACAGTTGAAAATCTTACAAAAACTTCTGTGCGTTTACCGATCTCTGAAAGGAACTTAGCCCTTGTATATTCACTCAGATCATTAGTTACCTCGAAGTACCCATGAGCTCCTGCACCCTTAGCGTGTACAACCCTTTCTGGTATCCTCTCTCGATCAAAATGTCCGAGTTTATCTAAAAGATGCATATCCTGAAGCAATCCAGGTCCTTTTTCACCTGCGGTCATCGAATTTAGATCGTTATCCACGGGTTTACCTGTACTAGTCGTCATCGTTTTTTTCTTCTTTTTTTCGACCATAACATTCCCTACCTGATATCATAACGATAGGTATAAAGAGATATATAAATCATATGTAAGCTGTGAAAAATCTACCTTTTGAAAGTGGGTAGTGTTAATATATGTACGGTCACACCTACGGCGATAATTATCAATAATATCCTTATCAGAAGTAGATCTACCACGAAGAACGCAGAAAAGGATATGGTTCCCCATAACGCCAATAATACCAAGGATTTCAGCCGTAAAGATATCCCTTTACCGGCCATGTAATTGCTTATGTAAGATCCAAAAAATCTATTGTTCAAAAGCCACCTGTGATATCTTTCAGAGCTCCTGGAGTAACACACCGCTGAGAGCAGTAAAAAGGGAGTCGTTGGTAAAAGACGTACCACGATACCGATCATGCCGACTACCAGAAAAAAAGAGCCGGATATAAAATAAAGGATCCTTACAACTGGATTGGGTGAAATTTTACATTCGTGATATTTTTTAAACCGGCCATTCCCTTCAAACATCGTGATCCCGTTCTTCTAGTTAACCAATCTTTCGAATATTACTAATAGTTTTTGAAACGATATCGGATAGCAATTTTCATGATCCACTGTCATATCCTATTATCACCCTTATTTTTAAATACCTTTGAACGGTAATACCCCTTCATGCGTATATCAGTTCTTGGCCTTGGATACATAGGACTACCTACTGCAGCCATGTTCGCAAACAGGGGATTTAACGTAGTGGGTTTTGACGTCGATCCTGATAAAGTTAAAAGGGTCAATGATGGTTTATTTGATATCGAAGAACCTGGGTTACGTGCATTTTTAAGAGACGCTTTCAACACCGGTAACTTCAGAGCTAGCGGAGAGCTGGTTGAAAGTGATGTTTTTATCATCTGTGTTCCAACCCCCATAGATAAAGAGAACAAACCCGATCTATCCTGTGTGATAGATGCTGGAAAGAGGGTATCTAAGGTATTAAAGAAAAATGATCTGGTCATATTGGAATCAACGGTACCCCCAGGCACCACTGAAAACGTGATCTTACCTTTACTAGAAAAAAGTGATATTGAAGGAGGAGAAGATTTTAGCCTGAGCTACTGCCCAGAGAGGGTTATGCCTGGTAAGATACTGAAAGAGCTTACCGAGAACCAGCGAATAATCGGAGGCATCGACAAGAACAGCTGTCAGCGGGCAAAAGAACTGTACTCTACCTTCGTAGAAGGTGATATATTTACAACAGACCCAACGACTGCGGAATTCTCTAAGTTAGCAGAAAACACCTATAGAGACGTGAATATCGCTCTGGCTAACGAGTTCGCCAGATTGTGTGAACTTCACAGAACAGACGTTTGGGACATGAGAGAACTGGCGAACAATCATCCCCGGGTAGATATACTTAAGCCGGGGCCGGGAGTAGGCGGGCACTGCCTTCCTGTAGATCCCTGGTTTTTAGTGAACGGAGACACGGGATTGATAAACAAGGCTAGAGATATAAACGAAGGGATGATCGATCACCTTGAAGGGCTGATAAGAGAACATACCGGAGAGGGTGGTATAGTGGTACTCCTAGGAACAGCCTATAAAGCTAATACTGAAGATGATAGAAACTCCCCTAGCATGAAACTGAGTGAAAGACTTGACGATTTCGATGTAAGACTCCACGATCATTGCGTGAAAAGGCATGAAGGAGAGATCCACGGCGTTGTAGAAGGAGCACACAGCGTGGTACTCATGGTGGATCACAATAAGTATAAAGATACTATAAAACCCGAAGAAGTGCTAAAATTGATGGAAGGGAACACTGTGATAGATACTAGAGCATTTTTTGATCCTGAAGAGTGGAGGAACGCAGGGGCGAGATACATACTGCTGGGTTCGAATAGGCTCTAGGTACATACCTTCGCCTAAACCAATGGTATCCTAGTTCAAGCACCTATCGTTCATACATTTAATTATTGGATCTATCCATGACTTCCGGAGTATATACTATCGCAAGAACAACCGCGACGACACACAGTATCGCTGCCGGTATGAAGGCGTACAAGAAGGACATACCCGCATCCTGTACCGCTCCTGCGAGTATGGGACCTACGATACCTCCTACACCGTAAGAAGTGAAAACGTATCCGTAGTTCTGACCCATGTTCTTAGAGCCGAATGAATCCGCAGTAGCAGCCGGGAAGAGTGAGAAACAGCCACCGTAGTTGAAGCCTATAGCGATGACGACAGCGTAGAATGCTAGTTGATGATAGGTGGAGTAATAGAATGCGAACATCATCAGCGCCTGTAAACCGAACATCATTATCAAAGATTTTTTACTGCCTATGATATCGGAAACGTGTCCCCAGCCTATACGTCCTAGACCATTGAATATAGGGAGAAATACCGCTGCACCGATCACCGCATAATCGGAAGCCTGTTCTAAAGTGAATCCTCTACCGGAGAAGCCTTCGGTAGGATTGTTGGCAAAGTTCTGTATGTTACCGATGACCATCAATCCGGCTAGGGCACCTACGACGAACATGATCCATAATAGGTAGAATTGCTTTGTTTTCAGCATCTTTTTGGGACCTAGGTCCTTCAGTATCCCGGTATCTTCTGAATCATCTACTGGAGGTTCATAGCCCTCGGGAAGGTATCCTTTGGGTGGATCTATCATCACCAGGGAACCTAACACCACGAGTACTAGGAACATGATCCCGTATATCTTGAATACACCATCAACGTTGGATACGGTATAAACACCGTTCTCAGGCTGTATCAAACCTCCGAACCCGGTTAAAGTTTCTATGATACTCGGTGGATTTGCTAGTAATATCCAGATGAACGCACCGAAGCCGAAGCCGGCGACAGCTAGCCCGGATATCAAACCCTTTTTGTCCGGGAACCACTTTACCCCCACAGATATAGGTATAACGTAGGAAAGACCGATACCTATACCACCTATGATACCGATCCCTATCAACTTCATAGGGAAATTTGCACCGCTCATACCTCCGATGATGTAGCCGGCTCCCAGCATAACACCACCGAGAAGAGATATATTCCTGGGGCTGTACTTGTTCTGAAGTCGACCACCGATTATGGTGAATATTGCAAAGGCCGCTAAACCGGCACTGAATATAGCCTGGGTTTCCGTGCTTGAAAATGCGAACTGACTTGTTATCTCACCATCTATACCTCTTAGGGGCGCTGTGAATGCCGACCATGCGTATATGGCACCGAGTGCCAGTTGTATCATTATAGCACCTACAACCACGATCCATCTGTTCATTATTTTTTCCGCCATATCATTGCATCTCCGTTGATGGTTAAATTAAACCACCTTTTTCAGTGGTCAATATCGGAGGTACAAAAAAGTGATATAAAAATGTTGGGCTGATGATAAGAACTCAAAAAAAACCAAATAGCAACACATCATTATAGATAAAAAGAACATACAAGGCAACAAAGATCAAGGAATAGAAGATCATGATGAACAAATACACTATAAAGGAGAAACTGATATCATCCTATAGATCTAAGAAGATATCGATAGAGGATAGTGTGCAAGGTGGTGATCATGCTCAGGCAATTTGACCTCGAGGACCTAAAACAAGTACAAACCATCGCTGAAAGTTCATTGAAAGAAAAGTACTCTTTAGATGTATATATGTTCATCCATCAGGCACAAAACTGTGACTTCCTTGTTTACATCAGGAACGGTCTGGTCATCGGGTTCATATGCGGACTGGTGAAATCCCCTGAAGGTGGGCGGATACTGATGCTGGCAGTCCATCCTGATTTCAGGAGACAAGGTATAGGCAGCATCCTATTGGACAAATTCATCATCAGCTGTAAAAAACACGGAACCAAGAAAGTTAAACTAGAGGTCAGGCCTTCAAATAAAAAGGCCATATCGTTCTATACAAAGAGAGGTTTTCAAAAACAGGGAGTCATAGAAAATTTTTATACATGTGGTGAAAGATGCTATTCCATGGTCAGATACCTGTGAGTTGAGGTGATTCATACTGGATAATGCGGTCATCAAAATAAAGGACCTTCGTGTGAAATACCATCGGGTCGTCGCACTCGATTCCCTTTCAGTTTCACTTCCATCTGGCATCATAGGTTTACTTGGACCCAATGGTGCAGGAAAAAGTACCTTGATAAAGGTCCTCATGGGTTTAAAACAACCAGAAAAAGGTCGTGTCACATTAGATGGTATGATACCCTGGAAACACACCCTTTACGTTCGTGACGGTGTGGGCTACATGCCCGAGCATGATTGTCTCATCGAAGAGATGAACGCAGTCTCTTTTGTCTCCTATTTCGGAAAGATATCTGGTATGGAAGAGGAGGACGCTATATGGAGGGCCCATGAGGTCCTGGATTTTGTTGACGTGGGAGAGGAAAGATACCGGAAGATAGGTTCGTACTCCAAGGGGATGAAACAAAGGGTCAAACTCGCTCAATCCATAGTTCACGACCCATCTATATTGATGCTTGACGAGCCTACGGAGGGGATGGATCCAGATGGTAAGGAGGAGATGTTGAACTTGATATCTCTTATAGGAGATACGGGAAAGACCATAATAGTCAGTTCTCACCAGCTCCATGAGATCGAAAAGACGGCTGACCATGTTGTGATCATCGATAAAGGACGGGCTCTTAAGACTGGGCCTATGCAGGAGATACTGAAGGGCGACGAGAAGACTTTGGTCATCAAAGTAAGAGGGGATCAAAAGGATATAAAAAATTTCAAGGCCCAGATCAAGTCACGATGTGAAGTGCATCGGTCCGATCTCAGGGGTGATGAGCTTGAGATACTGTTGAAATGGGATAAGGATAGTAAAGAGCTATTTAAACTTGCTTTGGAAAATGATCTCTACGTAAGGAGTTATAAACCACACATAAGAAGTTTGGAAGACGTCTTTTTCATGGCATTCAGGAGGGGAAACTAACATGCCCTTGATGCCCATCGAATACAAGGATTGGTCTGGTATGAGAACCAAGTATCTGAACCGTCTTGCATCCATGGCATACCGCGTTTTAGAATCCTCTTTTTCTTCAAAAGGTATACTCTCTTTATTCATAGTGGGCATAGTTCTAGTTCATGCGTTCCCGGGAGTGGTATTGGTGATGACACCTCATTCAAAATTGACGAAATGGATGTTGGTCGGAGAAGGACTTTTCGGATGGACATATCTAACCAGCGGCCTTTTTTCTATCTTTATATTCTTGTTGACCGCAGGCGTAACTTCGAACCTGATATCACAAGACCTGAGAAACAGATCCTTCGTAGTTTATTTTTCAAGACCGATAGGTGTGACTGAATATCTGATCGGTAAATTCGGTGGGGCATTTCTTGTGATGGGAGCGTTCTGTTTACTGCCGACCATAGTAGTTTGCGTTATGATAATCGCAACACAGACTGGAAATATGTATCTTGAGAGCATGCGTATTCTCCTTTTGACCGGGGTGGCAGGAACCTTTGCATCCATGGTCTTCCTACCCTTCGGCGTCATGCTTTCCTCCCTAACTAAGAGAAAAGCTTACGCAGGGATAGGTTCTTTCATGACACTGTTTTCATTGACCATGATAGGTGAGTTCTTTTCGGGCTTCTCGCCTCACTGGAAATTGGTGAATCCTATGAACATATTACATTATTCGTTCGAGGTGATATACGGGTTAGGACTTCCCTTAGATATCGACGCTAGGCTCTATGTGCTCTCACTGTTCTTGTTGACAGTACCACCTGTGATCGTAACCGGTTGGAGAGTTAAGTCTGAAGAGGAGAGGGTATGATGGATCTGATAGAAGTGAACAACGTCTCAAAATGGTTCGGAGACATAATCGCATTGAATTCCTTGTCACTGAATATCGATCCCGGTATAACTGGTGTTGTAGGACCTAACGGTTCCGGTAAAAGCACCTTGTTCAAACTCCTTCTAGGCCTGATCAAACCGAACAAAGGAAAGGTCCTCGTTAAAGGGCAGGATCCATGGTCAAACCACAAGCTGATGTGTAAAATAGGGTATCTTCCGGACTACGAATTTTTGCCGGAAAATATCTCAGGTTTTGACTTTTTAGAATTTTCCGGAGGCTTAAGAGGACTGGACGGTTGGCAGTTGGATGAAAAGATCCAGGAAATCGGGTACTTGGTCGATATGATACCACACCTGGACAGGGATATCAACGGATACAGTAAGGGGATGAAACAGAAACTTAAATTCGCGAGTACGCTGATACACGAACCCTCTTTACTCATACTGGATGAACCCCTAGCCGGCATGGACCCTAACTCCAAGGAAAAGATGATCGAAAGCATCAAAAGGATAAACGAGGAAGGTACGGATATAATGATCAGTTCCCATGTCCTTCATGATATCGAAAAGGTGACCAACGACGTTGTACTGATATATCGGGGACGCTCCATAGCCAGTGGAACCATATCAGAGATCAGATCATTACTGGATCGATATCCACACAACATAGTCGTAAGATGTGATAAGCCCAGGATATTGGCAAAAGAATTGATAGAATATTCATGGGTCACCTCTGTAGATATAAATGAGAACCATGAGTTAGTGGTCAAGGTATTCGATCCCGAATATTTCTTTAAAGTATTTTCAAAGATGGTAATAGAAAAAGATCATGATATCAAAGAGGTGTACAGCAAAGATGAGGACCTGGGATCAGTGTTCAAATACTTGATGAGTGATTAGATGGATCTGGAAATTGTAGGTATAAAGGCATTGACCATGCACACCATACGTAACACCGTATTAGGGAAAAAGATATGGGTTCCCGTAGTGGTGACCATCTTCCTTGTTATCGTGATGTTCTATGCATCTCAAGACGATGGTGGTCTGGCATTGGGTATAAACATGATAGATAGTCTGGTCATCTCTTTTTTCTCGGTACTAATGCCCATGGTATACGGTACGAGTGTTATCAAAGATAGTTTGGAAGATAGGAGTATAACAAACGTGCTAACCGCCCCCATAGATAGAAAACACATGTTTTTAACATATTACTTTTCAGCCTTCGTTTCGGTGAGCTTCGTCATGTTGTTCATCACCACTTCTTCCTATCTAGCTTATTACATACCCATCGGATTAACGTGGTTTAGATTCGACTACTTCGTGGCCATACTTTGGCTTGTATTGATCTCCAGCATGGTGTATTCCGCATTGTTCGTGACCATCAGTTTTACCATCAAAAAACCGGTCTATTTTGGTCTTTTTTACGTATTTGTTTGGGAGGGTTTTGTAGGTGCGCTCCCCGGTAGGATCAAGGAATTCACCATAAACCATTTCATACGCAGCATCGGCTCGATATTTATCGATGTTGGGGATATAGCTAGATATTCTGGAGCGGGTTTAGGAACATCTATAGCGGTTCTGCTGTTGATATGGGTATCACTGCTTGCCTTGGGCTCGTATATGTTCGCGAATAAAGAATTTCCTTAGATCAGGTCGCTTGCCTTTACAAGCGGTATCAGATCCACGTCTATTTCCGCCAAGTTTTCTGAAGCCCCTTCTTCTCTATCCACCACTACCAGTACTTTGTCTACCTTGGCACCTGCTTCTCTCAATAGCTCAACGGTTTCGATAGAAGATCCACCGGTGGTTGTGACATCTTCTACGATGACCACGTGCTCTCCTTCTTTTAGCTCGCCTTCAAGCCTACTGCTGGTACCGTGTGACTTGGTCTTTTTTCTCACCATTATGTAAGGTATGTCGGTTTCCAAGGAGAGGGCTGCAGCTATGGGCACCGCACCGAGTTCCATCCCTGCGATCTTGTCTTCATCCACAAAGTCGGCCATCTTTTTTGCGACCAGTTTGAGTATATCCGGTCTTGTACTGGCCAACTTTATGTCCACGTAGTATTTGCTTTTCTTTCCCGAGGTTAGTGTAAAGTCACCGTACCTCACAGCTCCACAATCTTCTAGCATCTTTTTCAATTCCATCTAAATCACCAAGGTTCTTTTTTCAATTTCATCTTATATCCGATCATGTTGACCCCTCTGTGAAGGGCCGGGACTATCACCAACAAAGCTATCAAAGTGACCAACCCGTGGTCTTTAAAATAAGTTTCCATGGTCCATGGACGATAAATCAAAAGTGCTATCAAGAACGCACCTATGACGAAATCGTACTGGTCTAGAATGGGCACATTAGCTCCTCTATCCCAACCCATCCTCCTTTTTATCAGACTTCCCAAAAGGTCACCGAACATGGAACCAAAAGATAGTGCGAAAGGAAGTAAAAGATAACCTGAATAAAATCCGCCTGCTTGGTTTATCAAAAGACCCATGACCCCACCTAAGGATCCCCCACCTATGAAACCCCTCCAAGTCTTTCCATCGCCCAGTACCCTTTTACCACCTATCTCTTTACCCAGGTCCATAGGGGTTCCTCCTCCACATATAACTGCTAACGAGTTAGCTATCAGAGCGGGGATGAACGCGATGATCCCCGATAGTACTATGAGCCACATGGAGACTGTACATTGAGGGGTTAGTAAAAACTATTTCTATCTTAAAGGCCTTCCACCATCTTTATCCGTTCCACTAGAAGTTTTATTCCACGCTCCCAAAGCTCTTTTCCCTTGCTTTCCGCCGCTTTGGTCGGGTCACCGATGACACCGGTATCCGTTAATTCATCGGTGGACCAAGTGTAAAAAAAGGCGGGTTTACTGTCGAACTCAAAAGAACTGTCCGGAAAGGTCAGTTTTGGCTTCTTTATCTTGCCTCGCTCTACAAGTTCCATCCTATTGGCTAGACTGGTGGAAGTTTCGTATTCTCCGGCATGGACGTCGTTATCACTCTTGATCAACTCCTTTTTTGCAGGTTCCATGGACTCTCCGCTGTCCAAGAATACTTTTATATCTAGATCGTATTTCAACCGAAGTGCGGCCTCCTTTAACACGTTTGTATTACCTCCGTGAGCATTGTATATGAATAGCTTGTTGAATCCATGCTTTTTTACAGAATGGCCTATGTCAAATATAATGGAGGATAGGGTTTCCGGTCGAAGGGTTACGGTTCCCGAAAAGGCCATATGATGTTCACTGAGTCCATAAGAGATGGTCGGTAAGATCGGTGGACGCGGAGGGTCAAGTTTTTCAACGGCCTTGGTCAAGATATACATGGCATCGAATGAATCGGTGTCCAAAGGAAGGTGAGGGCCGTGCTGCTCCAAGCTACCCACAGGTAGTAGGACTGTATCCACTTCCTCGCTTACCTTTTCTAATTCAAGCCTGGTCATCTGTCCCCAAAGTAGTTTTTCTTCCATAGTAGGGGATAGTGATAGATGGTGTATATTATTTACGATTATTTTGAATAGATCTTTTGATACTCATTCCGGCGGCGATACCCATACCCCAGCACAAAGGCATCTGTCGGAATTTACCGAGTACAACGGATCCCACCAAGTATAATTTTTCAACTGATGTCTTACCGGTTGGAAGGTGAACCTCACCGTGTCCAAATCCTAAGTCAGGGATACACGGTTCCCTTCCGATGGCAGTTACGACCTGATGGCAGGTGAAGGTATCGTCGGCTGTTCTCAACACATAGCCCCCCTCTTCTTTGATCCAAGAAACAACCTCCCCGGTCTTTTCAGTTATCTCACTTCTGCGAACTTGATCTAGAAGGGTTTTCACGGCACACGGTTCATTTCTGGATAATATCGTTACATCTCCTCCGTATCTATCTATCCTAAGGGCGTAGTCGTAGGCAGCATCCCCTCCCCCGACGATGATAACTTTCTCGCCCCGGTGATCCTGCCAAGGGGGTTCGCATATCTCCCCAGGTATATCGAGGGTTTTAGGATTGGTTCCCGTGGCTAATACAAGGTATTCACTTCTTAAAGATGACTCACTGCATACGATCTTGAATTGATCGCCATCAACATCTACAGATCCAACTCGGTCATTGATAACATGTATTCGATCATCTTTGAGTATCTGCTTTAGCTCGTCAACGATGGTTCTTCCATCACAGCCTGTGAATCCGGGTATATTTTCGATCTTGTTGGCATAATAGATCAAACCACCTATGTCCTTTTTCTCTATCAAAACCACGTCTTCAATGCCTTCTCGGATCAATTGATGAGCTGCGGCTATACCGGCAGGTCCGCCACCGACTACCGCAACCGCTGCTCCGCTTCTTTGCATGATAATATCTCCGCGAACCCGTGGCATAGGGATTTGAGTGAAGATAGATGGACCTCTTCAGAGATGGTTGCAGTTCCATCTGCAGTGAAGAAAACCCGATGATCGTTGATAAAAGCTTGACGTGCAGTGGTTTCACAGCAGATATCGGTCAGTACACCTGTGATGAATACATTATCGATGTTTTTCAGCATATGTTCCAGATCAGTTCTATGGAATGCAGAGTACCTGGGTTTGGTGATCACGTCACCCTTTACATCCAATCCATCCCATAATTCCGCCGATCTGCCCTCTCGTATTATATCTCCCCACCATTCTCCCATCACTCCCTCGTCCCCTTCTTCCTGGACATGCCTAGTATAGATCACTCTTGCTCCGTTTCGGTTGAACGAATGTACCAGTTTATTTATGTTTCTTGAGATGATCTGTGCGGCCGGCAAATATGAGTGGGAATCCTCATCGGCGAAAACGTTCTGCATGTCTATGACTAGAAGAGCGCTGTTCGACCAACTCGGAGTGGTTTCCCAACGTTTCTTGATCGGTAACGAATCCAACCACCCTTTGGTCTTCAAATCGATATTTTCCGGTGTAAGATAGTTATATCCGGGCATAGATCTGTTCAGTCCTAATTTGTTTTATCTTTCAGATATGAGTATAATATCTGACCGCAGTTACTCTTTATATCATTTTCCCGAAGATCGCCTATACTGACGAAAACGTCGAAACCGGCCTCCCGCATCTCTTTCACCACCTCTAATTCGTTTCCTCCTACTTCATCGAACACGTTTGTTAGATCGTACTCGTCGGCGTTGACGGTGGGGTTCAGCGGAGTAACCTTTATGGCGAAGTGTTCAGGAGAGAATGTATTTCTTAACTTCTCTACATCTATATGGTTTTCATTACCTATAGCGAAGTTGAGAGTGACTTTTCTTCCAGTTACGTGAAAACGTTCTCCATATTCGGCGATCTGTTCAAGGGTCCATTTTTTAGCGGGGATCAGAAAGTCCCTATAACTCTCATCGGTCGAGTGGATGGAGAACTGCATCTGAAAACTGCCGTTCAGCACTTCGTGATTGATCTTCAATATCTCCTCAAACCATCCTTCTCTTCCTGCAGGAGCTACGGTGGAGATACAGGGCATGTAATTTTCTATATCATACCTTACCGGGATCTCCAATATAGCATCGATCACCTCATCGTTTAGCGCTGGCTCTCCCATCCTGGCGAACTGTACCTTGAACTTCTTCGAATCTATCTCGCCATTTGGAGAGTGCTTTTTAACTATATGATCAACCTGAGACAATATCTCATCCTTGGAAAGAGGGCCATTGAAGCTTTGTCCGGCATCGCAGAACTTACAGTCGATAGGGCATCCGTACATGCTTGATACTATAACGACCCACTTTTCCCTTCGCGATGGAGCCATCCCCAGAGAGTCTACGAACTCGACGATCTTATCTCCACCGAATGTACCTAGATATACCGTTGCTATCTCGTCATCACCTTGTTGTTGAAGTATCTCGATGCTCATCTAAACGATTCAACACTAAGAGAGATAAATAATTTACCCGTGAAGTGTGTTTATCGGGAGAATTGTTCCTACGTAAGATATATGGATGTAAAATATTCTTGAAGAAAATAAAAAAGGGAGCCTTTAGAGGATATGATGATCTGTGATATCCCCTATGGCAAATTAAATGTTTTTAGGCTTTTCTGAATACACTTATTTCTTGTGGGTCATCTGGGTCTTCTAGGGTGAGTCTACTACCGTCTATGCTGTAATATCACCCTTCAACAATCGTTTTATAATAGGGATGATATCCACCACACGGTGTTGTTATGGACCGGTTTATAGAAGATAATAATTCTCGATACATGAATCAAACACGGATCCCCGACCGAGTTCGTATATGGGACGAAACCCTTCGGGGTGGTGAACAGAGTCCAGGCGTCATCTTTGACATAGAGGATAAGATCGAACTGGCCGAGATGATGGATGAGATAGGTATCGCTGTGATAGACGCCGGCTTTCCCATGATGTCTCAAGGGGAACGGGACTCCATCGAAGCACTGGTTGCCTTGGGTCTTGATGCCGAAGTCGGTGCTACGGTTAGATGCCGAAAGAAGGATATCGATACGGCTATAGATCTAGGGGTCGAAAAGTTATACATGTTTTCAACCACCAGTAAATTTCATCTTCATTACAAACACGATATGACGGAACAGGATTGTATAGATCAGGTGATCCCAGCGGTAGAATATGCAGGTGAAAGAGGTATAGATTTTGATTTCATCAGTGAAGATACCACCCGTTCGGACTTCGGATTCGTTGTTAAACTGCTCAAGGAGGTGAAGGAAAGAGGGGCACAGCGGTTGATCATCTGTGATACGGCTAGTTCTATCACCCCTGAGGCGATGTATTCCTTCACCGCAGAGCTCATAGATAGGATAGGGGGATGCTGGGGGGTGCACTGCCATAACGATTTCGGACTTGCGGTAGCCAACACCATCGCAGCGGTACAAGCTGGAGTTGAATTTCCCACGGTCACTGTGAACTCTCTGGGTGATAGTTCGGGGAATGCGGCTCTGGAAGAGGTAGTAATGATAGTAGAAAAGTTGTTCGGCATAGATACAGGCGTGGATACTACCGGTCTTTACGATCTGTGCAAGTCAGTAGAAAAAAGATCCGGACTATACATTTCACCACAAAAACCGGTTTGTGGCTTCAATTCATACCGTCATGAAAGTGAAGTTCACGTATCCGGTGTCCTTGCCCATGCTGGCTCCTACGAGCCCATACCTCCGGAAGAGGTGGGAAGAAAGAGGGAATTTGTTTTGGGGAAGCATTCCGGTCCAACTAACGTTGGCAATCTGCTTGAAGATAGAGGTATATCTTTGTCCGAAGAGCAGACCGAAAAGGTATTAGATCGGATAGAAAACGAAAAATCACACGACCGCGAGAAAAAAATCGAGCAGTTCTTAACATCCATAGATAGCTATAACCAAAAAATGCTGGGCTTTTCCGAGGATCGTTTTTGGGAACTAGTTGAAGAAGTGAGGAAAGAAGGATGAAGACCATCTCCGAAAGGCTCCTCGGTGGGGAGGAGGGAGAGTACGTAGTTAGTGAAGTGGACAGAGTGATGCTCCATGACGGTAATGCACCGCTGATATTCCATGAGATGGATAAGGAAGATATATGGGATCCAAGCCTTGTGACCGGGGTTGTAGATCATTTCTGCCCACCCAGCACCGTGGAGAGAGCGGGCTTCGTAAAGCGTTTTAAGGAATTTGTTAAAGAGAAGAAGATCACGGACCTAGTAGATAACAAGGGTATCTGTCATCAGATAATGTGTGAAGGGAGGGCATTACCAGGAGAGTTGATAGCAGGTATCGACAGCCATTCCACCATGTATGGAGCCCTTGGTGCATTGGGTATAGGCTTCGGGGCAAGTGATATAATCGAGATATTGAAAGAAGGGAAAACTTGGTTCAAAGTACCGAAAACCATACGTGTAAATGTAGAAAAGGGTGAAGATGGAACCGACGTGGCCCTATCCATGCTGGGTCAGATAGGCTACGACGCGAACTATAGAACCATAGAATTTTGTGATAGAACAGGCTTGGATATGGACTCCAGGATGACAGTAGCCAATATGGCTGCGGAAACCGGAGCAAAAGCCGCATTCTTTCCACCCGATGAAATAACAAGATCTTACTTGGATGAATTCAACATCTCCAGCAGTATATCCATCCCCTTGTCGGATGAAGAAAGATGTGTTCGAACCGTTAACGTTGAAGTGGAAGAACCCCTTGTTGCCCTCCCCCATAAGCCATACAATGTTGATCCACTATCAAAGGTTAGCGGCAAGACCGTTGACCAGGTCTTCATAGGCTCCTGCGCAAGCGGTAGGTTGAGTGATCTTAGAGAAGCTGCAGCAGTACTTAAAGGCAAGAAGGTTCATCCTGATGTTCGACTACTTATCACCCCTGCATCGAACAGGGTGCTGGATCAAGGGCTCAAAGAAGGTTTGGTAGAAAGATTGGTGAAGGCAGGCGCTGTGATATTGAATCCAAGCTGCGGACCCTGTCCGGGTATAGATAAAGGATTGATGGCTGAGGAAGAAGTATGTATAACTACCCAGAATCGAAATTATCCCGGGAGGATGGGGGCGGGAGATATTTACATAGCCAACGCCAGAGTGTGCGCTTTATCAGCAGTTACAGGAGTTATCACGGGGTGTGAAGATGAAGTGTAGAGCTAGAGTATTTAGAGACGACATCACCTTGGATGAGATCCATCCGGGCAGTTTCTTTTCTTTAGAAGAGGATGTGTTGATCAAGGGTTTGATGGATGGGGTAGAGCCCGGTTTTCACAAGAGCGTTGAAAGTGGTGATATCATAGTTGCCGGAAGGTACTTCGGCATGGGTTCTGGTAGAGAAAGTGGTGCCTGGGCGATGAAGCTGGCTGGTATCCGGTGCGCGATAGCCGAAAGCTTTTCACGATACATGTTCAGAAACTGTGTTAACAACGGTATATGGCCCCTGGAGGTAAAGGATATATTGGAATATGTATATGAGGGGGATATTATCGAAGTTTACCCTGAAGAAGGGTTTTTAGTATTAAACGATGGGAAGGAACTTCGTTTCGATACTTACCCTGAATGGATGGTAAATATAATAAAGTCCAGTGCCCAATCAGGTGGTCCCAATGTACGATAGTGATATCATAATCATCGGTGCCGGTCCGGCAGGTTTGTCCGCAGCTACCAGAGCTAGAAGAGTGCGCACCTACAATCTACTGTCATCCAGCGTTATGATCATCTCGAACTCTTCACCAGGCGGGTTAGCGGATTGGACCAAGGTGCGGATGACGGGAGACGGATGGAGCTATGAAAAAGGGGATGTAATACGCAGGTTGATGAAGGATGTGGAGGATTATTCAATTCCCGTGAAGCGGGAAAAAGTGTTGAAAGTGATCAAAGGAGACGATAAGTTTACAGTTATCACTGATAAAGGGGAGTATACCTCTTTGGCTGTGGTCATGGCTACTGGTATGAGGATGACTTGGAACGAGAAAGAGTATTTTGGCGGTAAATTGTTCGGAACTCTAAAAGGATACAGGTTCATGGAAGACTATTTCACCGAACTATGTGAAAGTGAGAAGGGGAAAACCATGGTGTTCGTGGGTACCGAAGAGATGAACAAAACCATAGATTTCTTTGAAAATATAAACCGGGGAAGGATGAAGGTAAAAAAGGTGCTGGATAGAGGTACCAACATACGCGGTTATAAAGATGATATCATTGTTATGACTGATGAAGGTGATGTTCCTGGAGACCTAGTTTTGATAGACTTCGAATCCTACATGTTATCTACATACACTGGGAACATGATAGAATCACATAAGGATGAGCGTGGATTTATCAAAGCTGATAAACGCTGTAGAGTCCAAGATGGTCTGTTCGCCGCCGGTGATATCACCGGGACTCCCTTTTCACTTGCTAAAGCTGTGGGAGAAGGTACCACCGCAGGTCTTGAAAGTTACAGATACGTTTACCGCAAAAAATTCGGTAAGGAAGCTCCTGTCTATGCCTTTTATCCCATACATGATGAAGGTAGCGCCACATACTTTGAGATCCCGGAGCTAAAAGACGATTATCGTCCCAAGTTGCTGGTTGATCCTATAAAGAAAGATGATAAGTTCATCTTTAGAGAGTGCGAAATAGAAGATAATGAATTGAATTCTACACTTCTTGAAAAGTGCGATGGACAACACACACTAAAAGATATCCGTGATGAATTGGGGGATATAGATGAAAAAATCAAAAAACTGATAAATGCAAAGGACCTAACTTTAGAGGTGTGACATGATCCTGGACTTGCTTTTACACCCAAAGGTAAGAGCACTCCCATGGCGCTTTAAACTTTTCATTTTTAAGTACTTCGTGAGCATACGGAATCCGGATAATGTGCAGGAGTTGGACGGAAAAAAAGTACTGTCCATCTATCTTCCTACTTTTCCCTCTAAGGCCTTCGATAATTTCGTCGATGCCCAGCTCAAAGCTTCTAACGGTGAACCAGTTCCAGAGATAGTCAATATCTCATTGACCACCGGCTGTGATAACCACTGCTGGCATTGTAAGACTTCAGGCGAACGTGTGGATCTTGATAAGGATGTACTGATCAGAACCATACATAAGTTAAGGAAGCTTGGGACTTTCCAATTTTTATTCACAGGTGGTAACCCGGTCCTCAGGGATGATCTTGAGGACATCATCAAAGCTACCGGTGACACATCGGTAGCTATCTTATCAACTCCCGGACCTATAGATATAAAAAGAGCGAGATCACTCAAAAAAGCAGGGTGTCAGGGGGTGTTGGTCGCTTTGGAGCACCATGATGAGAAAAACAACGACAAGTTGATGGGATGTAAGGGTGCTTACAAACGCAGCTTGAAATCCATCCAAAACGTGAAAAAAGCAGGGATGCTCACCGGCAGCTGGATCGTCGTCACTTCCGAGATGATACCATATGTTGATAAGTATCTAAAGTTCGTTAGGAAACAAGGGGTCACAGACGTGGCCATCTTTGAACCTATGTTGACCTCTGATGAAAATATGTTGGATCCGGATGAGAGAGAGTATCTGATGAACATCCAAAAAAGATCTAAAAAAGAGCGTGGATATCCTAGGATCATCTCAGGGCCTTTCATGGACAGCGAACAGTTCATGGGCTGCACCGCAGGGTACAACCGCATGCATATAACGGCGGAAGGGGACGTTTATCCTTGTGATATGCTTCATGAAATCAGGGGTAACATATACCGTGAAGATATCGACGATATCTGGGGAAGGATGAATAGTGATTTCTCCGAACCTATATGCGGCTGCTTGGCTCTGAATAAAACAGAATCAAAGTTACCGGCGTATTATCGAAATCTGATACGGTGATCACAGGATTAGTTCATCGCCTGGTGATAGTAATTTACATGAGAAGCCTTCTTTTTTTAGTAGATCGACCAGTCCTTCAGCTTCATCTTTTTTCTCTATGTGATCATAGTGGAAGGGGACGACCAAGCCCGGTTCGGTCTTTGATACGCTCTCAAGATAATCATAGTAGTTACTTTCAAAGCACGGGCTGAAGGCAAGTAAGACCTGTTCATCGACGTAGAATTCCGCAGAATCACCGGGATGAAGAATACCTTTGTAGTAAAAACCTACACTTTCCTTTGACTTCCAGCAATCGCAGTCTAAAACTTTTATATCGGAAAATTCGTCACCCGGCTTGACGGCTTTTCCTTGGATGTCAAATTTGTTTAGAGTGTGTTTCGGTGCGTAGGTCTCGGCATCCTTTGATATCCTATCGAAGGTATCTTTATCAAAGTGGTCGTCGTGTTCGTGGGTTATGAAGATCTTGTCCGCCCGACCCTTCAAATCGACGGTAGGGTGGGGATCGATGATCACTCTTTCCTCGGCCACTATCTCAACACAAGCGTTTCCCAGCCATCTAACCTTCATATGTGTTCACCGATATATGTTATGCCCGGTGGACCATAATAATTTTTTTGGTTCGCTATATCAGGGAAAATAATAAGATAAGTATCATGGGATATCGTGTTGAGATAAAGTATAAAGGAAGTCGTTTTCCCTTTTTCTTTACTGCTGTTTCGATATCTTGTTTTAAAAGGGTCGTAGAGATATCCAGAGATGTAAAAGCCATCGTGGTTAAAAGTAGGAAGAAAAAGATTACGGAATATATGTTATTTATTTGGATGAACAGCATGCTCAAAATAATTAAGCTGCCGAGGATGGTGGTTAGAGATGCTGTCCCGATTGTTTTCCTTATGCCCAACTTATGTGCGATGGTAAATATGTCACAGCGTTTATCCACATCATGATCCTCTGCTACATTGACCAAGTTGATACCTAGGTTGAGAAGTGCATAGCCGAGGATAAAAAGTAAAAAATCCAAGGTAACATTTTGATCGATGATAAGATAGCCGGCTAATATGGGTAGTACATATACACCTAAATTTACAGGGATAACTCCTATGAGTCCTCTACTTTTAAGACGTAAGGGAGGGGAGGAATAGGTATAACCAAACAGGAGTCCTAGGGATCCGAGTAGAGCTACTATCAGATGAGTTCGATAGATAAAATAAACAGATAATACGAAGATAAAGAGTATCTCCATAATCATGATCTTTTTGAGAACACCAAAACCCAAGGTATCGACTGAATCAGAAAGGTGTTTTTTTTCCAAAGAATCTACACCCCTGTCGTGATAACAATTTACGTTGCATGCGAAGGTTATAGTAGACAAGAACAGAAGGGCAAATATTACAATATCAGATGTGAAGATATCCTTTAGAGATCCGGCTCCATAAAGCGGCCCGAGTAATATGGTTGCCAGAGACACCAGCTGTATCCTCCAACGACTTACTTCTAAAAATGCCTTGACACGTTTCACATATATAGTTAAAGATAAGGTGGTTATAAACTTAAGGTCATCATCCCTTCATTATCTTCTTTAACTCTTCTTTATCCACCACCGTATCTATGCAGCCATCCTTTAAAAGAGGAACACCCTGTGGTATGATATGGTACACCACTGCCTGCTCCATACTCTCTGCCAGTTCCAAAAAACAAGCGACCCCGACAACTGCCGAGGGCCTTATATCTTCCATCACCTTTCTAGCCATGCTGCCACCGGGAACTACGAATACTCCTTTGTAACCGAGTTCATCGGCCTGCTTCTTTATATCTCCTATATCACAAGCACCACAATGGGCGCAGATGTAACCTAATTCGGTAAATTCCGCTTCACATCTTTCTACGTTCCTGAGGCAGTGAGGTAAAAGGACTATCCTTTGGTCGAAGTGGGTGTTGGTAAAATCCTGCTTAAAAGCCATGTTTTTGAGAGTGATGTAAACCCGATCGTAGGCATCCTGGTCTATATCGATGCGTGCTAGGAATGCCTTGATGGTACTCCCCCGTGTAAAATCCATGCCTGAACTCATGGCTCTAGAGATTATCTCTTTCATCTTGATACACTACTAATCAACATGTGATATAAAACTATCCCGTGATTATACGTAAAGTGTCCCCTTCCTCTAGAACGTGGTCAGGGCCGACCCTTTGTTTTGGGAATTTAGCGGTCGGACCCCAGATACGAGCGTATCGAAAGTTCTTAACGAAGTCGGTGTGGAGCTTTCTACAGACATCTTCAACTGTAGAACCTCGGTTTATTATCAACGGTTCATCGTCACCCTTTTCTCCCTGAGGCTTAAGATAAACACGGATGAGATCAAGTGCTTCGAACATACGTTCTTTTAGACCATCCAATCCCCTGCATTCTTCAGCAGATATGAAAATGGGGTCCCAACCTTCGAGATCATCTTTTATGATATCTAACTGCTCATCTTTAGCTGCATCCGTTTTGTTTATGACCGCGATGGCCGGAATGTAAACCCGGTTTCCCGAAAGATGGTCTATCAACTCCTCGACATCTATGTCGGTACGTATCACGATAGTTCCGTTTATGAAACCGTACTCACGCATTATGGACTTAACCGTTTCTGGATCGATCCTGTTGAGTTCTACCGTACTAGCGACTTCGATGCCACCTCGATCATGTTTTTTTATGACTATCTCCGGAGGTTCTTTGTTCAACCTGATACCCATCTGTTCAAGTTCCTGAGCCATGCTCATTATATCAGGACGGTGAACGTCGCCGATCAAAACTAAAAGGTCCATCACTCTGGCAACTGAAAGTACTTCCTTGCCTCTCCCCTTTCCAGCAGCGGCACCACTTACTAAACCTGGTAGGTCCAATATTTGAAAGATAGCCTCGTTGTGTTCCATAACACCCGGTATAACATCCAGGGTGGTGAAGTGATAATTACCTACTTCGCTCTTAGCGTTGGTTAACGCGTTGAGGAGCGTACTTTTACCAACACTGGGATAACCGATCAATCCGATGGTGGCATCGCCCTCCTTTTTGATCGCATAGCCTCCTGAGCTGTTGGTACCCTTGCCCTGTTTTATCTGTTTCTCCTTTAACTTGGCAAGTTTAGCCTTCAATCTACCTATGTGTTGTTGAGTAGCCTTATTATAAGGAGTTTCTCGGATCTCCTCTTCGATGGCCTCTATCTCTTCTTCTATGGTCATCTTCACCCGCTTATCTCTAGAGATTGCATAAAAGATTATCGGCCTTTATCTAGAGTGGTTCGAACTCGGCCATGAAGTGTCCGAGAAGTTTTGGAGCATAGGTGCGTTTCAATCCCTTTATATTCTCTCGTTTCTCGTAAAGCGATGCGACACACTGGGCAACAAAATTTAGATGATTGATGGTGTAAACCCGTCTGGGTATGGCCAACCTCAGGAACTCCAAAGGTGCAGGTATAACGTTCCCCTCTTCGTCCATCTCACCGAAGGCACTGGTCCCGAGTTCCACTCCCCTTATACCTCCCTCCATGTAAAGCTCGGCGGTCAAGGATTGAGCTGGGAACTCTACTTGTGGTACATCTGGTAGGAACTTATCGGCATCGATAAATACAGCATGGCCTCCCACCGGTCTTGCTATGGGGATACCGGCTTCATGCAGCAGATCCCCAAGATATTTGATCTGTTGGTGCCTGTAATCGAGGTACTGGATATCAGTCGATTCTCTTATACCCTGGGCCATGGCTGCCAGTTCACGACACGCCATACCGCCGTAGGTGGGGAATCCTTCTATGATGATACCTAACTCTATACACTTTTTGTGGAGCTCTTCGTTTCTGACCCCGAGTATTCCACCTATATTGGTCAACCCATCCTTTTTTGCACTGAAGGTGAAACCATCTGCATAAGAGAACATCTCCTTCACTATCTCTTTGATAGATTTATCGGCGTAGCCCTTTTCCTTGGTTTTGATGAAAAAGGCGTTCTCTGCGAACCTGCATGCATCCAGGAACAGAGGAATATCGTGTTCCCGGGCTAGCCGACTTACTTCCCGTATGTTTTTCATTGATACCGGCTGTCCACCTGCGGTGTTGTTCGTTATGGTGAGCATGATCACCGGTACGTTGTCTTTTTCTTCTAGGAACTCCTTCAATTTGGATATATCCATGTTCCCTTTGAAATCACCGGGACTTCCCGAGTCGTAGGCCTCATCCACTACCAAGTTGACAGGGGTGCCTCCCTTGTGCTTTACGTTGGCGTAAGTGGTATCAAAATGCATGTTGTTGGGAACGAAATCCCCCTCTTTAACTGTCGTAGAAAAGAGGATGTTTTCCGCCGCCCGTCCTTGATGTACGGTGACGAATCTATCAAAACCGAATATGTCTGACACCGCTTTTTCCAACAAACGGTATGAACTGCTTCCGGCGTAAGACTGTTCGGTGGTGAACATCTTACCCCACTGTCTGTCGCTCATGGCGGACATACCTGAATCCGTCAACATATCGATAAAAACATCTTCAGCATCGAGTTTAAAAACGTTATATCCTGCGGATCTTATCTTCTCTTTCCTTTCCTCTTTGGACAAGCGGCTTAGAGGTTCGACCACCTTTATCCTGAATGGCTCCGGTTCCAACATCGTATTCACTCTCAGACAGATAAGTGAAGGTATATTTAAGAATTTAGAGGAGATGAGGGTTACAGGACGTTTTTGGTTGAGGAGGGTTAAAACAGTGATTTCCTGTAACCCCCTTGATTAGGGGCGATGGGGGTGTTATATATATAGTTTTTTATCAACTCCGTTGGAGGACGGAAAAATTATAAAATAGATGTTGACAATATTCTTTTTGAAGATGAAGAAAACGAGTAAGATAGATCGTATAAGGGAGATTGTCGAGGTATTGCTTAAGCATGGTCTAGTTGATTTCATAAAAGAATTGGGACTGATCAGCTTTGTTTCCAGGTCTAGGATGGAAGATCAGTTAGAAGAGCAGATGGAGACTGTCGACGCACCCCAGATGCGTAAGTTACTGGAAGATCTAGGACCTACGTTCATCAAATTGGGACAATTTTTGGCACTCCGTCCAGACCTTGTACCATTGGAGTTCGCCAACGAGTTAAGAAAGCTCTACGAACACGTGAGCCCTTACCCTGCTGAAGATGCAAGGGAGATAATAGAAGAAGAACTCGGGGCACCGATATCAGAATTGTTCGACGAGTTTTACAACACACCACTCGGTTCGGCATCCATAGGCCAGGTACACGAAGCGACCTTGAAAACCGGTGAAGAAGTCGTTGTAAAGGTACAGCGTCCGAACATAAGGGAGCGTGTTCGAGCGGACATGGCTTTGATAAAAAAGGTGGCTGAGCTTATCGAGAAATGGGTACCTGAAAGTGAGATGTATCACCCCCAAGACACGGTTTACGAATTCAAAAAGATGTTAGAGAAGGAATTGAACTATACCATAGAAGCAAGGAACGCTCAAAGATTTTACGAAGCCTTTGAGGATGATCCTGATATCATAATACCTAAGGTGTATTGGAAGTACGTTACTCAAAAAGTACTGGTGCTTGAGAATGTGAAGGGAAAAAGCATCAGACAGGCCATGGACGGTGACTATCCAGTCGAGTTCAAACAAAAGCTGGCTAGTGAATTGGCACAGGCGATGCTTCGCCAGTTCTTTATACACGGTATCTTCCACGCCGACCCGTCACCGGGGAACGTGTTCTTCTGTGAGGAAGGTAAGATAGTGTTCCTAGACTTCGGAGCGGTGGGTAGGTTGAACCATGAACGCCGTAATAAACTGATAGATTTATTCATAGCGATGGCCAAGGGGGATACCATCAGAGTTAAGGATGTACTCATAGATATAAGCGTACAGCACGGAGATTATGATCCACAAGAGCTGGAGTGGGATATCGAAGATATATTGGAACTCTACAAACGCAAAGAAGACGTCATGTTCAAGGAAGGTGCAAATGAAGAGATAATGATGATCGTTAATAAGCACAATATATCTCTACCAGCTAATTTCCTACTCATGGAAAGGGCGTTGATAGAGATCGAGGGTATCTGTAACGCACTGGACCCAAAATTCGATTTCTTCCAGTCCGCTGAACCTGTTATCGTCGATATAATCAAGATGAGGTACGGCCCTAAAGCCCAGCTCAAATCCATTTACAGCAGCGCTAAGGACTACAAAAGATTGATCTCAAATTTACCAACTAAGATCAACGACGTGCTTGAAAGGTTCGAGGAGCGTGACTTTGCAGTGTCCATAGAACACAAGGGTTTAAAAGAATTGGAGATGCGGTTGGAAACTATCTCTAACAGGTTGAGTTATACCATCATTACAGCGGCGATAATCATCGGCTCTGCACTTGTGGTCATGTCGGGTGAGCAGGTGATGTTCGGTCCCTACATATTTTTGGTCTCAGTGTTGATGGGTATTTGGCTTCTGAGCATTATAGTTAGAAGAGGTAGTTATTGAAAAATGGATTTTACGAGAAGATCACGGTACTAAATCAAGCCCTTTCTATCTCCGCGATGATCTCGTCGATTTTTTCTAACATTTTTTTTCTTTTTTCTGACATCCAAGTCACCTGTGTAAGCCGTGGATATCGTTTTTATATTTATAGTTTTTGACTTAAAGATGATAGGTTTCATCGACTTCTTTTTCCAAAAGGCTTATCTGGTGTTTTTCCAGTGTATCCGGCGTTAATGTAAGTATAAGTATGGAATCGGAGATGGCAACTTGGTCTTTGATAGATTGTATAACATGGAATACAATTTTGAAGTCGTTATTTGATATCAAATATTCCAACCCATCAAGCAGTATCAATCCACCTTCATCTTTTAGGAAATCCTCCATCTCCAAGCTCAGATCATCCAATGCCTTAGGTTTGATCGCATCGGCTTGGTCTATATTCGATAACCATATTATTCTGACATCCCTCATATTATATCTTGATTTCACCTTATCAGGGTACTGTCTGGTAACGCAGATACCTCTTATACCTTCATCGACCTTTTTTTTGGCCATCTTAAAGGCTTCAACTGGGTCTGTTTCGGTAAAAAGGTATGTTGAACCTTTCATCAGATCCCTCGGGATGGTTTTGGTCTTTTTTAGATCGATGGTTTTAGTGGGTTTTGGTTCTTTCTTCAATTTCTTTTGTATGCGTAATACGCCGGCTTCCTTTACCTCTTCTTTTTCTTCCTCTTCTTCCAGCATCGGCCGTATTTTATCGTTGAATACCTTGATGTACTCCAAGGCTTTAAGGTAATTTTTTTTCTTGACGTTCAGGTTGGCCTGTTTTAAATAGGTCACCGGCTTGGAGATGTTTTTTTCATTTTCTCGCGCCTTCTCTAGCTTTATCAAGGATTCTTTCATGGCTGACTGTAATTTAGGTGGTAACCGTTTCGTGAGATGTCTCTTGGCGTTGTTGATGTGTATCTTTCTTCTTCTAGGGTCCATGGAATCGATCGCCTTTTGATAGTGTTCAATGCACGCGGTTGTATCTACGCCGATGGATACCGCAGCATCGATCAAGTCTTTTAAAGCGTCTAGTTCCCCGTTATCTTCCTTTAATGTCCCTTCAACCAACTTATTCACTCGGCCTATAAGTTTACCCGCTCGGATATAGTTCCCTTCGACCTTAGCATCTCTAACTTTCATCAACATATCTTCTAATTTATCTCTATTATCTGCTCTCAACTCGTGGACCTTCTCTTCAAAATCCCGTATATTCTGAGATATGGTATCCTCTATCTTATCTATAGAGCGTTCTCTAGCTTTTAATAGCCAATCTAAGGCCTTTTGTACATCACCGTCTTTGGAGGCCACTAGAGCATTTGAAATCAACTCCCTTTCTGATTCCAAAGGCATCTTCAAAGATTTAGCGGAGCTCAATATCTGATTTAGGTTAGATACCACATCGTTGATGTTTTGCTTGGTATCGTGTAATTTCTCATAGTTGTTTTTCTTTGACTCCGCTTTCTCGATCAACTTATCTACCCGTTCCAATCCCTTCTTGGTAAGACCTGATTCGACAGACCTTCTAGCGGAGTTCAGTTCACTTACATAATGATCGTAGTTCAGACCTACTTTTTTGAAAAAGGTAAGCTCTTTTTTCAGTGTTCGGCTCCTATCCAAAAAGCGCTCCATGTTCTCGCATACTTTTAAGGCTTCCAATCCGAGACGTGAGGCTGATTCGATGTTGCCCTTCGCTTTTTCCCCTTCAACTTGTTCATAAAGCTGGCGTACCACATCTAATTTTATCGGTTCTTCTTCCAGATCTTTTATGAATCGTTGGATCTCCTCCATTATCTCTATAACTTCCTGCTCATCTTCCGAGGTCGGTTCCAACTCATCTTCAGCTAGATCCTCAAGGGTTTGTTCTAACAGACTGAGCTCATCTTCAAGTTCTTCTTCTGAGTCTTCAAAAACCGTTCCGCAGGAAGAACACTTTTTGTCCTCTTCCTTTAAATGGTGACCGCATGTTGGACATTCGTACACCACTTCATCCGATACCTCAAGTTCTTCCTCTAGCTCCTTCAGAAGCTCTTCTTCGGATATATCTTCCACCTCATCCTCTAATCCCAACAGAAGATCGTCTTGCTCTACCTCCTCCTCTAATTCCGATATATCGTCTGACTCTTCTAATCCCGATATATCAGCTGACTCTTCTAATTCCGATATATCAACTGACTCTTCTAATTCCGATATATCAGCTGACTCCTCTAATTCCGATATATCGTCTGACTCTTCTAATTCCGATATATCGTCTGACTCTTCTAATTCCGATATATCGTCTGACTCTTCTAATTCCGATATATCGTCTGACTCTTCTAATCCCGATATATCGTCTGACTCTTCTAATTCCGATATATCGTCTGACTCCTCTAATCCCGATATATCGTCTGACTCTTCTAATTCCGATATATCGTCTGACTCTTCTAATTCCGATATATCGTCTGACTCTTCTAATCCCAATATATCGTCCAGTGATTCATCATCTAGATCGTCCAAGTCTAACTCATCTAGATCATCCTCCAGATCCAAAAGATCGTCGTCTAGTTCGTCGGCTAATAGTTTCTCTAAGTTCTCGACGTATTCATCGTTATCCTCTCCCTCTTCAAGCTCGATGAGTATCTTATCAAGGCCACAGCTAGGGCACTCCTCCAACTCATCCGGTATCTCGGTTTTGCATACTGGGCAGATGATACCCTTGTTTTCGCTCAGTTTCTGCACCTCTGTACGGCATAGATTAAGTAAAAGCCCTGTATTTAGATTTTGGTTCTATTACCAATTTTAAAGGTCTGTCAGCTGTGTTGACGGTGACGTATCCTTCAAGAAACGGTGTGTCGCCAATGAAGATAGGTATGATAAGATCAATATCAATGGAGATATCAATACGAGTATGAACAATACAACAGCCAAAGCCAGAAACAAAATGGATATCTGGCTTGAACCCCATAGTAAAGGAGTGATATAGAGAGATCCTATCGTGATAGCTGATGCTATAAATGCGGTGGAATAATATTCTCCCCATCAACCAATTTTTTTTAATATTTCGGTATATGTTTGCCGTGAAGATTCCAGTCCACCATGTACGTCTCCGAGTTCTACCATATTTTTTGAGTCCTTTAAATCTTTCATGTGACCCATATAATCCATTCCATTCTCTTTCATCTTTTTCAGCATCTTTTTGGAATCTGAAAGTATGTTAACGAATTCTTCTAACTTATGGCGTAAGTCGTTCGCTTCAACAGCCTTCTCTAAGGCTCTTTCTAGGTCCCCTTCCTTTTTCATCGTCACCGACTGCTTTACCAAGTCCTTCAAAGCATCCGGAGAAATCGGTAGATCCCTGATCTCTACCAGACCGTTCCTTGCGTTAGATAACTCTTCATCCAATAACTCCTCGATGTCTTCTTCATCGTCTTCAAATATAGCCCCACACCCTGGACATTCAGAATCGGTTTCCTCCACCTCTGCAGAACAAATTGGGCACTCAAAGATCACCACTTCTTCTACGGTCTCATCACCGGTCAATTCTACGGTCTCATCACCAGTCACTTCTACGGTCTCATCACCGGTCAATTCTACGGTCTCATCACCAGTCACTTCTACGGTCTCATCACCAGTCACTTCTACGGTCTCATCACCATTTAATTCTTTAGAGTTGTTCAATTTCTTCACAATATTAAAGATCTCATCTTCACTCTCCTTTAATCTATCATCGGTTATATCATCGATTATATCTCCCATAAGATCTAGAACTGGGTCCTCATCCATATTTTTTTCCATGTCGATAAGGCTGCGAGTCAACCCACATGAAGGACAATTCCTGCTGTCTTTATCTAACAAAGAGTCGCATACTGGACATTTTATTTCACCTTGTTCTACCAAAATAACTCACCTTTTCTTCTGCGTTTGGGATAAAGAATGAGGGTTTTATAACTTTTGCTCTTCATTGAAATTCATCCTTACTCATAACGATTAATATCAGAGCTACTATAGATAAAACAGATGAGATCAAGAAAAAACCTATGGAAAATATTCCTATTATCGCGCATACCATGACCATTAGCCAGCTCTTTCGATTATAGGCTAGAAAACCTCCAACTAAAAGGACTACACCAAATACGGAGATAAGAACAAAGCAGGCGTTGAGTATCGTTTCAAAAAAATCCGTATCCAATTCTTCGGGCAGCTCGGGCTGAACCTGTTCGACCACCTCACCTAAACCCATGATCGCAGAGATGGCAAATAAGATAGCGATCAAAGCTGCCACCACCATCAAAACACCGGCTACCTCAGGATACTTGCTTGGTTCTTTAGAAGGCATCATGACCATACCACAGGTTGGACATCGATCAGAAAACTCTTCGACCATCCGGGAACATGAGGGACACTGCTTCATCAAACTATAAATATAGTTTACCCTCTTTAATCCTTCGGTAAAAAAAAGATGATAAAATGAACAAATTTAACATCGCTTCGGAAGAAGATATAAAAAACGGTAAAACCACCGACGTTTACTTTGAAAACACCTTGAAAATATTTGAAGAAAAGGGGGTCGGAGGAGAATATGTCGTAGCGGAGTTCACCACCACTTCACTTCCAGAAGATGGAGGATGGGGGGTTTTTGTAGGGCTGGAAGATGTTATCACACTTCTCGAAGGAAAACCAGTAGATCTTTACTCTCTACCCGAAGGTACCATCTTTCGACCTAGAGATGATAAAGGTGTACTCACCCCTGTGATGATGATCCAGGGCCCTTACAAGGAATTCTGCATTTATGAAACACCATTACTTGGGTTCATGTGCCATCCCTCAGGTGTAGCCACCAAGGCGGCTCGTGTAAAGAAAGCGGCCGGTGATGCTACCGTCATGTCCTTCGGTATAAGGAGGATGCATCCTGCGATAGCGCCATCCATCGATAGATCCGCATACATCGGTGGCTGCGATAACATATCTTGTATAGCCGGTGCAGAAGCCGTAGGCGTCGAACCGACTGGGACCATGCCACATGCACTCACTATCATGTTCGGTTCCCCGGAAGATGCTTTCAGGGCCTTCGACGAGGTTTTATCCGAAGACGTCCCCCGTATAGCCTTGGTTGACACGTATCATGATGAGACTTTGGAAACCTTTATGGCCTCTAAAGCCATGGGGGAAAATCTCTACGGCGTTCGGTTGGACACTCCGTCTTCAAGGAGAGGTGACCTGATTAAGATAGTACAGGAAGTAAGATGGGAGATGGATGTTAGAGGTATAGATGCAAAGATAATAGCCTCAGGAGGGATAAACGAATACTCGATACCCGCCTTGAAGGAGGCAGGTGTGAGTTCGTTCGGTGTGGGAACTAGTGTTTCAAATGCCCGGACCATAAATTTCGCCATGGATATCGTTGAAAAGGAAGGGGTACCGGTGGCTAAGAGGGGGAAATTCAGTGGCAAAAAGATGGTCTATCGATGCCCGGAGTGCTTGACATTTAAAAATGTACATTGGGAACAGGAAAAAGATCCGGTGTGCGGGTGCGGTACAGATATGAATCCGATGTTAGAACATTACTTAAAAAACGGAGTCCGGACCAAGAAAGGGGTGGAAGCTTCCAACCTTCGAGACCGGGTTCTAGATCAGCTAAAAAAAGTGGAGGCAGGTTGGAACAAAGAGTAATGTTTTAATAGCCCATGCTTATAGTGAGGGGAATCGATATGAAAAGACCTAGAAAAATCAAGGACTACTGTCCAAGTTGTGATACGCATACAAACATGGATCTTTCCCGAGGTAAGAATCGACCGGGAAGTGAGCTACGGAAGGGGCAGAGACGGTTCAGGCGAGTAACATCCGGTTACGGTGGTTTTCCCTGGTCCAAGCCCTCAGGTGCCGGTAAACCTGTCAAAAGGGTGTATCTGAAGTACACTTGCTCAGAGTGTGGAAAGACTTGGCAGAAAAAGTGTATACGTTCACGAAAATTGGAATTCACGGAGTAGATTCAAATGGCAGAAAAAATAAAATCGTCATTCGTTAAGGTCAAGTGTGGAGACTGTGGTAACGAACAGATCACCTTCTTCCGTATAGCCTCTGCGGTTGACTGTAACGTTTGTGGTGCAAGACTTGCCGAACCAACCGGAGGTTATTCATCCTTCAAAGGTGAGGTTGTAGAAGAGGTCGAATGATGCCTGAAGAAGAGATGGATTACGACTGGCCCAGCGAGGGCGAACTGGTCTTAGGTAAAGTTCAGACTGTAAAGAACTTTGGCTCATTTGTAGAACTGGAAGAATATGAAGGCAAGGTAGGATTCATACATATCTCCGAGATATCTGCAGGATGGGTAAAGAGGATCAGAGATTACATACGCGAAGGTCAAAAACGGGTTTGTAAGGTCCTCAAGGTAGATAAAGAACAGGGACATATCGATCTATCTCTCAAACAAGTCAACGAACATCAGAAGCGGGAAAAATTGCAGGCATGGAAGAACCATCAAAAAGCTGAAAAACTTTTGTCTATAGTCGCTGAAGAGCTTGGATGGTCTATCGACGAGTGCTATGAAAAATTCGGCTACGATCTCATCGATGAGATCGGGAGCTTATACGAAGCCTTTGAAAAATGTACTTTAAATGAAAATGCATTGGAAGAAGCCGGTTTTGAAGGAGACTGGATCGATGTATTTGGTCAGGTAGCTAGGGATAATATATCACCACCCTACATCAGTATCACCGGTTTCCTTGAAATTAGTTCAAAAAATAAAAACGGTGTTGACGATATAAAAGATGCTCTCTCTATATTCCACGATGAAGAGGGGTCAAAGGTAGAGGTGAGTTACACCGCTGCACCCAAATATAGAGTAGAAGTCAGATCTACGGATTACAAAGTGGCGGAAGAAGTTTTTGAAAGTCAGGCCAAAGAAGCTGTTAAAAAGATCGACGAGCTTGGAGGTCAAGGGAGATACTTTAGAAAGGATTCTTAGCTTCGATACCTTTCTTCTTCACTGAATATACAACCACAGTACTTCTGCATATACAATCCAAAACTTCTAGCCAACCTATGACTTTCACGAAAGCCTTCTCTCATATCTCTGTATTTGAATTCTATACCATATTTTTTACCTAGTTCATCACCGATCTCTTGGATAAGATCATGGTCCTGGTAGGGAGATATAGTCAGCGTCGTGGTAAAAGCCTCAAAATCATTATCCGCCCCGTATCTAGCGGTCTCTTCAAGTCTCCATCTATAACAAAATCTGCACCTATCATCCGCCTTTAAAGCACCATCCATAAATTCTTCAAGAGCATAATCACCGCCATGGATAAATCTTATATCTTTTGATTCAATAAAATCGATCATGGAATCAAAACGCTCTTGATACTCTTTAAAAGGATGTATGTTGGGGTTGAACCAATATACCGTCAAATCTGATTCTTTAAAACATTTATAGGTATAAGTCAAGCAAGGAGCACAGCAGGCGTGGATAAGTATCTTCATATCTTCAAAGCCACCCGTTTAGATGCCTTCTTCTTTTTCTTTTCCTTCAATTCTACCCCGCAGTTCGGGCATTTACCTTCCCTTTCCCCACACGGTTTATGAATGGTTTCTCCACAACTACATCGGATTATCTCTAACCCTTCTTTTATCGTACCACCGCATATATTGCAGTGCTCTCCTCCCTCCGCCTCTACAAATCCGTACAACTTTTCAACAACTTCGATCTCTTCTTCATCGGTCAGTTCTTTTTGGTCGAATATTCGAGTTCCCAAAGCGGTAAGAGTAACTACTTCATCGATGGGTTTCAACTTAATTTCTAATTCCAATTCCTCATCGGCCTTGAGCATGGCTGGTAGATCAACTTTTTTCAATTCGCCGCCTGACACGGATAGCTCGGGACTTTTCGCGACCCCTCTACCAGTATTTTTAAATTCGACTTTGATAGTATTCCAATCTCCCTTCTGAAGCTTGGCTTTTGAAGATAAGGATATATTGGGACTGTAGGGTTCTAAAGACTTTTCTATGCACTCTAGTGCTTCGTGGGCCTTATCTCTAGCACCAGATATATCTTCCCCTTCCAAAGAAGTGGCCTCCTTGATCAGCCCTTGAGCATCTGTGATGGATGCTCCGAACTTCTTAGCCATCTGTATCAATTCTTTAGCCTCGCCGATATATTTTTGATACCCTTCTACAGCATCTCCTCCGAACTCCTTTTTAGCACTTTGTATCTGGTTACACGCTTCGATCAACTCACCCATATCTACGTTCCCTTTTGCGTTTTGAAGTAACTCAGATGCGGACCCCACTTCTTTTCCCTGATCCTGATAATTATTTACAGTTTTTTCGATTTCATCTATTTTATCATGTAAACGCTCTTTGACTTCTTCCAAACTTTTCTCGTTTTCTTTGATGGTTTCTAAAGCCTTGGTGTACCTTCCTCTACTCATAGAACGTTTGATGTCTTCAAATCGTTTTTGTAATTCTTTTTCCCCTACTTCAAGCCCATCCATGGCATCTATCAGTTTGGGCAGTGACTCTAATCTTTCTGATACCTCCTGATGTGCTTTGAGTACATGGTTGACGTCGTCTCCGCTTTTAACTGCGTTATCGAATGCCTTTACGTAAAAGCCACCTTTGTATGCTTGTTTTGCCTGGTCTAATAGTTTTTTTGCGTCGCCTACCTTTATGCCTTCTTCCTTGGCATCCTCGATCTTCTTTTGAGTTGTAGAGATACTCCTTTTTGCGATATCCTTCTGCAGTTCTATCCTCTCTACCTCCCCTTCACTCTGCATAGCCAAGTTGATCGCTTCGTGGTATTTACCTGCATCCATGGCTTTTTCAGCACGCTTCATCAGGTTATCTGCGAAGGCGGTGTTCACTCCTTCCTTTCTTACTTCTGCTATTTTCTTATTGAAGGTTTCCAGTATGCTGTAAACCCTAACCATCTCAGCCTCTTCAACACTCTCCTCTGCCTTTTTTGTGAATTTGATTGAATCTTCATACCTGTCTTCCTTCAGTGCTTTTATAGCTTGATTCATGTATTTTTCCGGTTCTTTAACATCCGCATTAAGATCCTTGGCCTTTGATATCCTATCTTTTACACGTTTTACACCACTTGCTGCACGTTTGCTTTTGTTCTTGATGCCCTCGATCTCTCGTTTACATTCTTCTATCTCGGTCAAAGCTTTTGAGAAGTCACCAGCTTCCCATAAACTCTCGACCTCTTCAAGTATGGCTTCAGGAGTAGATACGTCAACACCGATGTTGTTAGCAGAGTTGATTATGTCACGGGTGCGTTCGATCTCAGGTTTTACAAAATCACTCATCTTTTCCTTTATATTCTCCTGAGCCTCTCTTATACCCTCCACAGCTTCTTCGATATCTCCTTCTTTCATAATTGAGGTTACTTCATCTAGATCAAGTTCTATATCTGTAGTGTCGATACCAAGAGCATTGGCTTCCTCTAGGTTTTCCCGAAGCTTCCTGAGTTTCGATTCGAATTCGCTCTTTGCTGTGAGTTCGCCTATCTTTTCTTTAGCCTGTAGTGCCAAATTTTCAGCTTGAGTATAATCTTTATCCTGGAAACTGGTCTTTGCTTTAAGTAATAATTCCTTAGCAGGAGTTATATCTTCGATCTCTCCCTTCTTTCTGAGCTTGGTTAAAGTTGTAGATAAAGAGGATATAAGATCGTAACTGGATTTTCTTTTTTTCGTCATCCTTTTAGCGTCCTCTTCGACCTTCAAGGAATTCCTTATCGCTAAGGTAAAGTCCTGATTTCGTATGAGTTTCTTACAGTCGATCAGTCTGCTTCTTAGATCTTCGATATCGACCCCGGCCTTCTTTGCTTTAACGGCCTCCATCTTGGCCCGGGAGAATACTTCCTCAGCAGTGCTTTCGAACTCTTTATTAAGACTATCAAGCATCTCATCGGAGAGCTTTACAACGTTGGTATAATCGTCATCGTCGAATGCCTCAGTGACTTTCTCAAGCCTTTCTTCATACGCATCCTCATCTATATTTTCAATCTCGAGTTCTTTGACCAAACCGACCAGTTCCTTGACACGTGTATATCTTTCTTCCGCCTCTCCAACCCTCCATCTTTTGATCTCGGAAGATACGTTCTTTAAACAATCGTGAGCTTTGCGATAATCGCTTTCATCGAACGCACTCTCTACTTCCTCTACTAATCCCTCTACTTTCTCCAACTCTTCCAGGTCCTCTTCCTCAGTCATCTCTTGCTGTGTCTTTTGTACGAGTTCTCTCATGTTTTTTATACGTTTATCCAGTGCTTCTTCTATCAGATCATTCAGTTCTTCTAAAGTATCTAAGGTTATCTTACCAGCCTTTGCATACTCGGCTGATTTAGTATTTGCGATGGCCACTTCCAAACTTTCAGTGTACTCAGCAACATCTAGATCCATATCTTCTGCGATATTTAATTTGACCTCTAGATCTTCTACCAGTTTCATTATCTCTTCATAGGCATTTTTATCGATATATCCGTCGAATTCTTCCAGCTTTTCTTCGGCTGCGCCGTAATCCTTTTTTCCTAGGGCCTCCTCAGATGCTGATATTATACTGGTTGCTTCGGTTAGCTCTATGCCTATATCAACAAGGTCCTGCTTTACTCTCTTGGCTTCGGCTATACGCATCTCGATGCGTTCGTGTTCCTCCACAAGCTCCCTTACCTTCTGTCTCCCGGCATTTGCCCAATCCAATGCTCCTTTATGATCCCCTTCCTTTAGAGAGGTCCTCGCCTTATTCAAAAGACCCATGGGTTCAGATATGTCTATCCCTATCTCTTTGCCCTTGATAAAATGGTCTCTGGACTCCGCGATGGTCTTTAACACTCTTTGGAATTTTAATTCCTCGAGCTTGTCAATTATTTTCTGGATATGTTCATAAGCTTCGCTGTATTTACCTTCATATTTTAAGTCGACGAGCCTTTCTCTCATCTCGTCTATCTTGCTTATGTCACATTCGATCTCTTTAGCTTCATTGAGTGATCCTTCGATATCGCCTTCCACCTTTTCAACTACAGCTTCCATGGCCTCGTTCAATTCATTTTTTGCGTCATCGACGAATTCTACGGCACTTTCAAAGTGACCATCCTTGATACGGTTTCTAGCTTTGCTTATCATCTCTTCGATATCTACAGTTGTTCCTCCACCCTCTCTTATCATCTCCTCCTGCTTCTTCACTTTATTTATCTCTTCCTCGACCAATGCCTTCAAGTCCTTATGCAGTAATTCTTTGCATTCATTAACCAGTGATACGGCGGTCTGGAAATCATCTTGTTCCATGGCATCTCTAGCTTCCTGCACCTTGGTTTCGATCTCTTCTGGATCTTCCCCTTTATCTTCAAGAGAGATGACCATTGAATCCAAGGTGGCGAATTCATCAGTCAGTTTTTCTTGTATCTCGAGCAGAGCTAGGTCCAAAGATTCTTTTGCCTTTTCCATGGCACCTTTAAAATCATCATCCTCCATCGCCTCCTTAGCCTGATCAAGGAGTTCTAGAGACTCTTTGTATCTATCTTCCTCTGCGATCATTTCATGAAGTTCTTCGGTACCTTTCATCAGATCGGTGACCCTCTTACTATTGGCTTCACGAATTATTTCCAACCCTTTTTCTACCTTTTCGATCGTCTTTTCTAATTCCTTTTCTTCGAAGTGTTCCCGGGCTTCATCTATGAGTTCTTCAGCCCCCTCAACATCTGCCCCCAGCTCCTTTGAATCATCTAGTAGTTCTTCGGCCTTCTCTAGATTATCTAAGGCTTCCTTCTTATCCTCGGCAGTCTTTTTTGCGAGCTTTTCCATCTCTTTTGCGAGTTGCCTCGCTTTGAGGTATTTACCTGACAATTTCTACATCCCCACAATAAATAGGCGTTTGCAAATGGTCATCTATGTTAACCCAAATAAACTCTTCGAGTGGGCTCTAGCTCATAATGTATAGAAGATTTATAGTTTACGGGAGTTTTTGTTAGTAAAACTTTTATCTATCGGCCCTTTCACCGCTTTTAATGAGTAAGGTATTATCGATCTTAAAAGAGGGCACAGGGGACAGGGTTAGTGTATCCGTTTCGCCCCAAGATAAAGTTTCTAAAACACTTTCAGACGTAAGTTCTTACTGGGAATTGCATGAACCACACGTATTTGAACTTGATGGTGAAATGATCTCGACTCATATGACCTGGTCAAATGTATCTTTTGACCATGGAGAAGTACTGATACTCAGACCATCTGACGATCCAAACAGACTTCCAGAAGAGATTTGGGAACAGAGGATTTTAAACGAGGTCAAGTCTTTAAAAAACGATGGATACAGCGTTTCCTGTGACTCTTCCGAAAATAGATTCGATGTAGAGGTTACATTAAAAAACATACCCGGTCCTGTTTTGATCGGAGATATGATCGCCAACTCCTTTAAACATAAATTATCTTTGTCATTAGCAAGGGCCTATCCTTATGTGGCTCCCAGAGTAAAATGGCAGTCACAGATATACCATCCAAACATCGCGCCGCCGGAGCGTGGAGGAGATATACATTGTGAATACCTGTCTAGCTGGAGTTTTTCTCATGGGATATCTAAACTGATAAATGAATTAGTTTATCTATTAGAAAACCCAGAATTCGATAACACCCTTGATCATCGAGAATGTATCGATGCTTCTCGAAGGATAAAGATGATTAAAGAGGGAAAAATTTGATAATGAGGACGTGCTATAATATACTTACATGCCTAAGAGTGTAGACCTGATAGTTGAACCTAGTCTAGTAAAAATACAAGGAACGGCTAGGGTTAATACAAAGATCATGAGAGAACTAGGTTTAGATGATCGAGATCTCGCTGTGATACGCTCTGAGAGAAGGGACATCCTGGTGAATATTTTTTCAGATCCTCTGATCGAGAACGGATATATAAAACTGAGAGAAGGTGACATGAAAAGGCTAGGTGTCGAAGGGGGAGAAAACGTGAAGATGATGACTCATCAGAGCTTATTGAAAAGGGGTCTAACGGATAATTTTTTATAGTGTTTTCTATATGGCCGCCCTGTAATAGTGAGAGCGCATGAAAGTCATAATCATCGGTGCCGGAGAAGTGGGATACGAATTAGCCGAGTCGATAAGGCGTAAGGGGCATGACGTTATAATAGTAGATAAGAGGGAGAGTGCCTGTAAACGAGCGAGGGGGCTGGACGTCAAAGTGGTCAAAGGAAACGGCGCTCGACCAGAACTACTAAACTCTCTAGACATCGATCAGGGAAACTATTTTTTTGCAGTTACCGACAATAATGAAGCGAACCTGGTCTCCTGTGCTATCGCCAAAGCTGCAGGCTGTAAGACCATAGCACGTATAAACGGTCTAGAGTACATCTCTAAACCCATATCCCGAAGGTTCTCTAAGATCGGTGTTGATTATGTCGTATCACCCGAATTATTGATCGCCAAGAAGATATCAAATATAATCGAGATACCATCGGCTATAGATACGAACCTATTCATGGGGGGAAAGATCAACGTCGTGGAGTTCAAAGTATTACACAAGTCTAAAATTGAAGGTAAACCATTAAAACAGATCAAACTGCCAAGTAGGGTTAATCTAGGGGCGATCATCCGAGGGAATGAGGTTCTGGTACCTCATGGGGATACGGTCATCAAAGAAAGAGACACGCTAATAGTGATGAGCGAGGGAAAAAAGGCCGAGAAACAGATGCTTAAACTCATAGGTACTCGCCGTAGCGATGTACACACAATCATGATCATTGGTGCTACGGATATAGGTATCAACGTAGCTAGGGTTTTGGAGAAAAGAGGTATAAAGATCAAGCTGATAGACTCCTCTCGAACCCGTGCAAGGCGTGCTGCGGAGATGTTGAAAACGGTTGAGATCATTGAGGGGGATGCTAGAGAAAAATCCTTATTGATAGAAGAGGGGATACTGAGGGTTGATGCTTTCGCATCTACAACTTCATCCGAAGAATTTAACGTACTGGTCTCTCTTTTGGCAAAGATATATGGTGTGGATAAGACCATCGCGGTAGTTAGAGAACTAGGACTTAAATCCCTCATCGAAACAGTAGGTATAGACATGGCCGCTTCGCCGCAGTTGGTAACATCACGTGCAATGCTCAGGCTGGCCCGGGAATTAAATCCTCTAAAAGCCATCTCTTTCCACGGCGGTGATCTATACATACTCGAGACACACGTTTCAGAGGATTCACCAGTAGTGGGAAAAAAACTTGAAGATCTGTCACTATCCGATAGCTGCATAATCGGAGCTATCATCCGTAACGATAGAACTATAATACCGAAGGGAAAAACGAGTATAAAGGAGGGCGACGAGATGATGGTATTCGTTACCAAGGATGACATAAACAACGTGGAGGGCTTATTTTAGATGCGGTGGAGGGTGGTTTTTGGTAACATAGGGTCGATACTGACCTTATTCGGTTTCGCCTTTTATGTTCCGGTGATCCCGGCACTATACTACTATGAAGCACCGTTTGTCTTTGGTTTCCTACCTCTCAATGCGTTGATATTTTTATTCATGGCCAATTTCACGATAACCGTGGGATATCCGCTGCAAACCTTCGGAAAGGCTGAAGACTTCCACCATGATGAAGCAGTGGTGATAGTCGGCAGTTTATGGCTGGTACTGGCCCTTATATCTTCTATGCCCTTTTTACTTTCCGGCATGCTTTCCAGCCCGATAGACGGATTCTTCGAGGCCATGTCGGGTATGACAACCACTGGAGCTACAGTACTCCCTTATCCTCTAGAGCAGCATCCCAAGAGTGTGATGTTTTGGAGGGGTCTTTTACAGTGGTTGGGTGGTATGGGAGTGATCGTTCTATCCGTGGCGATTTTGAGCAAGCTTACACGGGGCGGACTTACTTTACTTGAATCCGAGGCTCCTGGCCCGTCCATCACCCGGCTTAAACCCAAGATCATGGAAACCGCAAAGATATTGTGGTACATATATGCACTATTTACACTGTGCCAAACGATCATGCTTTTAGCCGCCGGGTTATCCCTTTACGACTCAGTTTACCACTCTTTCACCACTATGTCCACCGGCGGTTTCTCACCCTACACCGATAGTGTGGGTTACTTCGGTTCGCCTGTTCAATGGATCATCATCGGATTTATGCTTATGGGCGGTATAAACTTCTCACTTCACTATCAAGCATTTAAAGGGGATATTAAAAAGGCTATTTCAAATAGAGAGCTGCAGGTTTTCCTAAGTATCTTGATCGGTGCCTCGGCGGTGATCAGCATCGCTCTGATAGACACGGGAATTGTGGCTTCAGAATCGATACGTCACGCAGTATTTCAGGTAGTATCTCTAAGCACCAGTACGGGATACGCTACCACCAATTACGATAGATGGCCTAAATTGGCTAAGATGATAATATTTCTGCTGATGTTCATCGGCGCATCTGCTGGTTCGACAGGCGGGGGTATGAAGGTAATTAGAATAATGCTGGTTTTTAAAAACGTCTTAAGGAGTTTCAAACAGTTCATAAATCCACGGAGAGTGGTAGTGGTACGATTGGGTGATAGGGTGATCGATGAAAAAATTCTAACCAGTATAACGATGTTCTTCATGGCTTATCTACTAATATTTGCGATAGGTGCTCTGATACTGGTGGGTCTAGGTCTAGATATGATGACAAGTATCTCCGGCACGGTTTCGGCCATGAGTAACGTTGGACCCGCTCTAGCAGGACTCGGCCCCGAATTCAACGCCAGGGGAGTACCTTTAGCAGGTCGTTTACTTCTCTCGATACTCATGTGGATCGGCAGGCTAGAGATATTCACAGCGGTTGTATTGTTCAACCCGGGACTATATAAGAGAAAGAGGATAGCATCCATATTCAAGTTCAGACGGTAAAAATCTCATATATTCGTTTCCACAAAGATTATATCCGATGCAACAGGATTGAGAGGTGATGCCAGCAGTATATCTAGGTAGAGTTAACTTACATTGGTGCAGCCGATGTGATCTACCATTGGTGGAAAAAGGGAGATGCAGCACCTGTGGTGATATGGGTCAGCCTGTAAAGATCACCCCTCCAGGAGATGTCAGACCAGCATTCGATAGCGATATCCAACTCATCAGAAAAACCATAGATAGACAGTGGGGTGAAGGATATTCAAAATACGTGATACCGGATGATAAAGTAGTGCTGCTGAACAATTCTCCAGACGTAGACCGTATGGACGAAGTTATCGTTGATGGTAAGGTCAGAGGTATACTCAGATACTGTGTTGATAGAAAGATAGATAACAAAGAACCCTTCGTTTTTTTGATCCGTCCGTGGGAAACATTGCCTACGCCAAAAAAGGGTTACGTGGTCATGGACAAAGGGGCGGTAAAACCCATATCGAACGGTGCTAGTGCCCTGGCAGTCGGCATCTTAGAAGCAGATGAAAAAATAGCTATCGGTGATGAAGTGTTGATATTGGGGCCGGATAAAAAGATAATCGGAACCGGACCATCCTATAAAAACGGTGACACCCTTCTCAACGCAGATAGGGGGAAGGGGGTCAAAGTAAGGTGGAAAGTATCAAAGGATGAGATTGCATCTGGAACACGGACTTGGGATGATGTGATAAAAGCCAATGAGGATATGATGAAGAAGAAGGTCGAGGAGGGAAAGAGGTTCATCCTATCAAAGATCGAGGAATACGACCTTCCTTACGCAGTATCTTACAGCGGAGGTAAAGATTCACTTGCTGTACTGCACCTGGTTATGGATGCCGATCTGAAGCCCGATCTATTATTCGTTGATACGGGGATCGAACTTCCGGAAACCTTGGATAATATAGAAGAGGTAGTAAATAAACACGACTTGAATCTTTTGAAAGCGGATTCTAAAGATGGTTACTGGAATAATATCCTGCATTTCGGCCCTTCAGCAAGGGACTATCGCTGGTGCTGTAAAACATGCAAACTTGGGCCTACCGGGCTGTTGATAAAAAAGCACTTCCCGAAAGGTGTATTATCCTTCATAGGCCAAAGACGATACGAGTCCCAAAATAGGATGGAACATGGAGATACATGGACTAATCCATGGGTGCCGGGGCAGATCGGTGCATCTCCTATCCAAGATTGGACTGCTCTGCATGTATGGTTATATCTATTCATGAAGAAGGCAAGTTACAATCCATGGTATGAAAAGGGCTTCGAACGCATAGGGTGCTGGGTCTGTCCTGCGTCGGATCTAGCAGAGCTCGAATTTTTAAAAGAGGAGTTCGATGGATACAGTCGATTCGAAGAATTTTTAAAAGATCACAAAAAGAAGAGGGGGCTTTCACAGGCATGGATCGACCTAGGGCTGTGGAGATGGTTGAACGTACCCAAGGAGATCATGGATATGATAAACGCAGGCGGAGAAGCTAGAACAGAACATGAGCCGGCTTTAAATGATGAACTAATGGAACATCCAATGATGAAAGTTTTAGGCGAAAAAAGAAGTAAAGAAGATATCTTGAACATACAGATGAGGATCCAACACTGTAGTGAATGCGGTGTGTGCGTATCCGCATGTCCCGAGGATGCCTTGTACTTAAAGCAAGGTATCAATATATACCAGGAAAGATGCACTAGCTGTGGAAGATGCTTAAAAAAATGTCCCATCATCGAGTATACACACAGAGTGATCAAAGATCTTTGAATATCTCTAGAACAGTTTCTGGATCTGCGTCGGTTTTGAAGGCGGTGGGTGAGAAGTGGGTTCTGGTTGTTCGATGACTTGATCTTTTCATGGCAGATATCATCTTTTTTAGCCTTGGTGGGGACTTGCCCACGATACTGCCCAAAACATTTGTATCGTAAAAGAAGGGGGGTAAGGTGCTCTCGGAAACCCATGTATCTATCAGATCATCGTCCAAAGATCCTGCAGGCTTTAGATCATTTAAAATATCTTCATGGAAAAGTGAGCCGCCCCATAAAGGACCTGTTCCAGCACCCTCTTTCCAACTATAGTTTGAAAACTTGTAAGTTCGAAGTTCATCTAAAGAGGCGTCGGCTTCCGCAGCACTTTCGTTAATCTTCAGATAGGTTCTAAAGTGATGACCATCGTAGTATGAAAGGATGGGCACAGCACCTCTACCGTATCTTGCAGCTTCCCTAGCACAATATCCTATGAGTATCCGTAAACCGATCTCATGACAGCACCAGTTATTTTTAGGGATGGCAGAATAACGCCGTAAACATTTTTGTTTGTACGTACCGCAGAGAACAGCGGTATCTGTGGCAGTTACAGCAACTATCCCTCCACGAGATACGAACCTGGCGGCCGATGGAAAATAAGGAACAGGGGTACCGAAGGGGTCGATATCCACATAATCGTACTTGTACCTATTGTTAAGCATGTGGCCTTCTATGGACTCCTTCCTAACATCTGCTCGAACACCTGAGTGCTCGATATTTTTATTTATCATATCAACCGCCTCTTGGTAAAGATCAAGCATCACCACTTCCTGGGCATCGGTCTCATTTGCTATCCTTACACCACGGACACCGGTTGCAGACATACCGTCCAATACCTTTTTCCCATCTACCCCCCAAGCCCGGAGAAAAGCGATGGATATATCCCTGTTCAACTCCATGGCCGGATTAAAAAATACCTCATCACCTATACCTTTTGGTCCCTTTCCCTCTTGGTGAGGGGGCACTAACAAAGTTGTTCTCCCTTCTTTGATGGTGACGTATTCCACGTCCTTCATCTCTCTACTTCACCTTTGAGCAGTTCGACAACTTTGTAGGGCAAAAGCTCTTTGTTTACTTCTGTCAGTTCAAGTATCCTGATGTCGTCCCTGCGTCTTACATCTTGAAGGAGTGGATTCCTTGATTTTTTATTAAAAGTGAGTATAACAGGTTTGTCCATGTTAAGAGCGTTTTTAACTGCTAGGTTGAACTTATCACTTTTTACCATCATCTTTCCGGCTTCATCCACTAAAACAACATCTTCTTCAATACAAGCCTGTTCGATAGCTTTAACTCCTACTTCTTCTAAAGTATCAAGATCAACATTGTACCCATTTACCTCTAAAGACGTGTCTATGTATAGATGGGCGAATACCCCCTTTTCCTTGTTTCGCCAGTCCATCACCTGAAAACCAACCTGTCTGTTATCTTCGAAGATAGGATCGGTCAACATACCTCCCACCGATATCCCTTCTTCTTTAAGCATGTCGATGATCCGTATGAGGGTTTCAGTTTTACCCAAACCTAAGGTACCACTGATCCCTATCTTTAAACTTCTTGCCATAATATCTATCCCCTAATAGCTCTACTGATTAAAATAATTATTTGTGTGATTTGAAAGCTCTTTATTTGATATATTCGATATACATAAGAGGGTAATCCAACTCCTCTACATACTTCAGTCTGCCTTTTGCATTTATGCCTTTAAAATCAACTTCTACCGTGGCATCCAACATATCCCCGGATAATGTGGTATAATCATGAAAAACCGATTCAGTACGCCTTTCCAATCCCTTGGGGATTATATGGACCTCGGCATTTTTTACAAAGGCCTGTCTTTCCGTAGTCTTTTCGATGGCCCGTTCGAGTACTTCGATATTTTCACTGCTCACCGGAGCCCCTACGAATTGATGAAATAAAGCTCCCAGTTTAATACCGAGCTCAAAGGCCGCTCTTTCTCTGTCATTACAGCCAAAGTAATCTTCAGCTATCTCTTCCGGATTTTTCTTCATATCCAACCACCATTGGTCCTATTATTATATACAATATGCACGATGATAGTGCAGCAAAAAGGAGTATGCTGCCCAAGGCATAACTACTTTTCGTTAAGATCATACCTAAAAAGGCTGCCGATAAAACCATGGCTCCAGTTATGGTCCATCCCCTGCGGCGTAATTTAGGATACTTGATACTTGAATATAAAAGCAGGGAGATGGCTACAGTGATGCTTAAAACTATTGAAATATTGATCTTACCGTTGACACCTAGTAGATTTGTGAGCAGCACTATCACCATAGCCAATACTGGTACCGGTAATCCGTTGTAAAAATCAGAGGTACTCTCTTTATCTGCAAACCTGGAAAGGCGAAGCACCCCGAAGAACACTATGACCATAGGAATGACTGTGGCTGCGGCGTTAACCGGTGACATCCATGCACGTCCTAATTCTTTGTCGTAATACAAGGAGTATATCAGCAACGCCGGTGCAAAGCAGAATGATACCGAATCTGAAAAAAGGTCAAGATATGCGCCAACCTCGTGTGTTGTTCCCATACCTCTGGCTATAATACCATCTAAACCATCGACCACGACGGATGATAATATGAGTATCGAGGCCTCGAAGAATCTACCATCAACTATATAGGTGATGGCTAGAAAACCCAGTAATCCATTGAACAGTGTAACTGCATCCGCTAAGGTCAATTTCCTGCTATCGGTCAAGACCATTCACCCACCTTTGTTTCACCGGCCCTTACTATCACACCATTTGAAATAGTGATCTTTGCAGTCGGTGGGAGTTCAACCCTCACCCGGGAACCGAACCTTATCATACCGATCTTATCACCCTTTTTTATCTCATCCCCCTCTGAAACATAGGGTACGATCCTTCTTGCAAAGATACCCGCTATCTGAGTTATGCGTACAGACCCCTCATCTGTCTCCAGGGTTGTCGTCAACCTCTCGTTACCACTTATATCATCTGAATAGGCCGGTCGATGAGTTCCTGACCGATGAACCATCTTTGCTACCCTTCCGGAGTCCGGACTCCGGTTAACGTGAACGTTGGTAGCACTCATGAATACATCAAAAGAGCTTTCTGTAACGTTTATCACTCTACCGTCGGCAGGTGATATGATACCATCACCTATGTTCCTCTCAGGATCCCTGAAGAAAAAGAGTGTGAATAACGGTAATGTTAAAAAAAGGGTACCCAACAAAAAGAGGATAGTACATCCTATAAAGATGAAAAGAACGTATGACATGAACGATGGGATTATCATGTAAAGCAGCGGCTTGCCTGCACCTTTAGCTATCATGCAGATAAAGAAAAAGAGAAGGGGTTAAGGATTTTTGGGTATCAATTAACCATGTCGATGCCGCCGTCCAAGGAACCGCCCATGGACATCTTGGCGAATTCTTCGGTATCCGAGTGCACGTTGGTTATGACCAGTAGTATCTTTATGGTATTCTTTAGGTCTTCTTCTACGTTACAGCCCCAGATTATCCTTGCGTCCTTGGAGATGCGTTCGTTGACAAGGTCCGCGGCTTTTTGTGCCTCGGTGACGGTCATGTCAGGTCCGCCGGTAACACGTATCAAAGCGCCCTTTGATTCGCTGACATCGATATCACCCAGTAATGGTGAACCTAATGCCTGAGATACTGCATCTTCAACTCGAGTATTCGGATCGTCGGAATCGCCGATCCCGATCATGGCTAGTCCTCCTTCGTCCATTATGGTTCGAACGTCGTTGTAATCAAGGTTGACGAGTCCGGGCTTTGTGATTATCTCTGTTATTCCCTTTATAGATTCCATCAATATCTCGTCCGCCACCTTAAAGGCAGCATCCAAGGGTAAATTAGGAACAAGGTCTAGCAATTTATCGTTGGGTATTATGACGGTAGTGTCACAATGTCTCTCCATCTTCATTAGACCTTTTTGAGCATTTCTCATCCTTTCTCTTCCTTCTGCTTGGAAAGGCATGGTAACGATACCCATGGTGAGGGCACCTTCATCGTCTGCCATCTGGGCGATCACAGGAGCTGCACCCGTACCAGTACCACCGCCCATCCCGGCGGTGATGAACACTATGTCTGAATTGTCAACGTATCTCTTAAGTTGTTCTTGTGCCTCCCTTGCAGATTCCTCTCCTATCTCAGGTCGAGCGCCTGCACCCAGTCCTCTTGTTTTATTCTTTCCAAGTAGAACCTTTTTTTGTGCATGAGTCTGCAGGAGATGGTTAGCATCAGTATTACAAGCGATCAATTCAGCACCCGTTATACCGGTTTGTGTCAGACGGTCGATGGTATTTGAGCCGCCGCCTCCACAACCAAATATCCTGATCTTGACTTCGATCGTTTCCAAAAGCTTGCGAAGCTCTTCATCTTCCGGCGCACCTTCTAACTCTTCTATACGTTTTTTTTCCACACCGGTTTCTTCTTCTTTTTTGTGCTTATCCAAAGCTTTGTTAATTATAGACTCCATATTGGATCCCATCCATTTATTGTCCCGCTATCTAATTGGAGGTATTTAAGAGTTGTTCTTTTTTAAGCTCGTAAGATGACGAATATCCATATCTCGTCCTACGTAATCGAAATAAAATGTGCCAAATGTCTGACATTATAAAAAAATCGTCTGACATTAGACACACCATCAAACTTTTATCAAACAAAGTTTTCAAGTCTAAAGATGAAAAGAAAAAAGGTTGAGGATCTAAAAATAGATGGTGAAACCAGTCTTTCCGAGCTGATAGATCAATACGGTTCAGCCGGTGGATTCACAGCAAAAAAAGTAAGCTTGGCACGGGATATCCTGGAAAATATGTTCCACGAAGAATGCACGAACTTTTTGTCGTTCCCTGCATGTATAATATCTACTGGGACCAGAGGTATAATAAAAGAAGCGGTAAAAAATGGGCTGTTCGATGTGATGATCACTACCTGCGGAACATTGGACCATGATCTAGCACGGGTATGGGAGGATTACTATCACGGCAGCTTTAATGCCGATGATTCCACCCTTTACAAAGAAGGTGTTAACCGACTGGGTAACATATTCATACCTAACTCATCCTACGGTCAGGTTATCGAAGATAACATGCAACCGATCCTAGAAGAGATCGTTGAAGAAAGGGGGGCTAAACTGAGTACTAAAGAGATCATATGGGAGTTCGGAAAACGCTTGAAAGACAAGGATTCGATCCTATATTGGGCCGCCAAGAACCAGGTGCCGATATTCGTACCCGGGATAACCGACGGGGCATTCGGAACACAGCTTTGGATGTACTGGCAGCGGAACAAAGATTTTCACATAGACCTTATGAAAGATCAAGAGGATCTGGCCGATATAGTATTTCCAGCTCAAGAAAGCGGTGCGTTGATGATAGGAGGAGGTATATCCAAACACCATACCATCTGGTGGAACCAGTTTAGAGGTGGGTTGGATCACGCCGTTTACATAACCACTGCGGTGGAGTACGACGGTTCACTTTCAGGAGCTAGATTGAGAGAGGCTATATCCTGGGGTAAGATACGGGATATGGCCAACAGAGTCACTGTTGAAGGAGATGCTACCGTGCTTCTTCCATTGATCATAGGAGGATTTCTTTGAGATCTAAAGTAGATTCTCAGAGATCTCTTCTTCTTTCATCTCCCTTTCACAGTATATGCACTTTATATTAACAGGTTCACTGCTTATGACTTTGAACTCTGGATCAACAGGTTCTCTCTGATTGGTTATGCAATTTCTATTCCTGCAGCGAACGATCCCACTTACCCTTTTTGGCAGATTAACTCTTTGCTTCTTTATCACTTCGTAATCCCGTATGATATTGATGGTTGTTTCAGGTGATATAAGCGATATCTTATCCAGTTCCTCGCTGCTTATCTCCTTGTTTTCCACTTTGACTATGTCCTTCTTACCCGAAGAACTTTCAACGTTCATGGCGATACTGACAACATCCCTGATCTCCACATCGGTCAAGCCTAGGATCTTGAGGACCTTCAGAGATTGACCGCACCTTATATGATCTATAACCGTGCCTTTTCGGATCGGGGATATCTTGATCGCCCTTTTCTTGTCATTCATAATTCCACCCCCATCAAAAGAGATAAGAGGGCCATCCTGACCGGTATCCCATTGGCGGCCTGTTCAAAGTATCTTGCAAAAGGTGTTTTGTCAACTTCTGGGGATATCTCATCGACCCGAGGTAAAGGATGCATTATCACCATATCTTTTTTTGCCTTTTCAATAGTCTCTAGATTGACGTTATAACTGTCGGCTATTTTCAAGTATTCCTCCTCATTGGGAAATCTTTCTCTCTGTATCCTTGTCACATACAGTACATCCAGATCTTCAACCGCTTCGTCTATGTTCTCGTGTTGTTCATATCCTATACCACCCTCACTGAGCCTACGCAGGATCTCTTTGGGCATCTGAAGTGGTGGTGGTGCGATAAAGGTCAGCTCGGTATCGTACATAGATAGTGCATGGGTAAGAGAATGAACTGTTCTTCCGTACTTTAAGTCGCCCGCGATCCCGATTTTATTACCAGATATCTCTTTTCTCTCTTTACGTATAGTGTACAGATCGAGCAATGTCTGGGTGGGATGTTGACCGGCACCATCTCCGGCATTCAATACCGGTTTAGATGAGAACTTTGATGCCAATCTAGCAGCACCCTCTTGAGGATGTCGAAGCACAACGATATCTGCGTAACTGGAAGCCACGGTGATCGTATCTGCAAGCGTTTCTCCCTTTTTAGAAGATGAGACATCAGGATTAGCAAATCCAATTGTGTTACCTCCCAAACGTTTCATGGCAGCCTCAAAAGAAAGCATGGTTCTTGTACTGGGTTCGAAAAAAAGGTTGGCTAATATCTTCCCTTTTAATATATCAGTAGTCTCATGCCCCTGAGCAATCGGTTCCATCAACTCCGCCTTATCAAGTACATACTCTATCTCTTCAATAGAAAAGTCTCTGATGGAAACAACGTGGTCCTTGTTGAATTCTCCTTTCAATTTCATTAAAAAAGGTAATTGAGGGAGGGGGGATATATGGTTTTGGATTAAAGAAGTCCAGCCTTTTGTAGGACCATGATATCCTCGGTACCGAGTTTTTCGCCCTTCTTGAACTGTTCATAGAGTTCTTCGGCCTGTTCTTTGGTATCTATCTCGTCCTTCCTCTTCTTGGCTACACGCTTTTTCTTGCGCAGACCCCATAGGATCTTATTGTAATCCTGGATCTCGTTCACTGCGTCGATATGCTGTTGGTGGTAATCATCAGCTAGTACTTTGGCATCAACGAACTTCCTCTGTGCTTCGTCTGCCTCTTTTCTCACCCTATCAGCTTCGTCGAAGACGTGCAGCATCTCTTCGTGGATGTCCTGTGCTTCATCTGCCTTTTTAGATACTTTTTCATGAGCTTCTTCGGCGGTTTTTTCAGCCTTTTCAAGCTCTTTCATCAGACTTTGGATCTCCTCGTTCTCTTCGATGACACGCTTCATCTCTCTTACTTTTTCTCGAAGGTTGGATATTTTATCTACCATTTCCTTTTCTTTGGCAGGCTTTAATACCTGAGTTTGTTGTTTGAATTCCAAATTTCGTATATCCTTTTCGAGGTTCTTGATAGTAGATTCACTTTTTGGAAGCAACTCCTCTTTCTTTTTCTGGAGTTTATTTGTTAAATCTTTGACCTTATCGTTCATCTTATTACGAGTAGACTTAGCCTTTTTGACCTCTTCATTCAATTCATTACGTTGGTCCTTAAGATCATTGCCCTTGTCGATAAGTTCCCTTACCTTGGCGTTGAGCTCATCTCGTTTTTGAACCCAAGATTTAGCAGCTCGGTTCTTTTGATCTCTAAGCCTCTTGTATTTCTCGGCCTTAGAATTGGCCCTTTTTCTTTTTTCTTCCAGCTCTTCAAGGAGTTCTGTCATGGTTGAAGCACTGTCCAGTAATTTGTGATTTGGTAAATCAAGTTATTCAATATACATTCCCTTTATAAGTCTTTCGCACATATTTATGGCGATAATTTCATACATTAAAACTCTTTCATATGTATCAAACGACGGTAACCCTTGCATGAAGACGAAAATATAATATAGGTACACAAACTTGCTAGCTTTTGCTGATATACATGCCATCAAAAGAAGAGAGTAAACTGGAAGACGAACTCACTTTAAAACTCGAGTCCGCTTGGAAGGAAACGGATGAAAAGGATCTGAAAAATATAATGGATTTTGCCCAGGGATACAAAGATTACATAACTAGGGCAAAAACAGAAAGAGAGGCAGTAGACGTAGCAGAAGAGATACTTACTGATAACGGATTTAGATCGATCCACGATTTTGAAAAGCTAGCCAAGGGAGATAAAGTATTCTTGAACAACAGAGATAAATCACTGGCGATCGCAGTTATCGGTGAAGATGATATAAGAAAGGGATGTAACATATTGGCCAGCCATATCGATTCACCAAGGATCGACCTTAAGGCGAGACCACTGTACGAGGATAACGATTCTCTTTTAGCCATATTCAAAACACATTATTACGGAGGTATAAAGAAATATCAATGGGTTAACACCCCATTATCCATCTTCGGTAAAGTAGTAAAAGAGGATGGTTCAAAGGTAGATATAAGGATTGGAGAAGATGAAGATGATCCCGTTGTAGTGATCACAGACCTTTTACCACATCTCTCTAAAAAGGCCCAGGGAAAAAGAAAGATGGCAGAAGTGATAAAGGGTGAAGAACTGAATATAATCGTTGGCGGCAGACCTATCGATGATGATGACATAGATAGTAAACTAAAGATGAATATTTTGAAACTCCTCAACGATGAATACGGGATAAAAGAAGAAGACTTCATAAGCGCCGAGATCGAGATAGTGCCGTCCGGCCCGGCTAGAGATGTTGGATTGGATAGGAGTATGATAGGAGCTTACGGCCATGATGATAGAGTATGTGCCTATACATCTATGATGGCATGCATAGACTTGCCGGATACCCCCAAGAAAACCTCAGTAGTGATGATGTTCGATAAGGAGGAGATCGGTAGTCTTGGTAACACCGGAGCCGGTTCGATGTTCTTGAACTCCTTTTTGTCAGAACTGTTGAATAGAATACTTGAGGGGTACAGCTACGACGATCTCCAAAGAACGTTGAACAACTCCAAAGCCATATCCGGCGATGTTAGTGCGGGAGTCAATCCGTCCTTCAAAGGAGTTCACGAGATGATGAACGCTCCTAAGATGAGTCAGGGTATAGTTGTTACAAAATTCACAGGAGCTGGTGGAAAATACAGTGCTAACGATGCACATGCCGAGTACGTTTCATTCATCCGGAGGACATTCAATAAAAAGAACGTTCGTTGGCAGGCATGTGAGTTGGGGAAAGTCGATGAAGGTGGAGGAGGTACGGTGGCAAAGGACCTATCTAGGTTGAATATAGAAACCATCGATGCAGGCCCTGCAGTTCTAGGTATGCACTCACCATTTGAGATCGTCTCTAAGATAGATCTACATCACACCTATAGAGGCTATATGGCATTCCTAGAAACAAACGAGTAAAAACCCCTTTATTTTTTCTTTATTATCTTAACATCACCTGGAGGTAATATCTTCTGTATCTCAACTTGAGGTACCTTGAAGTGATCTGACATATCCTTGGCAAATTCCCCAACAGATAGTTTTCCAGGGGTAAATACCACTTGTTTATTTGATACGCTATCCTCGACCGCCCATGATGGAGCACACATCACTTTTTTATTTCCCTCGTACTTTATCTCTATAAGAACCGCTTCCATGGGTATGTTAGAAACATAGTTTCTCTTACCGCGTATAACGAATGCACCGGTGGGTAGTGACTCACCGGCCTCTGCTGTTTTACTTACCTGAGAAGGAGAAACCCAGTATGCAGTTCCTCCGGCTATACCCCGTTTCCATTCTTTTGAATGTATGAGTGCGAACTGACAGGCCTCTTTGAGTGTGTCTTCCCCTATATCACCCTCACCCTTTCTGATGACTACGCTGGGGGCTCCGCCAGCCTCGGCATGGGCGTATTTACCGTTCTTTTCTAGATATTTTTTTACAACTTCTTCGTTGCTTTGAGCATCCTTTCCAGCCACTACGAGATTTTTTTCAGAAGATAAAAACCATTTGAAACGATCGAACCAAAACTTGTGTGTTGGTTTCTTTTTGGTTTTCTTTACTTTCTCCATACCCTTTTGTATCTGCTTCTTGGTTTCTTCGATAGCTTTTTTGGTCCCTTCTAGTTTCTTTTTACTTTTTTTGCTTTTTTGATAGTACATCTGAGCATTGGCGTTAACATCTTTACGGAAGTCTAATCGAACGTTCAGATCGTGATGCTCACCATCATGATCTCCTTTGAGGTTAACTATCACATACTCATCCGCATCGTTTATCTGTTTTATCCGGTCACTGCTGGATAACGCCTGAAAAACCTCTTCCCGCACCCCTTCTTCCCTGGCCTCCAATATGGTTTTAAGCAGTTCGTCCACAAGATTGTAGTTTTGATATATCAATTCCGCCTTGATCCTATCTTCAACTATACTGGTCTTTAAAGGTTCTATGGCAGCTTTCTGCCTATCCAGCCTCCTTTCTATCTTGGACTTCGCTTTGCTCTCCTCGGTCTCTTCAGACACCGGTTCGATTACTTCGTCTAAAGCTTCGTTGTAAGTTTCTTTTTTCTCCATCTGTTTTTCTGAGTAGATTTTTAAGGGAAACGGTACGGCGTCCGATCTTTCGTCTTCATCCATGATAACACATGGTTCCAATTCATTCTCGAAAAGCGATGCTTTCATCTCTTCTACTGCTTTGACTATTTTATCTATCAGAGGCTCCAATTCCTTGGTATTTTTGTCCACATCCATCCGCGCGCATATCTCTTCCGCGTATTTACCACCCAGATTTAAGACCACGGCAAGGGTGCGTACAAGGTCCGATTTAGAGTTCTTTATCTCCTCTTCTATCTCATCTGGATCTAATTCAAATGGATTTAAGCGTGACGGAGGGAATTTGTATAGTTCACCCTTTTTCAGATCTCTGTGTCTCCAGGATTCCGAACGATATGGTAGAAGTATTTTATCCTCGACGACCAGTATGAGATTACCTTTGCCAAACACTTCGAATATCAGCTGAAAGGTATGCCTTCCGCCCAATTCGATAACCATGACCCTATCGAATCCATGCTGTCGAACAGCTTCGATCCTTGCGTTGCCCAGTTGTTTTCGGATCAACATGATGAAACTTCCGGGTTCCATGGGATTATCTATTTCCTTTTCGGTGAGGTAAAGGGCGGAACCCACCTTGAAAAGAAGAGTTTTTTTACCGATCCCAGGAACATGTATTCTAAAAGAGAGGGTGTCTTTACCCGGTTTGTAAACCTTTTGAATGTAGCCACCTATCAACGACTGAAACTCTCTACAAACGGCGGTTATTTCCAAGGACTCCATCTCTTCCTTCATAAAACTATCAACTAACCCAGGTTTTTAAATCCTTTGTGCTCATCTATTTCAAAAGGACAAGACTAAAATATATGTGGGATGCTACTAACGAGGAGATATTTATGAGGATAAGATGGCATGGACATGCGTGTTTTGAGATCGAAAACGAGCAGGTTATAGTTACAGATCCACACGATGGAAAAAGCATCGGGATAAAAACACCGCACGTAGAGGGGGATATCATCCTGGTGAGTCATGACCACTTCGATCACAACGCAACTAGGATAGTGAAAAAACGATCTTCAGAGATAGTAGATGAACCAGGAGCCTTTACATTAGGAGATGTGAAAGTAGAGGGTCTGACTACTTACCATGACGAAGATGAAGGCATAAAGCGAGGGGAGAATATAATATATAAATTCACTACCGATCAGATCGAATTTTGTCATCTAGGAGATCTGGGCCATATCCCTTCCAAAGAAGTGTTGGAGGAGATAAAAGATGTGGATTTTCTATTTATACCGGTAGGCGGTACCTTCACTATAGGTCCGGAGAAGGCAGCAAAAGTTATCGATATGGTGAAACCAAAAATTGCCATCCCCATGCACTATAAAGTAGGAGGTCTTTCTCTCAATATCAGAAGTGTTGAGCCATTTTTAGCTTATTATGATAAAGATAAGATACACAAAGTAGGCGTTGAACTTGAATTCTTAGATTGTGATATACCTGAAGAAACCGAGATATGGGTATTTTCACTCTAGATATCCCAAACCATCCTCTATTCTACCCATCTCTATGGGTGTCGTTGCATCGCCAACTACTGCGCCTTTGGTATTTGCGATGATGCTTGTACCGATCCAACCAGAACCGTGATTGGCTGTAGTCTTTGTAACTGATACTTTAAAAAGATCTTCCATCAATTCCATCTCTTGTTGGTCCACGTGTGGGTGGCAGAGGACTCCTTTGTTTGTAGCTACACCAAGAGAACCCACCATCTTTAAGCCTGCGATCGTACCTCTTTTCACATCTACATCTAAAGTTTCAGCGATGGCTTCTTCGCTTTTTTCACTGAGGTTTGGATTGATAAGTGCACCATTATCATTAGCTAGAATATTGTTTCCTAACGCATTGTGCTTCTCAGAAAGTAGTGTAACCCCGGTATATTCCAATATAGGTTCAAGTTCTCTCTCATCGGTGATATCCGCTACGAGCATACCGTGGGAGTTCATCACACACAATGCTCCAACCAAACGTGTACCTCCGATGGTAGTGTTGACTACAGGGGTTTCCATAGCCTCCGAGAACACCGAAGTTTCAACGGGCATAACTACCGTTAGCTCTTCGGAGGTGGCGGAAAATATACCTATATAAGGTTGCGATTCGATAGAGTATTTTTTTAGCATATTTGATTACTCACCGGGCATAGATACTTCTACAATTCCATCTTCGAACTTAATTACCCTGACCCGGATCTTCGAAGGCGGCTTAGAGATACCCCTCTTCCAAACTTCTTCGTTGGTGGATGAGTCTATCCAAACGTCCTCTTCAGGTACGTTCATGTGATTAGAAACGTGTTTTCGTATTATGCCCATAGCAACAGATGCTCTCTTGCTAACTGGGTCCCTTTTTACCTTTCTTAGAGGTATATTCATCACTCTTTCTTCAGGTTCAGCCATTTGATCACCTATGTTTCAACCTCATTCATCGAGGTTGTTTCTCCTCCAATTTCTCCTCTTGGGATGGGAGGTGAATCTTCTGTTTGTACGCTGCATAACCCAAGCTGGAACACGCTTGTTTTGATTCCCTTTCTTGAGTAATCTTCGCTTTTTGGGACCGGGTTTATTCCTTGCCATGATTATCGCCTTCTGATAGTGAAATTTACTTTTTGGTTATCCGTTATTTTCTTTAACAACTTCTTAAGTGTTTCGTCGTCTATCTTGCCCTTTACCATACCTCTTTGAGCAAGCATGATGATCTGCTGCTCGATACCCTCAGCAACCTCGGGACGAGCCACCTTAACACGACCTAATCTTTCCCTTGCTTCAGGAGTCAATAACGATCGTAGCAAGGCATCTTTTTCCTGCTCGAACTGTTCGTTGCTTTCTTCTTGGGCTTCAGACGCTTCGAGTTGTTTTTTAAGCTGCTCAAGCTTTTTACGCTTGATCATCTCGCTTTCTTCGTCCATCTTATCGTACTACCTAACTTAAAGATATTTCGACAATTCTGGATCATCTTTGGCCATATCTTTCATCACCTCGAAAGCGGTATTGTCGAGTAAAGATTGACCTTTGGGTGTGACTATTCTACCTTTGTGACCATCCTTTTTGACCAGACCTGCATCCTCAAGCTGCTTGAGTGCGGTTCTTACTATTGAACCAGAACCCTTGACCGCTTTGTAAGGTTTGGATCCTCTATCCTTCGATCCACCGTATTTAGACCTCAATCGAGATATGCCGATAGGGCCCTCTAGATACACGGACCGATATATAGCGGACACACGTGTGTGCCACCAATGAGCCTGTAGTGGGGCTTTTTCCTTATGCATCCCTGTCTTAACGAAGGGAGCCCACTCTGGTTCAACGATCTCTTTCGTCTCTTTCAGCTTTTTGCTTATCTCGTCTATGAGCCTTTCAGGAGGCACGTCGTATACTGTTACCATAATGTACTACGCTCCAGGGTAATCTATAATGTTGGGTTATCTGTACGTTATAATTAAAGGTTTCCCCACTAAAAGGCTTATCCCTTGTCAAAGGATCTAAAAAATCACAGTGTTTTCGAATACAAACTGTCTGTCCCGATAAATCACAGCTACTGATCCACTCCGCCTCTACTTTCCTCTTCCAACTCACCCTCAACAACATATCCAAACACCCCTCCAAATACACTGACTATAAGTAAAACCACGAAACACACTGTACCTACCTTTTTGATCATCATACTCTCAACCTTTATCTATATCTTTGATCCTATGTATATTTTTCTGTTCACTTCTACAACCTCCTAAGTTACCCTAAAGATGAAAAACGGATCCATTCTATCCAAAAACCTCTTCGATGGTGATATGCTCATTCACCACCGCAACCCCAATCATAATATACTCAACCGTATTTTGTAGTATATCATGGTCCAGAAGGTAGTTTTATTACTGTCGGCAGGTATCGACTCCCCCGTAGCGGCACACCTTTTAGCGGAGGCGGGTTTCGAGGTCAGCTTACTATACATGGATACCCGTCCGTTCACCGATGACAACACGGTGGCAGCCGTTCACAGTTTGGCTGAAAGGCTGCAGAAAATACATGACGATATCGACTTTTATACCTGTGACTTTTCAGAGGTCGAAAAATCAATCGCTAAGAACGCAAGCAGCCACTTCCAGTGCATCTTATGCCGCAGGATGATGTACCGGGGAGCTGAAAGACTAGCAAAACAAATAGGTGCGGATGCGATAGCTACCGGTGAGTCACTGGGACAGGTGGCTTCACAGACGCTTTCTAATCTCGCTTCAGAAGACGACGCAGTAGATATCACGATACACCGGCCGTTGATAGGACTGGATAAAGAAGAGGTGATCCAGATCGCAAAAAAGATCGGGACCTTTGATATATCCACACAGCCGGCGGTGTGCTGCATGCTGACTCCCGACGGACCCCGTGTAAGCAGTACGGTGAAAGAGGTTAAAAAGCAGGAAGTATATCTAGATGTAGAAGATCTCATCGAAGGATTGTTATTCGAGAAAAAAGGTGGTTGAAAAATGTATCATGTGGTAGAACCCTGTTCGGATTCCGGAGCATACGTTGCCGAGCCTGAAAAGAAGACGAAGATCAACATGGAGGGAGTGCAGGATCGGTTGGAAAACAAAGGTTACAAGATGAAGTTCACCTCGGAAGTCATCATCGTTGCTTTACATCCAGATCAAGATGTAGAAGTAGGATTCTACCCTTCGGGAAAGCTGCTGTTCAAAACCACCGACAAGGAGATCGTCGATAGATTATTCGAGGAATTAGCTCCGGTGATGGAAGAGAACAAAGAGGACTAACCCAGCAGGCTCTCCATGGTCTCGACCAGTATATCCACTTCTTCTACAGTGTTATAAAGGTAAAAAGAAATCCTTGTTCCCCCTTCCAAACCTCGTTTATTGTACCATGAATGTACACACTGCATACCACCCCTGGTGAGTATCTTACTTTCCTCCAGTAGTAAGGCGGTTTCGTGGCAGCCCAGTTCATTTAGGTTGAAGTTAAATATACCTGATCTCGACTCGGGATCCTCGGGACCGAGTATGGTGACTCTATCCTTCAAAGCGTCGGTGGCACGTTTGTTGAGCTCGATCTCGTGTTTCTCTATCTTATCCAAACCGATGTCGAGCAAATAATCCACAGCAGCCTTCACACCGCAAAGGCCCGCGTAATTCTGTAGTCCGCCTTCGAACTTATTGGGCGACGAGTGTAGAGTTACTTCTTCGTATGATGTGTCCTTTACACTGCCTCCACCGACCACCAAGGGGTCCAACTCATCCATCAACTCTCTACGACCGTAGAGTACGCCGACACCGGTGGGACCCAGCATCTTGTGGATCGAGAAAGCCAAAAAATCAACGTTCAGCTCCTTCACGTCTATAGATCTATGGGGTACGCTTTGGGCGGCATCCAGCATAAAGTAAGCGTCGTGATCGTGAGCTATCTTACCTATCTCTTTTGAAGGTATGGTCACACCATCCAGATTAGATGTGTGTACCATGGAGACCATCTTGACGTCGTTATCCATCATCTCCTCGAACTTCTCTAGATCGAAGGTGCCGTCCGGTAGTGAAGGGACCTGATCGTATTCTATACCCTTATCTTTCTTGAGCAAAAGCCACGGTGCCAGGTTGCTGTTGTGTTCTTTATCCGTTGAAAGCACCGCGTCTCCTTTTTCAAAACCCATACCACGTGCGACCAGGTTGATGGACTCTGTAGTATTTTTGGTGAATACTATCTCAGACGGATCGTCTGCATTTATAAACGATCGTATCGAGTCACGAGCGGATATTATCTTACGGGTGAGTAGGTTGGATAAACTGTGAGAACTGCGTCCGGCGCAGACGGGAAACTTATGATAATATTCATCCACCGCATCGATCACCTGATACGGTTTAAGGGTCAAACAGGCGTTATCAAAGTATATGTATTCATCGACTAAAGGAAAGTCCTTTCTGATATCTTCTACGTCCATCTTATCATCTACCTATGTACTCCGAGTAAATACTTATCGCCTTTTTAGGATCTTCAGTCCCCTCGACGATAAGCCTTCCGTCTTTGAAGAGTGTGAGTGTGTAAGCATCCATTTCAAACTTTGCCAATGATCTCCCTACCATCTTTCCGCCGTACTTTTTAACGAACTTGTCTAGATCGACCTCAACTCTCTCCTCGGGTGTCACCTGTACCGCTTCTCTACCGCACATGGAAGTGGTGAGATCGTCTTCTTTTTGCAGATATTCGAAATCCTTTTTAGCGCAGCATCCACAGTCTTCTCTTTGAGTCACTTGGATCTGTTCGTAATCGTTCTTCCAAATATCTATCGTCAGTAAAGTATTTCTCGTATCCGCCCCGATTAAATATTTCACTGCCTCGGTGGCGGCTATGTTCGCCATGATCCGTGGTAAAGAAAAAAGCACACCGGCGGTGGCACAGGTCTCCATACTCCCGGGTTCCGGCATCTTCACGAGCAAGCAGCGTAAGCAGGGGCCTTTTCCGGGTACAACATCCATGGTCATACCGTAGGTGCCTAAGATAGAAGTATAAATCCAAGGTATCCCGTGTTTCACACAGGCATCGTTGAGTATGAAACGGGTTTTCATGTTGTCCGTGGCATCTAATACTATATCTGCACCATCTATGAGTTTTTCAATATTTTTCGAACCTACCTCGACCACGTGAGATCCAACACTAACCTCGGAGTTGATCCGGCCTATCTTCTCTTTTACCAACTCGGCTTTGGCTTTCCCGATATCTCCTTCGCCATAAAGTGCCTGGCGCTGAAGGTTGGATAATTCCAGCACATCCCTGTCCACCACTCTAAGATAACCCACACCGGCTCTCGCCAACCCTTCCGCCATCACCGAACCCAGCCCGCCTAGTCCTATTATAGCTACCCGGCTCTCGCTCAAACGTTTCTGGCCTTCGTCCCCGATCTCGGGCAGCACGGTTTGGCGAGAATACCTTGTCATATCCTCGCATCATCCTTTGAATACATAAAATTTTGGAACTCTCGAAATAATTTCATGTCTTCGTCACACAGCTCACCTTTCAGCTGATACTCGACCACTTCTTTCTGCCAGTGAGAATTGTAAAGACGGCACCCTTTATCCTCACAAAAGGGCTCCCCGGTGATCCTCCATGCGAGAGATTGAAGGATGTATGACTTCACCGCATCCGTCATACGAGTGTCTCCGTACTTCATGGGCTCGAATCCGAGATCCGACTTCAAGCCGGTGTAATACTCCCTCGGTTTCGCCGGACCTTCTACGATACCGGAAGTGGAGATAAGAGAAGGGATCGAACAGATAAGCGTTCGAATATGATAGCGGGCATCGTGCTCCTCCATAGTACCCACCGCTCTATCGGTGATGACCACATGATGGCCCTTCGCCGGAGCTATATACTCCCGTATCATCTTTGTTAACCTCCGCCCGTCGTAGATAATACCCCGGACGTTCCTTCCATGTATTATCTTCTCTTCAAGATCGACCTCCACCGGAAGGGGTTCGATGAACCTCCTTTCGGTAAGATCCCTGACCCTGGTCTGAGCCGATCTTCTAGGTAGGTCCTCACGGTAATATTCATGGAAGAAATCATCCCGTAATTCTACCGGTAAACCGGTGTACTCTTCGGTGAATTCCAGCATCTCGTCGCCGTCTAGATGTTCAAGATCAGCTGGGAGGTACAATATCGTTCTATCAAATGGTAATTCAACTGAGAAGCTCATCTACCACCTCGGCGGCTTTCCTCCCGGACACGAGCATCGAACCGAAGGTGGGTCCCATACGGGGTAAACCATAGGTCGTGGAAACCGCCATCCCGGTAACCACTAGACCGTCCATGACCTTACCGGTGTGCTCCACCACAAGATCTTCGGACTCTTGTACCCACATGCCACCGAAACCCGAAGTTTCCAGCAGACCCCTTTCCTCTAGTTTCTTAACCACACATGCATCGTGTCCGGTGGAATCGATTATCATCTTGGACTCCAACGATATAGGGTCGACACAGGTTATCTGCCGTGGTAATGCGGATACGGGTGTCCAGTTAATCACCACCCCGCCTACCTTTTTCTTACCTCTGAATACCACATCGTCGAACTCGGTCATGTTAAGTATCTGTATCCCCTCGTCGCAGGCCGCAGCGATCAACTTAGAGCACGCGTGAGGACCCAACGCAGTGTATAGATTGCCACTCTTCTTGTACGGTATACCGAGCTCGTCGAGGATCTTATGAGCAGGGGGGCGCACTGTAACCGTGTTCATAAGATAACCTCCCAACCAGAAGCCACCACCCAGATAATTGTTCCTCTCGACCACCAGTGTTTTATGACCTTTGGAAGCCAGATCCCGGGCGGCCATCAGTCCGCTCGGCCCCGCACCCACTATTATCACATCGGATTCGGAATACTCGTCCAATACCTTCCCGAATTCTCGCACTATAGCTCTTGTAACGTCACTTTCACTCGATTCTCCAAACATAGATTTCATGTGTGTGTTAACAATTGTTTAGCCCCTTAAGATTTTCGGTCAGGCAGTGTTGCGCACCCTACAAAAAAATTAATACCTGTTCTATCTATAAACCCCAAGATGAAAAGGTCATACTGGTACGCCCTGTTGACGCTGGTGATACTTTCTATATTGGTCAGGACATACCCCCTTTTCAATTATCATCTATGGGGTATGGATGCCGGAGAATACGTTTACTATACCAACCAGTGGGTGACTTCCGGCAGTATGCATCACAGTATAGATGGATGGGCAGGTGCATATCCCTTTTTTCCCGGACTTTTTTCTTTGAGTGGTTCATTCCATATGCTAACAGGTGTTGGTATTTACGGATCTGTTAGTTTTACTCCAGTGGTACTATCTTCCTTAGTTCCCCTTGTTGCCTTCCTTCTAACTTACCGCATCACTCTTCACAAGCTTGCATCGCTATTATCCGCCAGTTTCCTCACTTTCATAGTACCTTTTGTTTACAGCCAGTCCCAACCCAAGCCGGAAACCTTGGGTTTCTTTCTGATGATATCCATACTATGGATGACCTTCATGGTAAGTAAACAAAACTGGAAGAGATTTTTACCTTTACTTATATTATTTTCAGGAGCACTGATCATAACCCATCATCTTACATCATTTTTCTTGATCTTGTTCCTGCTGGGTGGATATTTCTTCTCTGAATTATTTAAAAGAAACACTTCCTGGAACAATAAATTCAGACTTTGGTTATACCTGGGGTTCACCACTGCCACCATACTCTATTGGTTCTTTGGTGCCCCTGTTTTCAGAGAACAACGTTTGATGGATGCCCTATGGTTACCATCTTACACCATCGTTCTTGCACCATATGTATCGGTGATTTTGGCCCACTTGATGATCAGATCACGAAGGCGGAAAGAATGGATACCAAAGATAGACCTCCGTGGAAACGAAAAACGTGATCTCATGGTTTTTTCATTTATACTCGCCATCACGGTTATCGCCATACTGATATACAGCGTTCTGGTGAATATACCTGGTACGGATATAACTCTGGGAAATGATATATTGTTTTATTCACCTTTATCGGCCTTTGGTATATTTGCTTTATTTTCCGGAAAACCATTACGATCATTCAGAGAGGGGGTGACCATCCAGGGATGGCTTTTGGCGGTTAGCTTTACATTCATACTGGGGGCAGTCACCGGTTCTTCATCTCTCTATACAATAAGACAGGTGGCTTTTTTCATGCTTCCTTTGGCTATCCTATTTGGTATCGGGATGGTCTGGTTTTATAACTTGATCGATCCCTTTTCAGAGAAGAAAAAAGCCATATCCCTATGTATAATACTGCTCCTTGGCCTGAACCTACCTCTCATGTATCCTTCACAGGAGACCGCTGGAGGATATGTGGAATGGGTCGAATACGACACGGTAGAAGCTTCATTCTGGGTCAGAGATTCTACACGGCAAAAGATACTCACCGATCATCGGTTGAGCGGCGCCGTGTTCTCCACCGGTTCCACTGATCTGTCCTGGACCGACGGTGAATCCGCTTACTTTTCTGACTCTATCGAAGAGGCGAAAGAAGAGGTCCTAAGCTTAGAAGTGAGGTATATCATGATGGACGACAACATGATACAAGGAGCGGCGGTCAGAGAAGGAACTAATCCCAGACCCATGGATAGAACACTGCTGGGATGGTATCGGAACGGATACAATATCTATCAAGGGGAATATACCGACGTATATTTCATAGATATAAACAGATAAGTGAACGAAATCTTTATTAATTCTAAAGAACGATTTACTATATCACTGGGTAATGAAATGGTAGAAAAGAAAAAATTATTGAAGGCGATCACTTACATACCTCGGTCATTGAGATCAGAAGTTAAGAAAAAACGTGAGTCCGTCCCTTTTTTGATATCTATTTCCTTTCTGGTATCCTTTATCATAGCTAGATCATGGGTGGTACTGTTAGGTGCCACCCAAAGACCACCCCCGGAGGGTATCGTGTATGTAGGAAGAAACGTGGTTATAGGGGGATACCACATACACCATATAACCTATGGTATAATACTGATATGCATCTCGGCCTGGCTTGCCATCAACTACTGGAGTAAAACCATCGTAAGGATCAGTTCCATAAGCTTTGGTGCAGGTCTAGGATTGATAGTTGATGAGTTAGGATTTATCATAGGAGGTATAGAACCTTACCGTGCTGATCAGGAAGTCTTTTACATAGCGGTGCTGATCGTAGCAGTTTTCTTGAGTTTAGTTTACTTTCCTTCTTTCTATGATTCAGCAAAAAGAGATCTCATCAGATGGAGAAGAAATTTGCTTAATAGGAACAATGATAAGAAATAGGACATTCACCGCATCTGGGATCGGTTTTTTTACAGTAGGTTTTACCTAATTTAACCAGCAGTGCGTGATATTCGTTGTATATATCCACATCCTTAGGTAAACTGTTTTGAAAAAAATCTTTGATATCGTCATAGTTACCTCGATAACCATAAAATCTTTCGACTATCCTTTTGGTGTAAGCGTCAACAACGAAAGTAGGTATTCTAGCTGCATAAAGTGCTATACTATCTGCGGTCTCGGGCCCTATACCTTTTACATCTAAAAGTAGTTCCCTTAGATCATCCTCTTTTAGAAAATATTTGATCCCACCTTTTTCTAATATGACACGTGACAATCGCTTCAGCCTTGCAGCTTTCTGCCTGTAGAAGCCGGTAGGCCTTACCAACGCTTCTAACTGCTCATCTTCCATCTCACATACCGCTTCTAAGTTCAGAGAATCGGCTTTCTTCATATTGTCTAGTGCTTTTTCAACATTTGACCAATTCACATTCTGTGTAAGGATGGCACCTACCATTATCTCAAAGTCACTATCCCCGGGCCACCAATTTTGAGGACCGAATTCCTCCAACAAGATATCAAAAAGCTCTTTGGTACTTACCATCTTTGATATATAACTGAGGATAGGAAAAAAAACGTTTCCCCTTCAAAAGTTTTAATAGATGCCTGCATCCTTTTGATAGGGTTCTATGAAAAGTACTGGTGTAACGGACCTACCCCTCCACGGTGGAAGGGCTCCTAGATGGTTGTTCGAACGTATGGTGAAACTCAGCCGTGCCATAAGCGAAACGGTGTTAGAAGACTACGGACAAGAAGTTTTCTTACAGCGAATAACCGATCCCTATTGGTTTCAGGCACTGGCATGTACCATAGGATTTGATTGGCACTCCAGCGGAACGACTACCACAACCTGTGGGGCGTTAAAAGTAGCACTAGATCCGGAGGAACATGGGATAGCTTTTATGGGTGGTAAAGGGGCGGCAAGTCGTAAAACACCTGATGAGATCCTTTCCATGAACGATCATTACTCCATCAAACCGTCGAAGTTAGATGACATGGTAAGGATATCAAAACTAACGGCAAAGGTAGATAATTCCTGCATACAGGACGACTATCATCTTTACCATCATTCATTTATTTTAAGTGAGAAGGGAGATTGGGGGGTAATCCAGCAGGGGATGAAAGATAAAACCGGTTTTGCCAGACGCTACCACTGGATATGCGATGATGTGGTGGAATTCGTTGAGGAGCCACATAAGGGCATATGTGGGCAGTGGAAAGAATTAGAGGTGTTGGATATGACTTCCCATAACAGCGCTGAAACACGGGATATATCATTGGATTTGATCAAGGATGGCCCGGAACATCTAAAACCATATCTATCTAAAGCTCTACAGACTTCACTCAGTGATTTTTCATCTAACAACAATATAAAAATGCCCGCACATCATCCAGTGATGGATAACGATATCACACCACAAGGTTGGAAGGTATTGAAGAGAGCATACGAGATCCAACCTGATAGTTACGAGGAATTGATCTCACTCAAGGGCATGGGGCCCAAAAAGATCAGAGCCCTGGCGTTAGTTGCCGACTTGATACATGGGAGCAAAGCTAGCTGGGAAGATCCGGTAAAGTACAGCTTTGCACACGGAGGAAAAGACGGCACTCCGTTCCCTGTAAACCAGGAGGTATATGATTCTACCATAAAAACACTAGAACGGGACCTTGAAAGTTGTTCCGTAGATGCAAAAGAGAAGCGATCCGCACTCCACAGATTGAATGAATTACTATGATAGTTCTGGAAAGTTACCAAAATCTTTATAACAAACGGAAATCATGAATTTAAACAATACACATATGGTGAATCGTTTGGATGACGACGATTTGAAGGGTTCTTCAAGAGGACTCACACGGCGGATAGAGGAGTTACAACGTAAACACGATGAACTCCTTGCAGAAACCCAGTACGGTGGGGAAAGGGATTACATAGTAGAGGAACTGAACAGGATAAAGAGGGAAACCCGAGAGATCAAGAAGGAATTGGCGAGATTGAAAAAGCCACCTCTTATAGTAGGGAATATAAAGGAAACTTTACCCCACGGTGAAGCTATAATAGAGAGTTCTACCGGCCCAGATTTTATCGTTACGGTGGCAGATTATCTTTCAGCCAAAGATATCTGTCCAGGAACCAGAGTTGCGTTGAATAAACAAACTCTTTCCATAGTAAAAGTACTTCCACCATCTGTTGACCCAAATATTATGGGTGCAGAGATACTGGAAAAACCGGAAATAACCTACGATGATATCGGTGGACTTGAAGATCAGATCAGAGAGGTAAAAGAAACCGTTGAAGAGCCTTTACTTAACCCCAAAAGATATCAACACATGGGTATCGAACCACCAAAAGGAGTGCTGCTCGTAGGACCTCCCGGAACAGGTAAAACCATGATCGCCAAGGCCGCTGCTAACAGAACTCACGCTACCTTTATCAAGCTGGTAGGTTCTGAGTTGGTACAGAAATATATCGGAGAAGGGGCACGGATGGTCAGGGAGCTATTCCAGATGGCGAAAGAAAAATCACCCTCTATAATATTCATAGACGAACTCGACTCCGTGGCTACCAGAAGGATGGAACAGGCCACATCAGGTGATAGGGAAGTCCAAAGGACCATGATGCAGCTTCTGGCTGAACTTGACGGCTTTGAGCCTGTAGGTGAGGTAAAAGTCATGGGTGCTACAAATAGGCCCGAACTGTTGGATAAAGCTCTACTCCGTCCAGGACGTTTTGATAGGATCATATCCGTACCACTGCCCGACAAGGAAGCCAGAAAGAAGATCTTTGGTATCCATACATTGATGATGCCCATACATGACGATGTTGATCTGAACACCATTGCAAAGAAAACTGAAGGGGCATCTGGAGCAGATATCAAAGCCATATGTACCGAGGCGGGGATGCTCACGCTAAGAGAGGGAAATGACGTCATAACCCAAGAAGATTTCTTAAAGGCGATAGATAAAGTACTCACCGATTCACCTGAGCGAAAGATAAAGAAACAGGTTATGTTCGCTTGAATCATTTTGCGTTATGCATCTATCGATGAGTTGAAGGAAAGCTTTTATAATTTGTTTTCAAATCCGATAACATGGGTTATCGATCCTTCGGTGTCTATAAAGGGACTTATCTTTATAAAAGGTGTCTTTTATTCGTAGCAGCCCTCACCGTAATACAGATCATACTGGTGGGCTGGGGGATCAAGGAATATCCATGGTTAAGAAGGTTGTTCTTTTCTGAGGATTGGACCTACGAGTATCTAACAGCTATATTTTATATAGGTGCAGGAGTCATGTTGTTATGGACGTTTTTTAAGGTACCACTCAGCAAAAGGTACAAATTATTTGTGATAGCCTTCGCCATACTATTTTTCTTCGTTGCTATGGAGGAGATCAGCTGGGGCCAGCGTATATTTGGGATAGAGACCCCTGAAGCTATCGGCGAGATCAATGAACAGGACGAAATAAACATACACAATTTGAATACCGATCTTTTTCACGTTCTGCTTTGGGGGGGAAGCCTTCTTTTAGGTGTGGTGCTTCCACTCATGCACGAAACTGTCGAGCCCATACATCGTCTAATAGATAGATTTGAGTTTCCGGTGATGTCTCCGGATCTTCACTTCTTTTTTCTGCTTCCGTTGACGTATTATGTGGGCCATAGATGGGTGATCCCAAAACTGATCGCTTTTGTAATACTTACTATAGCACTTTTCGTGCTTTTTCAACTACCGATCGCAAAGGATTACGTAAAAAAGCTACCGCCGAGATGGGGGAGATATCTAGTTTTGGTGATCCTGATACTGATCCCATTGATGTTTCAAGTACACAGTTACAAGATCCCATTGACAGACAACAAAGCCGGACAAGAAGCTGCGGAGATGGTGTTATCTTTCGGCTATTTTCTCTTCGCATGGTCCGTCATGAAAAAGGCCGAGGTATTTATGAAAGGTCAATTTTGATCCAGGGATGATGCTTTTGTTGATCTGACCTAACTCAGGATATGAACAACGATAACGGTAATGTTTAATACCTACTATATGCATATATGTTATAAATAGAGTAAAAACCTTTTATCTAAACGCTAGAGGTGATAATCATAGAGATCCAAGAGATCAGAGCCCTCAGAGGGCCAAATTACTTTAGTCGATATCAGGTGGTATACATGCTTTTAGATATCGAAGAATTCGAAGATAGACCATCTGATGAGATACCAGGCTTCGTAGAACGCTTGAAATCACTCTTACCCTCATTGAAAGCCCATCGCTGTAGCCGGGGATACGAAGGAGGTTTCTTGGAACGAGTGGAATTGGGTACATGGTTAGGACATATAGTTGAACATGTGGCCATAGAACTGCAGTGCCTAGCCAACATGGATGTAGGTTTCGGAAAAACTATGTCTACTGACCAACATGGGATATACGAAATAGCTTTCAGGTACAGAGATGAAGACGCCGGCATCGAAGCAGGTAAAGAAGCAGTAAGAGTAGTTAAAGCCTTGACGAAGGGGGAGGAACCGGATATCGAAGAGGTATTAAAAAAATTGAAGTACCTTCGGGACCAGAATATGCTTGGGCCTACTACAAAATCCATAGTAAGTGAAGCATACCGCAGGGGTATACCTTATATAAGGCTGAACCAGCACAGCTACGTCCAGCTGGGCCATGGTTCTTATCAAAAGAGGGTGCAAGCCAGTATGACCGAGAACACTTCCGCCATCGCCGTTGAGATCGCCGATGATAAGAAAAATACGAAAGATATCCTTGAAGAAGCGGGCATACCCGTTCCCCGAGGGGGGACGGTCAAAACTATAGAGGAGGCTTTAAGCATGGCAAAGAGATCAGGTTATCCAGTAGCTGTAAAACCGAATATAGGTAACCATGGACGAGGGATCTCCTCAAGGGTGGAGGATAGTGAGGAATTAAAACTCGCTTTTAAGATAGCTAAAAAGATCGATCCCAATGTAGTCATCGAAGAATATTTGAAAGGAGCCGATCACAGGATGCTGGTGATAGATGGAGAGCTTGTTGCTGCAGCTAGAAGAGATCCTCCATTCATAAGGGGTGATGGTAGATCATCTATAAAAGAACTGATAGAGGTATTGAACAGCGACCCAAGAAGAGGGGTAGGTCACGAGAAAACACTTACTAAGATCGAAATAGATTACATGACAAAAAGGATCCTCAAACAGAATAACCATACTTTAGACACAGTTCTTCCCGAAGGAGAAGAGTTGTTACTGAAATCAACCGCAAATCTAAGCTCGGGGGGGACCGCTACCGATGTGACCGATTCGTTACATCCAAATAATAAGGTGTTAGCTGAAAGGATCGCCGATATAATCGGTTTGGATGTTATGGGTATCGATCTGATCGTTCAGGACATGAAACAACCGATAAAGCATGGTGATGGAGGGGTAATAGAGGTGAACGCAGCACCTGGATTTCGGATGCATTTGGATCCATATGAGGGGAAGCGGAGGAACGTTGCCAAGTATGTGTTAGATATGCTCTTTCCACCAGGAGCAAAGAGTAGAGTGCCGATAGTGGCAGTGACAGGGACCAACGGAAAAACCACCACAGTCAGATTGATAGCCCATATCTTGATGTTGAGTGGTAAAAACGTAGGCGTCGCATGTACTGACGGTTTGTTTAGAGGCGATCATCTATTGAAAGAGGGGGATTTTAGCGGACCACAGGGGGCAAAATTTGTTCTAAAAGAAAAGACCGTTGATCATGCGGTGTTAGAGGTGGCACGAGGAGGTATATTAAGAAGGGGGTTAGGATATTACGAGAGCGATGTGGGCGTGTTCCTGAACGTCACAAAGGACCACATGGGTGAGGGGCGCATCAATACCATAAGGGACATGGCTCGCCTCAAGGGTATCGTGGTGGAAACCGTTAAAGCTTCAGGTAAAGCCGTGCTCAATGCTGAGGACCCCAATGTGTTCAGATACAAAGATATCGTTCACGCGGACACCATACTATTTTCACTAGACCCAGATATGAATGAAGTAAAAGAACATCTTTCCGAAGGCGGTATAGTTGTAACCGTCGATGACGATAGGATAGTTATAAAGAAAGGTGAGAGCGTTTGGAAGGTGGTCGAGGTGGCTAATATACCCATAGCATTTAAGGGTAAAGCTGCCTTCAACTTGCAGAACTCATTAGCCGCAGTTGCCTCATGCTTTGCCCTTGATATAGACATCGAATCTATCAAAAGCGGGCTTTTGACCTTCCAGTCATCTACCAACCAAAATCCTGGAAGGATGAACATAATGGATGTTGGTAAGATCAAAGTCATGATAGACTACGGACACAACAGACCCGCTGTCGAAGCTATATCAAAGATATTGGATGAGCTAACAGATAATGAAAAGATAACTATATGTTCGGGAACTGGGAACCGCCCGACGGAAGATATCATCGACTTTGGAAGGGGTATCGGGAAGATATACGACCGTGTGATCATAAACGATGCAGACCCCAGGTATCGTAACATCGGAGAAACTGCGGAGTTGGTAAAACAAGGTGTTTTAGAAGCTGGTTTATCGGAAGATCGCGTAACGGTGATAATCGATGAGATAGAAGCCATAGAAGCCGGATTTGAGATGGCAAAAGAAGGAGATCTGATCGTTGTGCAACCGTGTGAGATACACCAGGTCATCGATCATATAGAATCAAAAATGAAATAGGATCTCATCCTCGACCTTCGAGGATCGAAAGTATCAAGTTATCCAGATCTTTCATACCGTCTAGATTTAATCTTTGTATGTTTCTGATGCTTTCATTACAGCTTTGACCTATGAATCCTTGGTCCATCTCTACATACAAACCTCTATCGGCCATCAAGGCAGATATGTAAGTTTCATGGGCGGATAAACCTATACGGAAGGCACAGCTTTCCTTCGCCCCGTCGCAGATAATTCCAGTGGTATTGGATATCATGGTATCGATGGTATCTAACATCTTATCCCGATCTTTATTCATCAAATAACTGATAGCAGCTGCAGCACCTGAGCCTGCAGAGTAAAAAACACCGCAGATAGGAGCTAACTTGCCGACTAGGTGTTTAACGTACCCCGATAGAAGATGACTAAGTGCCAGGGCCTGTGCTATCTCCTCTTTTGTGTTACCGTTGTAAAGACCGTATAGATAAACAGGTATGGTCGCTACTATACCTTGATTACCGGAACCACCGGAAGACATGACTGTAACGTTTGATCCCAACATCCGGGTGAAAGAAGCTGCTGATGAATATTTTCTTATCTTTTCTGCGATGTTATCCTCATCGAAAACGTCATTTAGAATGATCCCAGGAGTTTTTACAAATTCATCCTTTTGTTTCAAACAATAATAAGCGGCATCCATATTCAGATCAACGCCGTGAAAGATAAAATCTACATCCTCTTCGTTGATATCCGTGGATATCTTTATGATATCTTCCAAAGACATATCTTGTATTCCATTCCTTTCAAAAAAGGTTTTATTTTCTTGAAAATCCTCATCAGATCCAAACAAAATTTTAGAATTCAACTTGATCTTTTGTACATTTGTATGTGAGTTGATGATATAACACTCAGATACATTGTTTAGATCGTCTTGAACCGAAGCGTGCACATAAACTCCTATCTTATCATTACAAGTTACTTTTACCCTGTTCTCTTCTATCAATTCAACAGCCTTTTTTTTATCTTCCGACTTCGTATGATGTAACAGGTTGATATCCAGTTCTTCTGCCTTGACTAAAGCCCCTAGTGCCGCTGCGATCTTATTTCCCTTTAACCCCTCGGTCCCAGGTATAAGAACAAAAAGACCATTTTTATAGATGCTTTTACTGACTTCCACGTTTATAGAATATACATTTCCAACCAATTCCTTTGCCGCTTTGGCTACAGCCAGGGCAACCGCGGCGGGCTCGGTGCATCCGGTAGCGGGTTTCACTTCTTCTTTTAAGTATTTGCTTATCATTATACACGGTTTCTAGTTCGGAACAGTATTTAAGCATAACGCACTTCAAATTCGGTGATCTCAAATCATGAAGGGTTATTGAATAGAGATAAGGGTGTATCCTAACGAAAAGCTAGGTATAAAGTCTGGTGAGTTAAGAAATAAAATATATCTTCTGAAAATAAGATAGCTCTATATCATCCAGATACGACCACCATCTCCACTTTGTTCAATTTACACAGTTTTGAAGCTGCATCTCTACCATCAGGACTAGCTGCCTTGAGTAGACGTGCAGGTACGGGTATCTTTTTTCCACCACTGTTGATCGCCTTGTCTATGTATTTTACAAGTCTCATATCAGGGTCCATGCATTGATGATAGGTAACATGTATGTTAAACCTTCTGATAATATCGTTAGATTCTGCGAAAAGGTTAAATAAATACACCATATTGTAGTTATAAGAATTAAATATACTATATATGGTGGTTTGGATGAGATGCCCATACTGTGACAACGAAGGTACGAAGGTGACCGACTCCCGTGATTCGTCCCGTGATACCATTCGCCGTAGGAGAGAGTGCTTGAACTGCGGCGAACGGTTCACAACATACGAGTATATCGAGCCCGTGGAGCTATACGTGGTCAAGAAGGACGGTCACCGGGAGCTATACGACCGAAAAAAGGTCCGTAAGGGGATAGAGAAGGCCTGTGAGAAAAGACCGGTCTCTGTGGACAAGATAGAAGAGATGGTCAATCGTATAGAGACGGATATAAGGAAAAGTGGGTGCAGAGAAGTGGAGGCCGAGGAGATAGGAGAAAAGATCATGGAAGGTCTGAAGGAACTGGATCAGGTCGCTTACATACGTTTCGCCTCTGTGTATAGGAGCTTTGCGGACATAACGTGTTTTGAAAAAGAACTCGAGAAACTATTGAAGGAGAAGAATAAATGATAAGAAAGATAAGAAAAAGGGATGGGAAAGTTGTGGATTTCAACCCGGTAAGGATAACGAATGCAATATGGAAAGCATCCTTGGCTGTGGGTGACAAAGACCTCAATACGGCTGTGGAACTGACCGACAAGGTGGTGGAGATACTCAAGTCGAACACGCCGATGGGCGAGATACCCGATGTGGAGAGCGTGCAGGACCTTGTAGAGAAAGTACTCATGGAGGCCGGAGAGTACAGGACCGCCAAGGCCTACATACTGTACCGAAAACAGCACCAGGACATACGTGAGGTCGGCGGACTGCTCAAGGAGATCGAGGTGGTGGATAACTATCTAGACATGATGGATTGGAAGGTGAAGGAGAACAGCAACATGAGCTACTCGCTACAGGGGCTCAACGTTTATACCACCGAAACGGTGGTTTCTAATTACTGGTTGAACAAGCTCTACCCCTCGGAGATAAGTAAACTGCACATGGAAGGCGACATCCACATACACGATCTGGGAACACTGGGACCCTACTGTGTAGGGTGGGATCTAGAGGAGATATTGGTGAAAGGGTTCCGGGGTGCTAGGGGAAAGATAGAGAGCGGCCCTGCGAAGCACTTCAGTGTTGCTTTGATGCAGGTGGTTAATTTCCTGTACACTCTTCAGGGGGAAGCCGCCGGTGCCCAGGCGGTATCCAATTTCGATACCTTACTGGCACCCTTCGTTAGGGCGGACGACTTGAACTACCAGCAGGTAAAGCAGGAGATACAGATGTTCCTGTTCAACATGAACGTGCCAACCAGAGTGGGTTTCCAGACACCTTTTACCAACATAACCATGGATTTGGAGCCACCGAATTACATGAGTGATCAGGGTGTGGTGATAGGCGGGGAGATGAAAGAAGACACGTACGGTGATCATGCGGAGGAGATGGTCACCATCAACAGAGCCTTTTCCGAAGTGATGCTGGAGGGAGATGCTGCGGATAGACCCTTCACGTTCCCCATACCCACGTACAACATAACGGGAGATTTTGACTGGGATAATGGCGAGTTGGATCCGATCTGGGAGATGACGGCGAAGTACGGGGTACCGTATTTTTCAAATTTCGTGAACAGCGATATGAAGCCTGAAGATGCACGTAGCATGTGCTGCCGGCTGAGGCTGGACAGTCGGGAACTGCGAAAAAGGGGCGGCGGACTCTTCGGTGCGAACCCGAAGACCGGTTCAGTCGGTGTGGTAACGCTGAATCTACCCAGGATCGGTCACCTATCCAAAAGTGAAGATGAGTTTTTTGAGCGGCTGGACGAGTTGATGGAGAAGGCCAGGGACTGTTTGAGCATAAAGAGAGAGGTCATCGAAGAGCTGACCCACAGTAACCTGCATCCGTACTCACGATTCTATCTCTCCGATGTTCGTGAGAGGTTCGGAGAATACTGGAAAAATCATTTTTGTACTATCGGTATAGTCGGTATGAACGAGGCGATGTTAAATCTTCTCGGTACTGATATATGTACGGATGAAGGTGTGTCCTTTGCCGAGAGGGTGCTGGACCACATGAACGAACGACTGTTGGAATTCCAGGAGGAAACCGGGAACCTGCACAACCTGGAGGCGACGCCGGCCGAGAGCACGAGCTACCGATTGGCAAGGGCGGATGTAAAAAGATATCCCGGAATACGGTTCAGCACAGGCGAGGGATCCATACCGTACTACACCAACTCGACTCAACTCCCGGTGGGGTTCACGGACGATCTATTCGAAGCCCTAGATATGCAGGAACCCTTACAGTCGAAATACACGGGTGGAACGGTGTTCCACGCGTTCCTGGGCGAGAGGCTTCCGTCTGTAGAGTCAACCAAAAAGCTCGTTCGCACCATCGCCGAGAATTATACAATACCGTATTTTACCCTAACACCCACCTTCAGCATATGCACCAACCATGGGTATATTTCAGGCGAACATCGACATTGTCCACGCTGTGCGGAGTATGGACAGAAGGTACGGTGCGAGGTTTACTCACGGGTGGTGGGATACCTCAGGCCTGTGGACCAGTGGAACGAAGGCAAGGGTCAGGAGTTCGTGCACCGCAAGACCTTTAGAAGTTCTGTGAGTGCGGAAGCATGAAGATAGGCGGGCTGCAGAAACTGTCGCTGCTTGATTATCCTGATCACCTCTGTGCCGTAATCTGGACCGTGGGATGCAATCTCCGCTGCCCTTACTGCTATAACGTGAGGCTTGTGAGAGGTGATGTACCTTTGATATCGGAAGAGCACGTAATGGGATTTCTTGAAGAACGTAAGGACAGACTAGAGGCGGTGTGTGTAACCGGTGGTGAGCCGACCCTACAGCCAGATCTGCTGAAGTTTCTCGGGGATATCAGGGAGATGGGATATCTAGTCAAGTTGGACACCAACGGGACCCGGCCCGATGTTTTAAGGGAGATCATAGAACGTGGATCGGTGGACTACCTGGCCATGGACGTGAAGACCTCTTTCCACAGGTATCACCTCATGGGGGATGTGGATCCTGATGATATACGGGAGTCCATGGAGCTGATCAGATCGTCCGGTATCGAATACGAGTTCAGGACCACACTGGTACCTGGCGTGGTATTCCCGGAGGATGTACTGGAGTTGGTGAGGTCCATATCTCCGTTTAAAAGGTATGTGTTACAGGACTATGAAAGCCGGCCGCCCCACATCGATCCCGATACCGAGGGGTTGGAGGGATACTCTGAAGGAGATCTAAGGGAGGTAATTGAAATGATGGAAACAAAAGCAATAGAGGTGTGTTTTAAGTGACGACAAGTAGTATCGATGTATCATCCCCTCACATATTTGAAACATTAAAGAACATATTCATCCTGAGTTTATCAGATAAAGATAACGGCATGAGTTATAAGCCAATATGTAAGTTTAAATATCGTAATAATATATACGTCTTGGAGTGAAATGAGAATGGAAACAAAGGAAGATGAAACAGAGTTGCAAGAGGTTTTGAACACTTTGAAACTGAGAAAGAATATCATCGGTGTTGGCGGTACTGGTTGCAACATAGTCCGGAAGGCTACCGAGGTAGATATGCACGGGGTAGGATTGGTCGCGATAGATGTTGATTCTACACATTTAGAAACTGTTCCCATCGAGAACAAATATTTGATATGTAAAGATCCAACTGGTGGTTTCATCTTTTCATCAGTGGGAGCAGATAAAGAAGAGAGGGATACCATAGATGAGATCATGGAGAAAACGGATATAACGTTCCTTGTAAGCGGATTAGGCGGGTCAACCGGTACCGCTACCGCCCCTATGGTTGCAGAGATCGCTAGGGAACACTGTGCTCTTATCTTCGCTATATGTGTTCTACCGTTCAAGGTGGAAGGGGCAAAATCGGGAAAAAGAGCCGAGAAAGCTTTGAACGAACTGGAAGATATAGCAGATACCGTCGTCAGCATAAAGAACGATAGATTGCTGGAAACCTATCCAGAGCTAGATATGGTCGATGCATTCGGCACTTTAGATGATCTGATCGTGCGTTTTATCAAAGCTGTGATAGACCCTATCACCTCTGACGAAGATTGCAAAGAAGTTTTGAGTACATTAGGATGACAACGGGGTGAGGTCGATCTTGATCAATAAAGCGACCTGATCTCAATTAGGAATAGATATAAGCCTGATGAAGTACGAACTGCTTCAATTACAGGAATACCAACCGAATCTACAGCCGCTAGAATGTCAAGTTTAAAAAACTCTAAGACTACGAGATCGTTACCGGGCGTGGATAAGTTCCTATAGATGATCGTGTTATCTGATAGATCCATTCACTGATGAAGAACTAAGAATTTAACGATCTAATTTGAGTACGTCTATCGATGTTTTCATCTCAACATATCCTCGATATTAAAACGAATGTTAGATAATTTATGAGATCGTATATGTTCCCACTCTTCTTCATAGGAAAAGAGTATCTTCATCTGTTCTATCAGTATGTCCATTTCCGCCAGGTGTTCGATAAATTCTTTACGAGAATCACCTACGTCGAACCTCTTCATATTTGCGTAATCTTCCAGTAATCTTCCACAAGTTCTTATGAAATCGAGTTCCTGAGTATATCTTCCGTATACCCCCAGTGCAACGTAACACGTTTCTAATTCACTGTCACCCTGTACATCGAACATATCGCTTACGAACTCCACTTCCGACTCTTCTACCCAGAAACTAGTTTTGGGATTAGTTATCTTAGATATCTTCACCGTACCTTCCTCTTCTTTCCGGTCCACTATATGGTAGAGCCGATTATGGTATCTATATATCTTTCCTCCGTATAAACTGACCATGAAATCACGATGGTGTAAGTTTTCATGAGAAAAATAAGCTTTTCTTTCATGTTTATAGATTTCTTAATTCTGACGGTCACCGTATTAACATCTTTGTGGAGAAAAACAAACTAGAATTAACAGTTACGAAAATTATATCAAGGTACGAGTTCTTGTATAATTGATGAATATCGACCATGAGGAATACATCAAAGCATTATATCACGCATTAGAATTGCACGAGAAGTTTGTTGAAGACTTTGAGAGAGTTAACGAGGTATTAGGAAAAAAAGAAGAGGGACTAATTGAGATATGCGACAAGATTAATGAGATGATCGATGGGGGCTGTAAAGACGAAGAGATTTTCGAAATGAATGAAAAAGCCCAGGATTTTCTTTCCGAGGATTTTATCAACGAGATGAATAACAAGATATACGAATTAAGAACAAGATATGATTATCTGCTAGAGCTGAGGACTAGAGTTGATTATCTAGGTAAAAAAACGGGTATAAACCCGGAATTGGATCTTTTAGATCATCATCTCTCTATCATTAGTTCAAAAGACCTAGAACAAATGAGCCCGGAAGAGATCGAAGATAAGTTGTATTCTGATATCGAGTTAAAGAAGGAAATGATGAAGTGGCAGAGTTATGGTTTAACTTTAGATGAAGCAAAAGAAATTATGCATTTAAAGAGTGATTATGACCTAAATATAGGAAAAGTCAGTATGGAGATCACATTATACGATTACGCGGTTTCTATCTTTCGAATAAAGAAGCATGAGGATCTGTTGTTTTTTGAAGAATTAGATGGGGAAAGACGTGATTGGATGGATATGTTTGAATAGGAAATAGTGCTTTCATCGAGCTTTTCAAACATGGAACAAGTTAGTTATGATGAATCTTTGAGATAAATGTGTGCAATTCAACGTTTACTCTTAGGCAGTAACGCCACCTGATACGGATCGCTATATGCCACATCGCTCCTCTTGGGGTTCTTTTTCTTGATCACCTTTACCTTGAACCCCTCTTTATTTGCCTTCTCCACGAGCTTTTTGCCTATCTCTTCCCAACCCCTCTCTGTGAAGTAAAATCTCGCCCTTGGGTTCACATGTTTAGGTGCTTTCAGACCTAATTTATCCATTTCTTCAGCATAAAATACTGCTGTGACTCTACTACCTCCACCGCGTTGCAAACCGAACAACCATTGATTATAATCAGGTTTTTCGGTGAAGACTAATCGATATATCATGCAGATAAACATACTTGGAGCGATATTTATGCGTTTTTGTTGTGTTAACTGAGAGTGCGATATGAACATTAATACCATGTACCAGTGGTACGTTCAATGTGATGTATATATCTAAACTACGAACAAGCTAACGATTCCTAGGGCCATACCTGCAAATCCGATAATTAACGATATCGGATCTGAGCTGAGTACGATTCCCACGACTTTAAACAAGTCTTCTAGAAATTTCAGTATGATATAAAGTGTGAAGAGTAAACTAAAGAAGACTATCGCAAGTAGCCATCTCAGATCAAAACCAAAAAACGGTATTGGGCTCATATTATAAGCTAGCAGAGCTGTTAACGAGCTAGCTGCTAATAAGCTAACCAAAGATGCCCATGGTATGTTTTTTATCGGTTTTAAGAAAAGGGATAGACCTACAACTATCAATATCCAAGCTACCCAGCCAGGATGCGATTCCGAACCCAATGTATATACACCCCAGACAAGAGTTGTCACCCCCCAGGAAAAACCGATAAATTGGAATATCGTTTCAATTACCTTTTCCCCCTTCTTATTCTCATCACTTCTAGTGATAGCCCAAAGGAAGGAGAAGAAACTAGCAATTATCAAGAGCGCACTTGGTAATGGATATCTCGCTATATAGTATATTTTCAGCACCTTTTCGTTAATTTTACAACGCCTTTTCAATGGTTTAATTGTTACTATGTAAAAAACTTATTGGAATCTGACAATCTTTTTTAAAATGATTTTTTAATATATAGGCAGAAATGTCAAATAAAAACGAAGAAAGAAAGGCGAAGGCTATACTGTAAAAAAGCTACTTAAACAAAATGTAGAGGTATAGGAAATTTGTCTTTTAGGTTTTTTTGATCCCTCACCAAAGAGAAAAAGTCGATGTGTCTATACATTACATCCGAAAATATTCCACCCCGAACAAATACTATTTCTGGAGACCCGAACAGTTGACCAGAGGTCATTTCAATCGAGTCTTTTTCTTTAGTGTTAACGTCTGCAGTCAATATTTGAGAATTTAGCTCCTTTATCCCTTTCATAAAGTCCTTCCAAGTTTTGTAATACTTAACATATTTTCGGTAAGAATAGGGTGCATTATCTAACCAATTCTTTCTGATATATCTGTCAACATCCTCAACAAACTTGACCGTTAGTATTCTCCGATACTGTTCTGGAAGGTGTTTATCATTGTTTGAATAATTGATTATGAATTCTCTAGAAGTGAAAGGAAGGACACTATTTGCACTAGCCATAGCTTCTTCCACATTATTTTCTGTATTGAATGTCGGTTCGTAAACTCTATGTTTATAAGGTAAATAAACTTTCTTTCCGGATATGATTTCGTAGTTGGTTGCTGTTACCTCTACCATGTGATGGAACATCTCGTGTCTGATGATGCTGCCCATCATTTCATTGAAAACCATTTTACCGAGAACTTTACGGAAAGCTTTTTTCGATGTAAAAGAATTTTCAGCCCCTTCGAAGTCGTGATCATTATAGATGTAAGATAGAGCATTTTTCGCCAGATCTTTAATGGCTTCTAGGCGTGCCCATATCCCCCATTCATCATTATAATGGAATCCAACATACCATGCAGTACATCTAAAATCCTCTGGAGGCTCCGGTGGTTTTTCTATTATCTCCTCAGACTCTTCTCTAGACTCGTATTCATATTCATCGATTTCTTCTTTAATCTCCTCTTCATCTAGTTCATCCTCATATTCGTATTCACCTCTTTCAGGGGGATCCGCTTTTTCTTTTGATATGTTTTTTTCGTATTTTTTTCTGAATTCTTCAATTATATCTGTGTAATTTTCTATTTCGTCCATTTTATCATCTTCTTCTTCCAAATCAATGTCCTCGGGTAATTCTTCAATTTTTTCTGGAATTCTTCTCCAGTGACCCCTTACTTTCTGGGTTTTACCTGTTTTAGTAACCCTAGTATGGGGATGGATCGCTGCAACCGGCAATAGCTCTCTATTTTCAACCCTGAAATATTTTAATTTTAACCCCTGGTCTATTTGCTTTAAGGCGGTTAATAAATGTATTTTTTTGAATTCTTCATCCTCGGACTTATAAACATATAATCTATCGTCGGGTACTATATCCTTTTTTGAATATTTCATGTATACTCTTCCACATATTCGTTATAAGGTTTCCAATATATCTGGTGTAGCCCCCCCATGCATCGAAACTCTAGGTCTTACAGCTAAAAGAAATGATCCAACATCACTATCGGACACTACACAAAAACCCTGTGGAAGGTTTTTCAAAATTCTCTGACGACCACTATAAAATATTTCAGGTAGTTCAGTAGATAATATTTCAGTTAGTCTTTTTGCGTCCTTTTTCTTATCTATTGTGTGAGCTATCACCATATTGGTCTGTGATAATACATCAATAGGTATGTCTGAGGGTCTTTGACTTGCCATAATCATTCCCGAACCGGCGGCCCTACAAACCGTTATAAACTCCGAAAGTAATTTTCCAGTATCTTTATAATCTCCCTTAAAGAATTTATGAAGCTCGTCGATGAACACAAGGAATGGTGGTAGCTTGTTCGCTCTCAGTAAAGGCAATGCCTTTTGTAGCTTCTTAAATAAAACAGACATAACCACATCTTGAACCCATGTTTCTGTGGTTTGTAAGCTGATGATCGATATTTGATCCCTTTTTATGAGTTCGTCTAACCGGGTTCCATCTTTATCACATATATTCATTTCCTCCACATTTTTCACATGTCTTCGAAAGGCGTTTACCGTTCCTTGATGTGCTGTGGTTTCACTCAAATCTATCTCTTTGTAGATATCTTCGAACCCTATGTCCATACCGGTCTCCCTTCGTTTATCTTTCAAGTTACCGACTACGGTCTGTATGAATTGTTTTTCTAAACTGTTGTTAGTCCTCACCAGCGATATCCAATCCTGTACACTAAGATCGTTCAACTTGAATTTGAAGGGGATGGAAGAATATTTTTTTGCATCTTTTTTTAGGGATTCGGGAACATCTCCGATAGTGAATACTTTTACCTTTGATAACTCAGATGGTTTCAAACCCCATTTTTCTAAGAGATCAATCTCTTTTTCGTTCTCATTGGGAAAGATTGAATCTCTGAAAACGTTCAGCACATCTATCACAATGCAAGGTACGACCTTGCCCTTTAAGGTAATATTTGGTTCACTTTTTAATCCTAATCCCTCTAACAAGACACCCATGGTGTAACTCTTTCCACTACCGGTTCTTCCACAAACGTAATAATTGTTGCCTGCCTTTATAGGAAAATAATATTCCTCGAGATAGTTATCTTCATCGAGTACTCTTCCCAAACAGG
>PWKY01000041.1 GCA_003560595.1 Thermoplasmata archaeon | reverse complement strand
TTTCCGTGCCTTCTTGATCTGTACTAACCGATTCCACTAAACTAGGATCTTCTTGCTTTCCTTCTTTGCTGTCACGTGCTTTTTTGCTTCGGCAGGAAGGACAGGTCTTAAACTCAGTAAACCTGTCCCTTGTGGCAATATAATATTGTTCAAAGACATCACCGCATGTTTTACATCGGTTATAAATGTCATCATTCTTCAATTGAAACACCTGCCTGATCACCCGAAGAAGATTTAAACATAACTTGTATCTTCTTCTTCTTATCATTCTGTCTAGTATGGTCAAACCCAAGAAGCTGTTCACGTTTATCGGAAGCAATCGACATAGCTACCATCAAATGCTTAATTTCCTGCATATTACCTTCCACAATTAGTTTTTTGATAGATTCGGAAAGAAGCTCAGGGTCATCTCCAACTGCATCTGTTACGGTGTTCAAAATTTGTTCAATAAGAGTTTCCAACTTCTGCACATAATCCATATCTTTTTGTCTAGACATTACAGCAGCTTTAGCTCTTAAATGTTCTAAATTTTTATTCAATTCAGCTAATGAAATCATTTGATCTTGCATTTCTTCTTTTTCGATAACTTCATCTTCCACTTTTTTAAGAGCTTGATCTCTTGTATCCACTTGACTCACCTCTCTAATTAAGGTATTATTTAAGTTGATGGGGGTGTTATTATGTCGATTACAAATATAAAAGAGACATATACTATTTCAGAAGTTTCTAGATTACTTGGTATCACTATAAAGGAAATTAAGGTAGAACTGGAAAAAAGAACATTTCCTTTCCCTGCCATCAAACTCAAAAAAACCTACTATTTCCCTAAAGCTCCGTTAGATGCTTTTTTGCGTGGCGATAACCACCCGTCAGCCAACATCTACGGTTCAAAAGATGAGGTGGGGGCTAAACCAAAGTGGAAAAACAGAGAAAAAATAAATTGGAACTACCCTATACCAAGAGAACTATCAGATCAGTTTGACCGCATCACCCAAAACCAAAATAAAGAACTTATGCACCCTCTACATAAAGGAGACTATGTCATTATTGCCGTGAAGGAGTTCGTTGAACGCCGCCCTGAATATGATCATCCTCTTGACAAAGATTAACCTGAGTAAACCTTTTAACAGATTGATAAGCATCTAAATAGCAAGAAGCTGCGTACTTACCCTCTTTGCTAACCGCTTTCTTTTTTCGTTCTTCCCATCTTTTGATTGATTTGTCCAAAAAATTGGCTAAATCCAATCAATACCCCTCCTTCAAAGTATCTTCTGGTTGACAAATATCTTTATTTAAATGAGCATACTCTTTCAAATATTCTACATCGGCAGGGAACTCAAATGTGGGGATACCCCATTTATCAGCGTGATCCTTTTCTTTTCTTGCCCCTGCTGATCCCTGCCATCCATACACGAGAACCAGCAAATCACATCTTCTCAACATAACCAAAGCACCTTTAAGCCAAAGATCATCATCTCCATCATATACTGCCCCATCAAAAAAAGAAGTGTTTAAGTGAGGACACAACGAAGCATAACCCATTCTCCATAAATCCAAGGATACCCTCTTAGCTGTTTGAATGTTTTCATAAACTTCGTGGATAGTTTCTCCTCTGTATTTACCTCCAACAAAAGCAATTTTCATGGAATCACCTCATAGATTCTACTTATACTTCTTCACTAATTCAGCAATATTCTCCTCCTTCAATTTGGCAGCAAACTCTTTAACTTGTATATCCATGTTTTCTTTCATACTGTAAAGCAATATAGCTGATTCTAAAGCCTTGGCCATCGCTTTAAACTCTTCCTCAACACCATAGGAATTACCTGTATATTCTGGAAGCGAAATAGTAATAGTATAAGGATTGTAAGATACTCCCTCTACCTTGCCACCTATATGTTTTAAAACATCTCTAGTGTTCATAAAACTTACGCCACCAGTCAAAAGTATTGTCTCAATGTCAATATCTTCTCTATCTTTCACTACTAATTTTGCATTTTTAGCAATTTTGGGTGGTCTAAGAATAATCGGTTCTGATATATCAGTAAAGTCTACTTTTACACCTAAATCTTTAAACAACGCTCTCAAGGGGACATAGGCAGTGGTATCAGATCCTTCTCCCAAATAAATACCTTCATATTCTTTCTCATTCATGATGATTTTAGCGTCTCTTACTTTCATATCATCATCCTCCTCCTCTTCTTCGATAACATAAGGAACCCCTAAATATTCGCAAGCTGTTCTTACCGATACTTCTGCACATGCCTGTCGATAAGCATCATTTTTCAATAATTTAAAATCCTCTTGGTTCGTATGAAAGGCATATTCATACAAAACGCTAGGCATAGTGGCTTCTCTAAGGACATAAAAATTACGTTCCCGAATGCCCCTGTCAGGCAATCCAAAAGGAAGTAGAAGTTCTCTGCACCACTTATGAGCGGTCTCCGCAAGCCTCCTATTTCTTCCTGGATAAACATATACACCAAAACCTCTAGCAGGTGACCACTCACCCCATGTGCCTGCCGCATTAGAATGGTGCGATTGGAATAGATCTGCATTAACCTTTTTAGCTGTATATATTCTTGACGCTAGTGAGGTATAACCATCACTCATCTCTTTTGTCTTCACATTCTTAATACCAGGAATTTTTTGATATAATAGTTCTGCTCTATCCGCTACATCTTGAGCAAATTCATATTCTGCATATGTTCGACATGGAGATATATTCGCCGATGTTCTATCGTGACCAGGATCGTCTACATTAATATACAATTGATTCACCTCCTCTAATCATTACTTGATGTGATGGTACCCACCACATTGACTACTCCGTAAGACACAGGTCT
>PWKY01000093.1 GCA_003560595.1 Thermoplasmata archaeon | reverse complement strand
TTGTTCGGTCTTATCTGTCTTGCTCTTAGTGAGGTGAGTTTGGTTTGCATTAAACAAACTGAACTAAGAGCACCTTTTATCTCTTACTGTCAAACTTGGGTTACATGATCAACCGTGCCATCGAATACCGTGAAAAGGCACACTTCAACCCATCTAAAAAATATATGGACCTGATCTTAGATGGGGCTAAGGAACACAAGTTAAGCGATGATTATATCTCGAATCTAAAAAAATGGTCTAAACTATACTGAAAATCAAGAGGTAAAAAAAAGGGAGGGAGGGTGATTATCGTGATTTGTGTATGCTTGTACCATCGTACATATGTATATAGATGCACATGTTTATAAACCTTTCGTAGATATCATAATCAGATATGTTTTTCATCCCTAAGATTCTATCAACTCATCGATCAGATACTTGCCCTTCTCCATTATCTTCAGTTCACCGGCCCAGATGTCACATCCCTTGATAACAACGTCGATATGGGTGGGACACTGCCAATCTGCGCCTGTCATGTCTCCGTTTGGATCTCCAAAGGCGATATGGATGCCAGGATATTTTTCGTCGATAAGCATGTTCCCCATGAGACGATCGACGAACAGATTGGTACCTATACCTAATTCACCGACGATCCTAGAGTTTTTGTTTTGATCGACATATCGTGAGAACTCGTCTCTGAGTTCTTTATCATCACACTCTATGTTCGTTAGAGTGGGTCTATCCTTGTTTTCTATCTCAAGCTTTAATGGATATTTATCTGTATGTGCTGGATCGTATATAGTATCAAAGTAATCCCCCAATGTGCCATCGATCATAGCAGTGCCTTCCATCTTATATGGAGTAGTGAATACTTCTCCGTCGGGTAGATTGTGCCAGGTACCGATAGTATCGACTATGCCTGTAGATGCTATCCATTTATACCTACCAACCGTGATATCGAGATCTGTACCCCTATCAGTACGGATACGGATTTTATCTACAGATTCAACAAGCTTCTTTATCTTTTTAGTAAACTCTGCTATCTTGGTATAATCCCCACTGAGACCCTTCTCAAAAACACTTTCCGTGATACCCACCATGTGTGCATGTCTTCCCCCTAATATCGCTGATCTAAAGAAAGGCATCCTGACTGAGTGTAGCTCTCCCCTGACTGATCGAGCTGTCCAAAAGGTAGCAGTTGAATCCTCGGCACTCTTTTTGATCATTTCAGGTAAGTTGTTTAGCGGCCTTTTACCATAATTATCTAAGTTAAAAAAGTGGATATCGTCGGTGATCTTGTAGGCTGCTTTTTCAAGGGCATGACCGATCTTTTCACTCTTTACATCCGACAAAATGGTCACACTATCTTTTTCTGTTATACCCATGCAAGTTTGTACCGCTGTTTTACTGCTCTTTTGTAGGGACATATTATCAACTTTGTTCGCTTATCAAAAAGGTTTTTTAATCACATTCAAAATAAACCATTTTATTGTATAACTTTGATGGCTCGATCTAGGCAGTTAACAAAGTTTTCTTCTTCGCTAAATTCCTTTGCCCTATTTAAACATCGAACAAAATCATTAGGAACCTTTGATTTTTTGGAAGGTATTCCCCTTGGTTGATCAGCCGATGTTTTGTGATCCAGCATCCGAACACCTTAACACGTGTTTCTATATACATTTGCACAAAGGTGCACATATACATAAAGGTTATGGTCTGTTCATGTAGAGTCTGTTCATAGATAACACATTTAGATAGGTAGGATCCTATTTGATCCACTAAATATATGCCTATCAAAACTCGAAGATCGTTGACTAGCTTACTGGCGTGCGGTCTCTCCATAAACGATGACGTTGTTTATGTAGATACCTCCATCCTCATCTTCTTCTTCGAAGTTATCTGTTGCATTGTTGGTGACCACTCTGAACCGGATACGGATAACGTTACCTGAGAAGTCCGATAGATCGAGATTTAGCTGTGATATATCTTCAGCTATTATCCAATCTGACACACCTGTTTGAGCACGTCTACCCAGTGTGATAGAAGACCATCTATCATCACCTTCTCTGCTCACTTCAACTCTGAATCCGTCCGGTGGCGTTCCAGTATCGGAGTTGATATTGAACTTGAACTCAGCGGTAAGGTTCGCAGTTCTAGCGTACCTTAGGTCTATCGAGCGGGTTATCAATCTACTGTCAACACCACCCTTTAAGAATTCTGTTGCTGGATCGGCGTTCCACCATGCAGTCGTGGGTTGTTCGTCCATGCCTCGAGTTTCCTTTAACTGCCACATATCGTGCATATCCGAATCCATGTCCTCTTCCCACCAATCTCCACTCCGCGTGGCGACTACGCCGACGTCGTCTATCCACCATCCACCTTCGGACAGTGAGCCGCCGTACTGTTTGTAGTAGAAGCGTACCCTTACTCTGTCAAAGGCCACATCGGAAACATCTTCTTCATCCACCAGTCTGTTCAACACGCTCAAAAGATCTATGCGTACGTACTCCCAATTCAGAGTACCGCCGGCACTCTTACCGTTCCAGCACCACATCATCTCCTGACCGAAAGAATCTTGCGGTATATCATCTTGAAGCAGCAGATTCCCAGAATAAGCTCCGATGGATGGTTTAACGTAACTCCAATTCATGCTGCCATCATCGGTTTCGTAACCTATCTGTATAAGACCACCGTTCACACCCTGTATCAGTTTGTAACGGTGCCAGAAGGTCAGCCATGCATCGCTTGTATTGGTAAGGTCCATAGCAGGAGTCACTGCATATTTATCTTCGAAAACAGGAGGATCAGACATCAATCGATCAGAAGACGATACATCATCCATCGGGATCGGGTCGCCGACACTGGTGAGGTTCTGTGGGCCTGATAGGTATTCGCTTATGTTACCAAATATATCTTC
>PWKY01000006.1 GCA_003560595.1 Thermoplasmata archaeon | reverse complement strand
TCCGAAATCGTCATATCCAGAATATTATTACTTACTTAAATATTTTGTGCTACTGCGATAGTATATGTAGTAGGTTATAAAATATTCGGGCTATGATTTAGACCTTTTTACGGTGCCCTCAGTCTTTGAGATAGTCATATATATCAAATCAAACGATATGTATTCAGGTGTTCAATTTGGAAGATGATGATATCGGATTGGTTCAGGTTTATACCGGAACAGGCAAAGGTAAGACCACCGCCGCCTTAGGATTGGTTTTAAGAGCTTCTGGACATGATAAAAAATCTATTATTATACAATTCATGAAAGGTCGGAAAAATCACGGAGAAATTTCTGCAATCGAAAATTTACCTCTAGTATCTATTGAACGTTATGGTCGATCGGATTTTGTAAAAAAAGAATGTTTAAAACATCTAGATATAGAACTTGCCAGAAAAGGTTTAGAAAGGGCTGAGATCGTCATCTCTAGTGGAGAATATGATATCGTTGTATTGGATGAGATCAACACGGCTATAAACTTTGAACTATTGGAAATCAAGGAAGTTATAGATATAATACATGACAAGCCTTCTCATGTTGAAATCGTCCTTACCGGTAGAAATGCTCCACCTTGTATTATTAACATAGCAGATCTCGTTACGATCATGTCAGAGGTTAAGCATCCATATATGCAGGGGATCCATGCAAGAAAGGGGATAGAGTATTGAAAATATGTTGATCATATAAGCTCTTAATCGAGTTGTGATATTGTTCAATTAATAGTAGTCACTCTATCAAGTTTAACCTTGACCGCACCAATAATCTTAAAAAGTTTACCTAATATCAATAATCTGAAACAAAAAAACCGGAGATAAAATATGAATGAACCAGTAATAATTTCTGCTGTTAGGACGGCTATAGGAAAGTTTAATGGAACGTTGAAAGGTATTCGGTCTCCTAAACTTGGAGGTTTTGTCATAGAGGAGGCCGTCAAGCGTGCATCTATAGAGAAAGGGGATGTTGATGAGGTTATAATGGGTAACGTGGTGTCAGCCGGTCTCGGCCAGAATCCTGCAAGACAAGCCCAACTTAACGCCGGGATCCCGGTTGAGGTGGGAGCACTCACTTTGAATAAGGTTTGTGGTTCGGGGTTAAAAACAGTTATGCTGGCAGCCAACAGCATCAAGTGCGGAGAACACGATATAATAGTTGCAGGGGGAATGGAAAACATGACCCAAGCGCCATATCTTTTGAAGAAGGCTAGATCCGGTTATCGACTTGGCAATGGAGATCTTGTTGATGCTATGATATTTGATGGTTTGTGGGATATTCATAATGATATGCACATGGGTATAACCGGCGAGAGGATTGCAGAAAAATATGATCTAACTAGAGAGGAGATCGACGAATTCGCTCTGCGCAGCCATAAGCTGGCAGCTAAAGCTAAAGATGCTGGAAAATTCCATGAGGAAATAGTTCCGATAGAAGTACCACAAAGAAAATCCGAACCCATATCATTTGACCATGATGAAGGTATCAGAGCAGATGCAACACTTGAAGCTTTATCTGGTTTGAGGCCTGCTTTCAAAAAAGACGGGCTTGTAACTGCAGGTAACGCATCGCAGATATCCGACGGAGCGTCATCAACAGTGGTCATGTCTAAAACCAAAGCAGAGGATAAAGGAATAGAACCTCTCGCAAAGATAATCGATTACTATACATCTGGAGTAAGGCCTGCAGATGTTATGGAGGCTCCAATACCTGGCATATATGCGTTGTTGGAAAGAAATGATCTTGAAATCGAAGATATCGATCTGATTGAACATAATGAGGCATTTGCATCAGCTTCAGTCGCAGTCCAAAAAGAATTCGATATACCCGATAGTAAATTCAACGTTCATGGTGGTGCTGTTGCCCTGGGTCATCCCATCGGATGTAGTGGTACTAGAGTATTAACAACCCTCATACACGCTATGAAAGATAAGAGTGCTCATAGAGGTATAGTTTCTTTGTGTTTAGGCGGTGGAAATGCCGTAAATATGTTGATAGAAATTTAAGGTGAATAATATGAAAATAGAAAAGATAGGTGTAGTCGGCGCAGGAACGATGGGGAACGGTATCGCACAGGTATCTGCCCAGACCGGATACCAAGTGGTTATGAGAGATATAAAACAGGAGTTTGTTGATGATGGTATAGATAATATCAACAGGTTTTTATCTAGAAGTGTTGAAAAGGATAAGATTTCAGAACAAGAAAAAGAAGAAACACTTTCAAGGATCCAAGGTACTGTAGATATCGAGGATTTGAAGGACTGTGACATCATAATCGAGGCAGTCATCGAAGATGTAGAGATAAAAGAAGAGATATTTAAAAAACTTGATGAATTATGTCCCTCGAAAACCATATTCACATCGAATACCTCTACGATACCCATAACCAAAATGGCTGCATTTACCGATAGACCTGATAGGTTCATAGGTATGCACTTTATGAATCCGGTACCCTTGATGAAACTGGTAGAAGTTATCCGAGGATTTAGAACTTCCGATGAGGTAACTGACACTGTCATATCATTGGCGGAAGATATGGGGAAAGTACCTGTTGAAGTCAATGATTCACCTGGATTTGTTTCCAACCGTGTTCTTATACCGATGATCAACGAAGCAATATATTGTGTTCAGAACGATGTTGCAGAAGTGGAAGCCATCGACAATATAATGAAGTTAGGCATGAACCATCCTATGGGACCATTAGCTTTGGGCGACCTCATCGGTTTGGACACCGTTCTACATATAATGGAAGTTCTTTACGATGAGTTCAACGATTCCAAATATCGCCCCTGTCCTTTGCTCAAGAAGATGGTCAGAGCAGGATACTTAGGTAGAAAGACTGGTCAAGGATTTTACGAGTATTGAAGGTGTATGATCATGATCGAGGTTGAAAGTAAGGATGATATCGCAATATTGTTGATCGATAACCCTCCGATGAACGTTCTATGCACCAAGCTATTAAAAGAACTTGATGAAGCTCTAGATGAATTGGAATCAATAAACCCAAAGGCGGTTGTTATAACAGGTAAAGGAAAAGCATTCGTCGCTGGAGCTGATATAAAAGAGATGATAGATATGTCTCCGGAAGAAGCACGAGATTATTCAGAACTCGGCCAGGGGGTATTAGATAAGATCGAACACTTTCCAGTACCAGTTATAGCTGCTGTTAATGGTTTCGCTTTAGGTGGAGGAACAGAGGTCGCTGCAGCTTGTGATATACGTATAGCTTCTAAAAACGCTAAATTTGGACAACCTGAAGTAAATCTAGGAGTTATACCTGGTTTTGGCGGTACACAAAGGCTTGCTAGATTGGTCGGCCTGGGTGATGCCAAGTATCTCATATTCACCGGTAAGATCATAGGTGCTCAACAAGGACACGATATCGGATTGATACAGGAGATAGTACCGGATGATAATAGAAAAGATAGTGACACAGAATCAGATAAAGTAAATCAAATTCAGAAATACCGGGCTGTAGTTTCTAGAGCAGTGGATATCGCAGAAGAGATATCAACTAAAGGTCCTATCGCTATCAAGAAAGCAAAAAGCATCATCAATAAAGGTATGGATGGAACATTAGATAACGGACAAAGACTTGAAAGAAAGGGATTTAGCGAATTGTTCTCTACTGAAGATCAAAAAGAAGGGATGAAAGCTTTTATTGAAAAGCGTAAGCCAGAGTTCAAGGACAAATAAGCAAAATACGTTGAGTAATACTACCAGCAACCGGTTGATAATAAGCCGTCTAGATCACGACATAACAAGGGTCCGGGGAAAACGATTAATATTCCATCTCGATAGCCTATTGGATAACATGAGCGAAAGTATCATAGTCATAGGGAGTGGGCCCGGTGGATACAAAAGTGCGGTGATGGCTGCAGAACGCGGTATGGAAGTTCTTTTGATCGAAAAGGGAGATATAGGAGGAGTATGTACCAATCGTGGCTGCATACCTTCCAAAGCTCTTCTATCTGTTTCAGAAAGTATCGATACAATAGAAAATGCTAGACGTAAAGGGATATCAGCCTCGTTAGATGGCATAGATATGAAGAAAGTGCAGCGGTTCAAAGGAACTGCCGTTAAGACCTCTCAAAAGGGTATCGAAAAGCAACTGAAAGATGCTGGTGTTGAAGTAGTCAAAGGGGAAGCAGAAGTCGTATCTAACTCATCCGTAAAAGTAGGAGATGATACATATTCCGCAGATAATATCATAATAGCCACCGGCTCTGAACCGATACAACTACCTTTTTTAGAGATAGATGAAGAGAACATCATATCTAGCAAAGGGGCTCTTGAACTTGAAGAGATACCGGAGACGATGGCGATAATCGGTGGTGGTTACATAGGATTGGAGATGGCTGCTGTGTTTTCATCCTTTGGGACTGAAGTAACCATCATAGAGATGATGCCAAGGCTTTTACCAGTTATGGATAATTCATTGAGTGAGCTTGCAGAGCAGATGCTCAAAAGACGTCGTGTTAATTTTTATACTGATACAAAGGTCGAAGATGTAAAAGGTGTCGATCCTAGCATCCTCACGCTTTCTAACGGCACAGAAATCAAAGCTGAAAAAGTTCTTTGTTCTGTGGGTCGTCGAACGGTGCTACCTAATACAAAACTTGAAATCACCGATGAAAAGGGTAAAGTGGTAACGGACGACTTCATGAAAACCCCCGTTGACGGGGTGTATGCGGTTGGAGATGTGAACGGAAAGTCTATGTTAGCACATTCAGCTTACAAACAAGCTGAGATAGCTGTAAAGCATATACTAGGAGAAGATGTGCGCGGTTTTTCAGAGTATTTGGTTCCATCCGGTGTTTTCACACATCCGGAGTTAGCTAGTATAGGACTTTCCGAAGACGAAGCTAGAGAAACTTACGGTGAAGTATCGGTTGGAATGTATCCCATATCAGCAAATGGAAGAGGTTACTCCACTGGTGAACGTATGGGTTTTGCTAAAGTGATATCTGTAGAAGACAAACTTGTAGGCGTACACATGGCTTGTCCAGGTGCTACTGATATAATCATGGAAGGCGCTCTAGGGATTGAATTAAAAGCTGTTATACAAGATATAATCGATATTATACATCCTCATCCCACATATTCTGAGGCATTTTTGGATTCATTGAAAGATTCAAGCTCCTGATCCAAGCTTTATCAAGCATTGAGTCTTGTTTATGTTAGCATCATTATATCTGTTGTTAATTTTTAGAGCTCTATCATAACAATCCAGGGCTTTAGAGTACTGTTCGACCCTGAACATAGCATTACCTAGATTATTCCAAAAGACTTCGTAATTATCATCGATCTCTAATGCCCGTTTCAAACATTTGATAGCTAATTTCTGCTCTCCCATCCTGGAGTAAGCGGTACCTAAGTTATTCCATGTAGCTAAACTATTTGGAGCGATTTCCAAAACTTTTTTGAAAGTTTCCACCGCCTCTTCGTAGTTCCCCATACTGCAAAATGCTAGACCCTTACTGTACAGTGGATATTCTAGGTCTTTTTCTACATTTTCAAAGGACTTTGTACTTTTTTGTATCGCTCTCTCGTATGCTACTAAAGCATCTTCATGATCTCCCGAGATAAGATGACGGTGCCCCACTTCTATGTTTTTGAAGACATCATTTTCAGAATCTGCGTTTTTATACCAGGTAACCGTGCTTCCGATAACAAGCAATGATCCAAAGCTGATCGTCATCAAAGTTGGGTATCCCATCTCATCGAGAGACAGTGCCCTATATTGAATAACTAGGAAGGAAACGAGAAATAAGACTGTGATTCCTGTAAACCACATCATATACTCTCTTATTTTTTTATCCATCTGTGAATCTATAACCCATATGATACCAAGGGAAACCGATATTAAACCTGCATTTATCACCAAGGGTAATCCATTCCTTAAGATATAATGATTGATCGGTACTATGCTAGCTAAAATCAGTCCAAAAAAGTAACCATATAAACTGTATGGTGAGCTTTTTAGTAATGTATCTTTCCAATTCAATATCGTTAACACTGCCAAACCCAAAAATATACCAAGTGTTGCTAAAATTGCGAACCCGAGTGAGAGAGGAACTATTCCATCATTTCCGTATGTGTATAGATATATGCCACCGAAGGCGAATAAAGATAAACTTGAAAGAAGCACTTCAAATTCTGAAACTTTTGAGATGAAATCGCCAAATATACCTCCAGACTGACTTACCGTCGGTGCCTTGCTTTTTTCAGCAAAGCCTCTTTCTGAGGTATCCTCCCCCAGAAAATCATCGAGCCATTTTGTTTCTTCATCCCCTATACCTGTGCCCACATCACTGATCTCAGAGTTATACCCACATACACCGCATCCGTGACTTTCCACACTCATATATGAATCACATGAAGGACATTTTTCCCATTCCGTTTCCTTCTTCGCAATATCTTCTTTGATAACCTCGGATTCAGTTTCTGTTTTTATGTTCTCGTTAATCTCTTTTAGGATCAAATCAACATCGAAATCTTCTTCAGTAAGAGATTCCTCTCCGGTTAATACAGAGTTATCATCTAATTCTTGATCCTTCGAAGGAACAAATCGAGAGTCCTCAACCGTAGCTTTTTCTACGTTTTTCAAAAGGTCGACTAGATCCTTATCGGTAACTTCAGATTCTAACTCCGGTTCTATCGATTCTTCCATCTGAAGTTCTATATCCTCTTCAGTGTCAGTTATATCTGCTATTTCATCCAATTCTTTGTCTGATAAGTCATCTAGGGAACTTTCATCTTCTTGTAGATCTCCAAGGGTATCCTCTTCGTCAAATATTTCAGAATCTTTTTGAGTATAAATCAAGTCCTGCTCGATATCTAAGAGGTCTGGATCGATCTTTAGATCATCTGTCGTCGTTTCTTCTTTTAACGACGTTGAACATATGTAACACTCGTGAGATTCAGAGGGTAAAAGAGCTCCACAATTTTTGCAAGTGGTTATTTCATCTTGAGGTTCATCCTGCGTTGATATCTCTTTAGTATCGAATAATCTAGATAGTATTTCTGAATGGTCTGTGTCATGTTCATCACTTTCAAGCTTGATATCTTTAACCTTACGCATGGCTAATTCTAAATTACTGTTACATAGTGAACACTTTTCTTGTCCTTCCTCTACAAAGGATCCACAGGCATCGCAGATGAAAACATCCTTGCTCTTTTTTATCTCTTCAATTTCCATTTCATCTAACCCTACCTCTGGGGCTTCGGAAGATAAGCTACCGCATATCGGGCATCTTTCTGAATCCTGAGTTTTAAATGCACCACACACACCACACATATCCAATCCTTTTTCATCCTCATCTTTGTCCGCATTTTCTTCAGGGACTGAAGATAAGCCAAAAGCCTTTGTCAATGCATCACTAGATTTTTCTAGATCCCACTCTTCCTTTTTATCAAGACTAGATTCTTCAGATACTTTACCTTCAGAAAATGTATAACCGCATACTGAACAAATTCCTGAACTATCTTCTGTTATACCTCCACAGTTACCACACATCTTCAAATCACTGCCTAAAGACAGCGCCTGTATGGTTTTTGCAGAAATTCCATATTCTTTTTCAAGAACCATCTCTATTTCTTTATCCAGTTCTTCTAGGTCTAAATCATCTACTTCGATCTCTTCGTCATCGAACCACATCTTCTCTGAATCCTCGGCATTGATCCCTTCGGGTTTTACTTCTTCAAATGGTTCTTCTTCATCTAAATATTCATCAAAATCTACTATCTCTTTAGTACCTTCTTCGCCCTCTAGAACTCCGTCTTGCTCATCGATCTCTCTCAAATGTTCTTCGATATCCCTCGTAACTTCCTCATCACTTATTTCACTGAAACCTTCCTCCACCTCTAGAGAAAGATCATCTTCACTCGTTTCTTTTAATTGCTCTTCGATGTCTCTTTTAACATCTTCGTCACTGATCTCTCTTTCTTCTTCTAATTCCCCTTCCTCATCGAAGAAAAATCCACAGACCGAACATTTTTCAGCTTCTGAACTTACAAAAGAACCGCAGTTAGTGCATAAAAATAATCCCTTATCGCTTTCATCTACTACAGGCTGTTCGCTTTCTATAAACTCTTCTTCCTCTTCATCGTATTCATCATCCTCAAGTCCAAAACCACAATAAGGACATTCCGAGGCCTCACTAGAGATAAAGGATCCACAATTACTGCATAAGTAAAGTGAACCTTTGTCTTCCTCCTCAATGATCTCTTCTTCAATCATCGATTCCCCACTAAATTCTTCTTCCTCCTCCTCTTCTTCCTCCATAACCATTCCGCAGTTGGAACACTTGTTTGAATCAGCACCTACAAAGGCACCACATTCTCCACACAGGTATAGGCTTCCGTCTTCCTTTTTTGATTCCTCTAGAGTAGTTAAAATATCTTCCGCAGTATTCTTACCTATGCCTTCTACTGAGAGGAAACTTTCGATATCTGCTTCTTCTAGTTTCTTTATATCACTCATACCGGATTTTACGATCTTTTTTGCTCTTGATTTGCCGACTCCAGATATCTGTTGAAGAGCGTTCAGGATAGTAAGATCCTCTTTTTCAACGACAGTCAGATCAGAGCTACATATTTTGCACTCTTCCGTGCCAGATTCGTTTTTGTTTCCACAGATGGGGCAAGTTATCTTATTTTTCTCGCTCATGTTATATTACCCCCATCATTTTTATAATCCTCTTTTGTTGAAGTATTTGTAGTCTTTGTAGGTATTTTAATTTTTTTAGCGGTGATTTTTGCTTTTGTAATTTTTTTCGGTTCTCTGCTTCCTTCGTCCTCCTTTTCTTTTTTTCTCCTGTATGTGAATAGACCAAAGAAAGTACCGATGATCGAAAGCACTGGTAGTATTGTTTCAGAGAACTCGGAAATACTCGTTGTATCAGTTGCTGAATCATATATTGAAGAATCTCTAGTAGATGTAGCGGTGAGTACTGAGACGTCCTCCGTTCCTGCCTCGGCATTGCCAGGTATCTCGACACCAACAGTGATATCCAGTGATTCTCCCATCTTAAGTTTACCGGTATCCGGACTACCGCTGCCAGTAGAGTCCCACTGAGGGTCAAGGTAATCCCAAGTACCGTCACCGCCGTAATCGATGGCTATCACGTTGCCGTGCTCGTCGTATAGTGTGATATTGAAGCCCAAAGAAGAGGATACACTGAGCTCGAAGTTATCGTTACCCCTACCCGTATTGGTTATAGTGTGATCGTAAAGCACCTCGGTTCCCGCTTCCCCTTCTCCTTCATGATCTGGATCCACTTCCACTCCTGCAGGGATCTGGAAGATGGTGTTCTCATCATCCTCTAGAGCTTGTACGTCGTTGGCTGATACCTCAGCGGTATATTCGCCCACGAGTGCTTCCTCCGAAAGTTCGTACTCCCCTTCGAACCAGTGATCATCGGATCCTGAGAGTATTCCCCCTTCCATGGGAGACATGGGAAGTTCCGAGACCAATACTTCACCATCTGGATCGTATATGGTCATGGTGGTGCTTTCGATGTTCTGTATGCCGAACGGATCGGTGACCCTAGCGTTCACTTGGACTGTATCTCCTGCCCAGAATTCTTCCTCCTGAGTATCGTTCTTTAACGTTATCACTTCTTCAACCCTAACATATGTATCGGTGTTAAACTCCACCCTTGCGGGATACTCCTGAGAATCGTAGTACAAATCTATGGAACTGGTGGACGAAAAGATCGATAATTCGAGTTGATCACCTTCTTGTACCAAGGTGTCAGTTATGACTGGGAATTCATACCAACCTTCTTCCTCCATACCCGATATGGTGAATGAATTTATCTCTCCTCCTGAGTCATGGATAGATACGGTCACATCGGGTCGTCTCCACCCTTGCCGTATCGGATCGATGTACAGATGTACTGTAGATCGATCAATCATGTTGAAATCACCGTCAAAGGGAGGTTCCTGTACCCAGGTTCGAGTTTCATCGGTACCGATCCTTTCGGAAATCGTGCTTTCCCCTACTAACGTGTCCATGGTCTCATCTTCATGTATGTACAGGGATGTGACTTCGGAAGGGTATGGTGTATAAGTAGTGAACACGGCTGAATCGTGTACATCTGTGTAATTACGCGAATCAGTGTAAAGAATCGTCGTGTCTATATCTCCGTCGGCATCCTCCGAAACCTGTTTTGAAAGTGTGAAAGTCCGTATTTCGAGTGGTATTAGTGATACACTGGGTTTTCCAGTGTTTTCTGGATCCCAGTCAGGATCTACCCAATCCCAGGAGCCATCACCCTCCTCATCCACGGCAACCTCTTCTCCTTCGTGGGAAAGTATGGTCGTCCACCGCCTGGAGGATTCACCTACGTGCAGCTCATATTCGTCGTCCATGTTACCTATGTTACGAACATTTACTTCGTAATCGACCCAGGAACCGGACTCCGCGGTCGCTGAACCATCGGGATATATTATCACCCCGGGGTCACTGGGTACGGTAAAGGTTGTTGTAAGGGTGGATGAAATATCCTGGTTATCTACTGATGTAACTTCGACATTATACACACCGCCCTGTGCGTGTTCATCCAGTTCGAACGCATGTTCGAGGATCGACCATTGAGGTGGATCGGCACCATCGATTTCCTTCAGATCCATGGTTACATCCTCTACTATCGGTTGATCCTCGGGATCTAAAACTGTAACCACGGTCTCCGAGATCAAAGATGCGTCCAAGGGATGGCTGACCTCTGCGTTCACATCAACGGTGTCACCTGGATAGAAAACATCCATTTCTTCTTCCTCATCGTTTAGGGTGTATATGTCATCAACGGTGATGTATGTGTCCGTGGGTATCGTTATACGAGAGTTCATTTCTTCAGAGTTGTAAGATATTGTTATCCGATTACGATGGTGGTCTCCTGTTACCAGAGCATCAAGATGCAAAGATTCACCGGCTTGTATATTGTTTTCCAAGGGGTCAATATAAAATGTGTACCAATTATCTGATGAAACAGGATATATCTCTGTTTGTCCGATGAGGGAATCATCACTTCTCAAAGTTAAGTCCAACCCAGGTAGGTTGTTACCAGGTCCAGAGGGTTCAAGATACAGGTTAACGGATACAGTTGAAGAGATATCGAAATCCCCTGCAAATGGTTCAGAAGACCATGTGTAGCTTTCATCACGAGATAATGAAACATCCATCTCGTCGCCCCCCCTCTCAGGCCGTAAAAAGTCTCCATCTCTGAGATACAACCGCTGATTCTTGGTGGGGGATGATTTTATTTCTAGCGGTTTCGCACTATCGCCGGCCACCCTCATGGTCTCGGGTGTATTTCTGAATTCGGTGAGGCGATCTCCTATCCCCCTTACACTTTCAGCTGCGATAGGGGAAACCACGTCCATAGCCTCGGACCAATCGGTGCTGACGAAGGTCACCCTTGCATCATCGCTCAGCTCCAGGTCGATCTCGGTTTCCAGCGATGTGTGGTTCAACGCCACATCCACATCACCTACAT
>PWKY01000028.1 GCA_003560595.1 Thermoplasmata archaeon | reverse complement strand
GATGTTGATAACATTGATCAAAAAATTGTTATTGAATCGTATTTACCTATGGATGCAGAGGGTATTATTAAGTTATCTCCACTTTTCTTAAGATCATTGGGTTATAAAAACAAAAAAAGCAAGACTATAAAAATTAGTAATTTGTCCTATAACGTAAAGCCTGAAATGCCAGGTAACGATACTAAAGAGAAAAGTGTTGTGCTGTCAGAAAAAAATGATCCAGCATTAGTAGCAATAAGAGATTGGTTAGAAGATAAGAAAGTTAATAAGGAGTTATTAAAAGACTTTAGACTTTCATGTAACTCTTTTCTAAAAGAATTTTTACCTAAAAGTGGTATGGTTAGGCATGGCACTTCAAGATTGAAAAGTACTGTGAAGCCAGAAAAAATATTGAATGGTTGTCGTTTCCCATTATCTATAGAAGGGGTAGATAGTTATACTGGTATCAATATAAAACGACAGCTAGGTAAGAGTTCTTTTAGTTTGATACATTTAAAGCACTTAAACATTGATAATCAAAAAGATGTAATCAATCAATTATGGTTTAGTCCGGAGATCGTTAACATGATCGAAGACGCGAAAGAGGTTGTGAGTAACTGGCGAGATGATTTTGAGCAAGAAATGGAAATAAAATGTGAAGAGTTAGCTTTTTTACTATATAGCTTTATTTTTCATGTCAACAAACTTGATAGTTACCCTCATTACTTTTCATTAAAGTATAATTCAGGCTCCTTATATAAGTTGCCATCAGGCATAAAGTACGCAATAAAGCCATTGTCAGAAGAAGTGCATCAATTTTCTGTTGGGTTCTTCGATGATTGGTTTCAACTAAGGGAAAATTTATATGATGGTTATTTAATAAACAAGTTTATTCTAAAATATCCAGGAGTTCGTGATATCCTAAATGGCCTTTCTGATATTGACTCAGAAAAAGTACCGCTTGATTACAAGTTTAAAAGCCATTACGTGCGAGATCTTTTAAACGAGGTCTCAAATGCGGCAAATAACTATTTAAATTTGCTAAATGACAATTCTTTTGAAGAAAAATGCAACTTACTTCATTCAGAGTTAATAGATCTTTCATCATTGACTGAAAAAGACCTGATAAAAATGAACAAACAATTATCAAATATAAAATCTTTATGCAGCAGTTTAGGTTATATTGCTGTTTTACAATTCAAAGAACTTTCTACTTTTAATTTAGCAATTCCAAGTAGTTTGGAGTATCCAGAAAACATCTCTGTTATAGCTGAATACGCAGAAGATGAGAATTACGGCAACTTGAAGTTATTAAAATCACAACTTCTTACGATATACCAGGAACATAAGAAATTATTAATTTCTCAAGCTGAAATAATGCCCAATACCTCTGAATTAACCACTACCCAACTTGACAATATACTTTCGTTAGGAATCATGGAGATTGTATTTCAAGTTGAAAAATGTCTTAAAACCGCTTTGGATATAAAACAAAAGCCCAATACTTTTATCCCATCAAATAATTCTTATGAAACTATAGACCATGAAACAATAAAAGATATGATTAATTTTCTTGACAATATAACTCCTTTTCTTTCCCATGAGGTTCAAAGTAATTATAAAATAGCCGAGATGAGAAAGCTTTTAAAATATTACATAGAAGAATTTGGTTGTGCTTCAAAATTAAATCATACCTTTAATCCTTTTAATGTTGATTTGGGCCTAACAGACAATAGTTCGCTTGCTTTTAATTTAAGCAAGGATAGGGCAGCGCTTTTGAAAAAGGATATTTGCAAATCGCTAATATATCAAGTTGATCTTTTAGATAAAACTGTGAACGAAAGAACCATTTCTTTCAATAAAAAAATAGCAGAGACCAAGAAATTACTGACTTGCACAAGTAAAGGCGAGTATAATGATTATAATAAGTTATCGAGTTTGATTGATGAATGTAAAAACTACTTTGTTAAAAGTTTGACTGAAAAAGATAAACTGCTTGGCAATAAACTAACTAGCGTAGTTGAAAATTTGCTGGAGGAAAAAAGGATAGCATTTAATATAAACGAATATGATGTGTTAATCGAACTGGAGAGGAAAGTGCCCCGTTTGGCGTGCAACATGGAATTTAGTATTAAATTTAAAGCTTTGTCAGGTGATCAGAATGACAGATGATTTGAAGAGGATTCTAGCTAAAAGGATTCGTGAGTTTAGATTATCAAAAGGTTATACGCAAATAGAACTAGCCAAAAAACTTGGCATGGGCCCTTCGAGCATTAGTAATATTGAAAACTGTAGGCGGAATGTAACCTTCGAAACTGTTGAAAGAATAGCAACAGAATTGGGGGTAAAACCAACAGATTTGGTTAATGTAAAACCTAATGAACGAGATTTGCCTGAGATTGTGGCTGAAGTAGCTGGTAAATATCCGGCTATGCCTGATACAATGATATCCATTTATCAAGATATTTTTAAGCATGGGATATTTTTTAAAAATGCTGAAGACTACTACTATCTTTGGCTTATTGTAGAGACTTTAAGAAACGATAAAAAGGGTGACAGAGGTAATTAACAAAGATTTTAGGTTTTAATGGAGTTGAATTTTATGTCAAGTTATCCAGACAGGGTATTGATTATTTCTTCATGTACTAACGATAAGTACTTTAAACCAAATAATGCTTTGCAGTTGGAAGATTTTAAAGATATTAAACGGTTTAAGTATAAAGAGAAACAACTAGAAAAATATAAGTTGCCAGCTGTAGAAATGTATACAGGTAGGCAGCATCAATATTTATTTGAAGGTATCAAAGCACTTAGAAATATTTATGGGGTTGATTCTATTGATTTAAAAATTCTATCAGCAGGGTACGGCATTTTAGATGAAAAGGATGAGATTGTGCCTTACAATGTTTCATTTTCTAACATGGGAGCCGAAGAT
>PWKY01000060.1 GCA_003560595.1 Thermoplasmata archaeon | reverse complement strand
CTGTTGTCGGTATCTTGTCCGTTCACTTCACGGACGATACATTCGCCGACGTCGGGTGCGGTCGGGAACTCTTCGTGTATCGTGTTTTCCGGAGCAACGATGCTTCCGAACTCAACACGATCCATGACTACCCAGTTATTCTCTGCAATACCTCCGGCAGCATTCCATGAAAGCATGAGTGCGTCTCCTGCTGTTTCGATGACATCTGTAGCATCGAGATCAACATAAAGTAAATCAGCAAAATCCGGATGATATTCGGTATCTAGTGTGTCTAGAGATGCTGAGAATCCGTCATGGTTCTCCAATCTCCAATCGGCGAGTGTGATACCTACATTATCGTAAAGATAAACGTACTGTGTTCCGGCATCGCCGGGCTGTGGTACTATCTCGTTTATCTTCACTTCAGTGCTGGGCTGACCAGCAGTCGGGAAGTTTAACTCTGCGAAATCTATAGTACCTGAAGCAAATGTATCTACTTCTTCAGCTATGTAAACGTTTCCAGCACCATCGTCGATCCTGTAAACGATCATATCGCCATTCGCTCCACCTTGTTTTTGGGTGTTATCACTGTCATCATCACCGGGGGTGATGATCTGATAAGATCCATCTCCTTCGGATATTTCATCATCCGCATACTCCGTACCGTCTATCCAGGATGTCACCGTATAGCCATCAGGAGCAGTGCTTGCGTCGATTTCTGCTTGTCCATATCGTTCATGTGGTAATATCGTAGCCATTGCTGGAATCGCTGATAAAATCAACGCTGCAGCCACCAAAAGCGTTATTCCACACACAATCTTTTTGTTCATTTTTTTATCCTCCTTAAATTCTAGTTTATCAGAACTAATGTTAAATTGAAATAGGAAAAGAGAGTTATATAAAGTTTATGACACAGAAGTTGAACAACTTACTCTGTACTATCACGAAAAATATTTAACCCGCCCCATCACTTGAAAGCCGATGGAAAACCTCAAAAAGAAGATATCTACGGTTGTTCTTATGGTCTGTGTACTATCATCAACAGGACTACTTGCTGCTTCTCAACATATAAATGAAACAGAAAATACAAACCTTAGTCAGAACGCCAGCTGGCAGATGAATCCAGCCATATGGGAGGATCTGGTAGTTTGGGAGGATTACAGAGATGACCCCCTGGGTTCATGGGCCACTCCGGGTAACCGTAATTCAAACATCTACCTTATGAACATCAGTTCAGGGGAAACCGTTAGACTCTCACAAAACGACTCTTCACAAGTAAATCCGGATATATGGGAGAACTATGTGGTATGGGAGGACCACAGGAACGGAGATCCAGATATATACATGATCGATCTTGATGATCCAGAAGATGAGATACGGATAACGGATGATCAAGGCTCTCAGAAACGACCAAAGATACACGGAGGTAAGATAGTCTGGGAGGATTACAGGGAAAACGACTTCGGCGACATATACATGTATGATATAGCCACCGGAACAGAAAGCCCAGTATCTACAGAAAGAGCGATACAGAACAGCCCATATATACATGGTGACAGAGTAGTTTGGACAGACTATAGAAACTTCTGGGCGGGAGAATATACCCAGATGCGAGCTGACATCTTCGTTTACGACATATCAACAGAAGAAGAGTTCGCTGTTGCTGAAGGGGATGTAAACCAGAACCGTCCGAGTATCTATAAAGATACAGTTGTCTGGACTGAGTATTCTGAAGGAACTAACAATATATACATGAGGATAATAGGAGAAGAAAAGCAGATCATCTCGGCGGAATCTACCAGCGAACAGAGTCCCAGGATATATGCGGGAAGGGTGGTCTTTTTCGAAGTTGACCGCATCAGTCAATATTCCGATTCGATATACGTGTACAATATATTGGAAAATTCGAAAGAGCTTATAGCAAAGGTAGATATCCCTGAAGGAGAATCTCCAGGGCCTACTTATGCTAGAAATCCGGTGATACACCAAAATAAAATAGTGTGGGAAGAACGACACCCGTCAGAACATCCGAACCTCTCTAATCAGTACGATATCTATCACACCACTGTAGAAAATGAAGCACCTGATATACTGTGGAGCAAGATCGAAACACATACCGGTGAAGAAGGTATTGAGGTGAACGTTACCCTGGAAGAAGGGGCCTATGTAACTGTTTCATCCGAAGTGATAGATGTAGATAGTGACTTGGATAGTGTCTATGTAACAAGTGACGAGATGGATATTGATGAACTTGAGATGGAAAGGTATAATGACAGGTACTTCAGCGTTGATATCCCCATCGAAAATAAAGGAGTCTTCCAGCTAACTGTTTCAGCAGTAGATCGGGCCGGTAATTTGGCATATACCGATAATTTATTTCTCTATGTACAAACACCGCTGCCGGAGATAAAATTTGCAGGAGTAGGTACTTCCATGGAAGATCTTTCTAATGAAGTCGAGTTCATTCTAGAAGAAGGTAACACCCTGCACTTTGCCGCCGAGGTTGATGAATGGGTAGAAAGTGCACGTTTGGTCATAGAAGAATACTTACCAGATGGTGCAAACATGGAACAAAAAAACGATACATACGTTTTATCGGTACCATATCAGGAAACCATGACCCTAGGAAACAAAACCGCATACATAGAGGTGGCTGACGAGGATGGACGAACCGTACAAAGTGACGAACTCATCATCCGGGCAGTTGAACCTGAAAGGGTTGAAGAACCCACCACAGGTATATTATACATGGTGCTATTGATATTCGCCATATTATTGGCATTAGTCCTTGTGATCAGAAAGTTCAAGCCAGAGTTGCTAAAGAGAAAATAAGACTGTTTACCCGAGGCCAAAGATATTAAATAACAATAGCTTCGTAGAACGCGAACGATGAAAATTTTGGTCATATGTGAAAAGAATAGCGCCGCTTCGAGGATAGCATATTTACTTTCCAACGGCTCGATGAATAGGAAGTACTATTTTAAATTACCATACTTTAAATTTAAGAGGCATGGAGACGATTACACGGTCATGGGATTGAGGGGGCACATAGTCGAATATGATTATCCTGAAGAATACAACGATTGGAACAAGGTAGATGAGGAAGAACTCATACAGGTAGATCCTAAAAAGGAGGTCACCGCTTATAGGATCGTTTCCCTACTCGAAAAAGAAGTTCAGGATGTGGAAAGAGTAATTGTAGCAACGGATTATGACAGAGAAGGTGAACTTATAGGACTCGAGGCAGTGAGGATCCTTAAAAGTAAAAAACCGGAGATCAGGATAAAAAGAGCCACCTTCAGCTCCTTATCTAAACCGGACATAGAAGAGGCCTTTTCTAATCTGAAGGAATTAGACGTTAAACTTGCGGAGTCTGCAGAATCGAGGCAGATAATCGACTTGGCATGGGGAGCGGCTTTGACGAGGTTTCTATCTAAAACATCTGGTCAACTTGGAAGGAACTTTATCTCTGCAGGCAGGGTCCAGAGTCCGACCCTAGCATTGATCGTTGACAGGGACGAGGAGATAGAAAATTTCGAACCTGAACCCTACTGGTTACTCGATGCTTTATTGGATAAGGAATATGAATTCACCGCAAGGCACGAGGAGGGTAGGATCTGGGAGGCGGAAAAAGCCGAGAGTCTTTTTAGAAAGGTTGAAAATTCAAGATCAGCGACGATACTTTCTTTTGAAGAAAAGGAAAAGAAGGTATGGCCTCTTCCTCCATTCAACACCACCCAGTTCATATCCGATGCAACAAAGTTGGACCTCACACCGGCACAAGCGATGAAAACAGCTGAGGACCTTTACACCGCAGGTTGGATATCCTATCCTAGGACAGAAAACACGGTTTATCCTAGGACATTGAGCCTACGAAAGCATCTTGAAAAATTAAAATCGTCAGAGTTGTCAGATGAAGTAAAAGAGGTACTGCAGCAGGATAAGATCAGGGCGAGCAGAGGTAGAAAACAAACTACAGACCATCCTCCGATCTATCCGATCAAAGCAGCTACAAAAGACAAATTGAAAGGAAGGGAATGGAAGATATACGAATTGATACTTCGAAGGTTCCTAGTGACCGTTGCACCACCTGGAGAAGCGATAACCAGAGACGTAGTTTTAGAGATAGAGGAAGAAAATTTCCAGTGCAAAGGTTACGAAGTAGTTTACAAAGGTTGGATGAAGTACTATCCCTACTTCAAACCAAAAGAAAACCTGGTTCCTTCCTTGGATCAAGGTGAAATTGTAGATGTAAAGGAGATAACACTGAATGAAGACGAAACAAAGCCACCTCGTAGATACTCACAAGGTTATCTGATAAGGGAGATGGAAAAATTGGGTCTAGGGACCAAGAGTACTCGACATCAAACCGTACAAAAACTATACGATAGAGGGTTCGTTACAGGAAAAGTTCCGCGATCCACCCTGTCCGGCAAATCCGTGATAAAGACCTTAGAAGCTCATGCAGATACGGTCACTAAACCTGAGATGACAAAAACATTAGAAGAGGACATGCAAAAGATCGCCGATAACGAACTGGATAAGGATGAAGTAGTGGATGAGTCCAGGGAGATGTTGGAAAGCGTTATCAGATCATTGAAAAAAGATAAAAAAGAGATACGTAACGAATTGAGGGATTCCTTGAAAGACCAGAAGTCGGTAGGTAAATGCCCTGAGTGTGGAGGGACTTTGATCGTTCGAAAGGGAAAAAGGGGACGGTTCGTAGGATGCTCAAATTATCCCGACTGTGAGAACACCTACCAGATCTCACGTTCAGGTTCTGTAAAACCGGCTAACAAGAACTGTCCTGAATGTGGAGCACCGAAGGTAAAGGTGTATCATAAAGGAGATTCTGAAGAATTGTGTGTTGATCTGAACTGTAAATATTCTAAGGATAAAAGATTCAGAGGAAAATGTCCCGACTGTGATGGAGATATCATGGAGATGAGATCCTATAGAGGAAAACGTTTCCTAGGCTGCTCTAACTATCCAGAATGTAAACGCACTTACCCATTGCCACAGAAAGGTATGGTCATCTATGAAGGAGATAAGTGTGAAGAATGTGAGGCGCCTATCATGAAGATCATCCACAAAGGTAGAAAACCTTGGGAATTCTGTCCAGATATGGACTGCCCTACAAGAGATTGATAGACTGTCTAGAGCCTTCTGCTTTCTTTAGCCTTCATTCTAAGATGTTTGCGACCACAACGACGACACTGTTTAGCCCGTACTGGATTGTTAGCCGAGCAGTGCATGCATATCTTTTTGTGAAGTAATCTTTTTTCTGCTTCAGGGAATCTAGCCATCAATAACACCTTATTTTACAGTGGGTCACGAGAGGTTAGTGATATATAAATCCTTCCGTAAATTGAACCCGGTTCTGTGAATCGAATGTAATATATACACCCCTTACGATATGGCACCGATGCTGGTAGAGAAAAGAAACGCCGGAAGGGAGGCCGTCAAACATGTCGAAGATGGTATGGTAGTAGGCCTGGGTACCGGTTCTACGACCAAACACGCCATCGACGCGCTTGCAGAGAGGATCAGAAAAGAAAAGTTAGATATCGTGGGCATACCCACATCTGAGTGCACTGAAGAAGAGGCAAATGATCTGAACATACCTTTAGGTACTTTAGAAGAACACGAAGTTATAGATCTCACCATAGACGGTGCAGACGAAGTAGATCCGAATATGAATTTGATCAAAGGAGGTGGAGGTGCTCTTTTACGTGAAAAGCTCGTCGCTTTTAACTCAAAAAAAGTGATCATAGTTGTAGATAGTTCGAAGATAGTGGATAGATTGGGGGAAAAATTTGAACTGCCTGTAGAAATAGTACCATACTGGCCTAACGCCACCATGAGGATGCTCGAGGGGCTTAAATGCAGTACCAATATGAGGATGCAACATTCGTCACTCTTCAAAACGGATAACCATAACTACATTATCGACTGTCGATTTGAAGGTATCGATGAACCAGGGAAACTATCATCCAAGATAAATAATATCCCTACCGTCGTTGAAAATGGGCTATTTTTGAACGTCGCCGACCAGATAATCATCGGTAAAAAAAATGAAGTAGAGGAATGGGTTAGAGGGTAGTTTCAGCCAGTTCTTTCATCCTTTTTACATTATTTTTGATCTCTTTGACCTTTTCCATCTCATCTTCCTCGATGTCTTCTAATATCTCACCGATGGGTTTTTTTAGACGATAGCCGTGAACGGGACGACCCTTACCCTCTTTTTTAATATCTCGCTTTTCTATCCATCCTAAAGACCTTAGCTGGTTAGTAGCGATTGATACTTCGGGCTGCCTTAACCTCGTGTGATCCTCAATGTTTCTGCTTGTAGTTTCATCCACTCCTGCGATGAAAACCAAAGCCCGGGCTACGTTCTTGCTTAAGCCAGTTTGTGCTAGGCGTTCGACCAGTTCCTTGTTTTCCTTTGAGCGGTTTTTTTTCTCCACCATTTTATGCACCTTTTACTTGTAGATTTAGAGCTATATCGATGCAAAAAACAAAACTCCTTCTTATATTTTTGGGCTCATTCTTAATAATTAAGCTAAGATTAAATGAAATTAGAGTGTGTAGAAATATGTATATACCGGAGTTTAGATTGATTTATTGAGAACTATGTTTGAGAGGATCTTGATAGCTACGGATAACTCACCTTTGATGAGAAATGCGTTACAGTACACGGCACATGCTTTTCCTTATGCCGATTATCATCTGATCAATGTGATAAACACTAGTGACGGCAGCATACCTCAAACACCGTTGATGCAGAAACATATGGGGGATATATCTAAAGACGCTTTAAAGAAGGGGAAAAATATCCTGAAAGAGATGGGGATCGAAGGGGTTAACATCGCGATGCCTTCCGGAACACCTTCCAAAGAGATAATGAAGTATACCGATAAAAATAACATAGATCTGATGGTGATGGCTACTCACTCAAAGAGCGGTACCCAGAGGTTACACATCGGTGATACCGCAATACATTCACTTCAGCTCACCCATATCCCCTCGTTGATATTTTCATGCGAATGTAAAAGCAAGACGCCCGAAAGTATATTCAACCCAACTACCTTCAGTAAGTACTCGGTGGAAGCTACGATAAAGGCTATAGATCTGGCAGATTATTTCGGAGCGAGCCTAACGACATATCACTTTGGAAATAAAGAACCTGGTGAAGATGTTGATAAAATTAAAAAACTGGCGAAGAAGAAGAAAGTTGAATTTAAGCTATTAGTCGATAATAACGCAACAGATGAAAAGTTGTTGGAGGTATCTAAAGACTATGATTTTATAGTAGGGAGTAGAGGTCGAGGTGGTTTGATGTATAAACTCAGACATCTAATACCGAGTCTGGCTTTGAGTAACTTGGAAAAAGAATTGCTTGCCGAATCATCTATTCCATTCCTGATGATCGGAGATTGAACATAGGTGAAATGATTGAATATCATCTTGATAGGCACAGTTACCATCTTTGCTTTGACTTATTATGGAGTTATCAGTAAAAACCTGCATAGAACGGTTGCCGCTATGGTCGGAGCGGTCTCCATGATCCTTTTCGGTCAATTTATGGGTTTTTACTCGGCGGAAATGGCGATAGGACATATAGATTTCAACACATTAGGTCTGATCCTTGGATTGATGATAATACATGGATTACTCGGTGAAACCGGTTTCATGAAGTATTTGGCTATCAAGACTGCTAAATTATCAAATGGTAATTATTATCGTTTGATGGCTCTATTCATCATCATAACCGCCTTTGTTTCCGCCTTTTTAGACAACGTTACCACTATTCTATTAGTGGTCCCGGTCACAGTGATAATTGCGAAGGAGTTAGAGATTAATCCCATACCTTTCCTAATAGTTGAGATGATATCTTCTAACATAGGAGGTACCTCAACATTGATAGGAGACCCACCAAACGTGATGATCGCTAGCGTCGCTCAGATCAGATTTGTAGATTTTTTAATATATCTAGCACCGATAGTGATGATAATCCTTGGCATAACCATACTGATTTTGCAATTGATGTTTAGAGATGTTTTAGAGAACGATATGGATAAATTCAAAAGTATATTGGAATTAGATGAATCTAAATGCATAACAAATCGCCCTTTACTGCATAAATCATTGTTCGTCATGTTTTTGACTATGTTCCTATTCATGATCCATCACATGATCGGCATATCCCCATGGGTCATCGCTTTGATGGGTGCTTCGGTGTTACTATTACTATCTTTATCCGAGCCGGAAGAGGCTTTTAAGTACGTCAATTGGACTACATTGATATTCTTTGCCGGACTGTTCGTATTGATCGGCGGGCTCTATGAAGCCGGTATAATTGACGTAATAGCAGAGCAGATATTGGCCGTCAGCAGTGGTAATTTAGAACTTACAATATTTATCGTTTTAATGGTCAGCGGTTTATTTGCAATTGTCGTAGGGAATATTCCTGCTGTCATCACCCTTATACCTGCGGTGAATATCGTGATCGTAGAAAGTGGTGTTGGGGTGGGATATCCAATCAATCCGATATGGTGGGCTCTTGCACTAGGAGTAGGGCTTGGTGGGAATGGTACCCTTTTCAGCTCCCCAGCCAATCTGATAGTTTCAAACATTTCCGAAAAGATGGGGTATCCTATATCTTTCAGAAAGTACACCAAATTGGGTTTACCGATAACAATATTTACACTATTCCTTTCATTCTTATTACTCTACGGGTTCTACGTAATATTATTAAGTCCGTAGGTCGAAGAGTGAGTAAGTTCATTTTCGATCTCCAGCAAACGGTTGTATTTGACGGTGCGTTCACCCCTACACGGTGCACCTGATTTGATCTGTCCACAGGATAATGCAACCGATAGATCAGCTATGAAATCATCTGTCGTTTCACCGGAGCGGTGAGAAACCATTATCCCATACCCGTTATTCATCGCTAGTGAAGCGGCGTCAAGTGCCTCACTCAGAGATCCTATTTGATTTACTTTAAGCAGCACGGAGTTGCATACGCCCTCTTGGATACCTTTTTCTATTATCTTTGGATTGCTAACAAATATATCGTCACCTACGATCTGTACATCATCTCCGAGACGTGTAGTGAGCTCTTTAAAACCGGGCCAATCATCTTCTGCTAGAGGGTCTTCCAGTGAGATTATAGGATACTCGTCGATAAGCATCTCATAGAAATCGACCATGTGAGATGAATCCAACTCTTTTCCACCAAAGAGGTATGAGCCATCGTTGTAAAACTCTGAAGCGGCAGTATCGACTGCGATCTTGACTTCCTCGGTATAACCTAACTGGTCTATGGCTTCAACTATGATCTCAAAGGCTTCGATAGGGTCATCGATAGGGGGATCATACCCTCCTTCATCTCCAACGTTGGTTGCAACTGGTCCGTAACGCTTTTTTAAAAGTGAACCCAAGGTGTGATACACTTCTACACCCATCCTGAGGGCTTCGCTGAAATTTTTCGCTCCAACCGGAGCTATCATGTGTTCCTGTATATCAAGATCGTTTCCCGCGTGTTCACCACCGTTTATCACGTTCATGAAAGGAACCGGTAATCTAACATCGTTGGGTCTTCCAAGGTATGCATATAGGGGAAGATCAACAGCAACTGCGGCGGCTTTCGATACAGCTAATGAAACTGCTAGGATAGAATTGGCTCCTAGGGAACTTTTGTCCTCCGTACCGTCTAAATCTATCATCTTTTTATCTATTAGCCCTTGATCCCTTACATCTAAACCTATTATCATCGGGGATATCCTATCCTCTATGTTCTCTATGGCTGACAACACCCCTTTACCTCTGTACCGGTCATCTTTATCTCTCAGTTCTAAAGCCTCTCTTTTTCCGGTAGATGCACCGGATGGAACAGAAGCCTTCCCAACAGAAACCGGAGTGGTGACTGCAACTTGGATAGTCGGGTTGCCCCTTGAATCGAGTACCTCTAACGCGTCTATGGATGTGATCTCATACATGATTAACACTTTACTTTGGTCAAGGATGTAGTGGTATATGAGAATGATGGGACAAAGTTATATAGCAAAAAAGAAGAGAAAAAGGGTTTGATATAACTTACCAACGATCTTCGTTCTGTCCTTGTTGTTGTGGCTGCTGGTACTGTTGCTCCTGTTCCGGTGGCCGATACTGTTGCTGCTGTTGTGGCTGTTGGTATTGTTGCTCCTGTTGTGGTTGCTGGTATCGTTGTTGTGGCTGAGTATAAGGTGATCCTCTCATAGTAGGTTGACTCTTTTTCCCACCTAAAAGAACAAGGATCAAAGATGGGATCAGTATGATCCCTCCTATGATCGACATGAACCATCCTATTCCACCACCCCAACTCTCTTTTACTTCTCTGCCGCCCCAACGCTCGCTTGTTTCGCTTCCAAAAAAGCTTTCTGCAGGTGTATCTTGGTCTTCAGGTAGGTTGTCCTTATCTCCATCATATTGGTCATTCAAAATCGCTCTAGGAAAAGAGACCATAAAGAACAACGGTGCTAAGATAGCGAATATCAAACCGACTATAAGAAAGATGGATCCGATCTTCACATAGCTTTTTTTGTCTGACGTTGCAGCCATACCGATAAAGAGTAACGAAACCATAGAAGCTGCAGTTCCAGCTGTGGCCATCCATGATGTTATGGTTAATGTAGTTGTTGTATTGTCTTGTTCCCTTTCGGAGTCTGAAGATTGGGGTAGGAGGCTTAAATAGACTCTCCAGGTGCGAACCCTATCTTCAGAGGGATCCTCTTCATCCCTGTATTCCTCGCCTACTGTGTACCAAGGCATCGACATAGAGAAAACTAACATCACTACTGCTACAACCGCTATTATACCGGCTAACATTTTTTTTCCCATTTATATTACCGTCCTAGGGTATAATGTGGGCCAATGTATATATATTTTGCTAAAAAAGACGACTGCAAAACTATTAGTGATTTTTTGAGATATCAAATGATTAAAAGAGGGATCAGTGCGCCCCGATCTTTTTGGACTAAAAACAAAATAAAGCAGTAGGAACCCGATGACGTTCGCTCTTCCCACTTTTAAGTTTCTCGCTACATTCGTGAAGCAAAAAGTGAAGCGGACTGACGTCCGCTTACTTTTTTGTTTATTCGCTTTGCTCATATACGAAAAAAAGTGCGTAGGAAGCAAAACTTCCTTCTTTTCAATCACTTTCCTCGCTACTCTCGGAAAGGTAATTGAATGCGGGGGAAGGGATTTGAACCCTCGGACCCCTATGGGAATAGATCTTGAGTCTATCGCCGTTGGCCATGCTTGGCTACCCCCGCAGAAATGAGAGGCTTCGAATTTCGAGGAGTTAGTGGAAATCCTTTCCACATAAACCCGCAGATGTGGGTATCGCACTCGATTTAGGACGCCTAATAGGTATTGACCAAATATAGTTTACGTTTCCTCTTAATTAGAGCCTGTCAAGTTTTTAGTGATAGGTTCTTATTGTGGTAATAAGCGATAGCTTGTAGATGGTTTTCCAAGCTATTTGCCTCTTTGAAACCTCTTTTAACCAGTTCTGGATTTGTGTTAG
>PWKY01000038.1 GCA_003560595.1 Thermoplasmata archaeon | reverse complement strand
CATAGTTTGTATTCTATAAACAATTTTCTGGAGTGTATCACACGTACTCCTCCATCACATCTAGGTATGCTGGATCGTAAGGTTCGTCAACGTGGTTAGAGTTCCACAATCCAGATCTTCTGATCTTATCCACCGGGCTGTGATTTCCCAGCCATGATTTCTTCCTCTCATCTATCGGCGTTTTACCGTAGTTGCTCAAGAGTGCGATTGAGTTCCTTTCTATGTAAGCTCTGTCACTATCCGGTCCGGGCTCGTCATCGACTTCCAGCCATAAGAAGGGTAGCTCGCGGATGTATCCGCTGACCCTTAGCTCCATAGGATGCTCATCTGCCTTCACATCCGAGGGGGCGTTGGAACCCCTTCCCCAGCTTGGGTTTTCATCTTGGAGGCCATCCCGGTGTATGATGGCCTCGCCGACCCTTAACCTGAATATGGAACCCCTATGATTGCCTCCGTTGGCCCTTTTTCCTCTGAGAGTTCCTCGATGGGTGATCAATCTATCCCATAATGTTGTAGAACTGCCCCTTGAAACTGCATGGGTTCCAACCCTTGTGACCCTGGGGAATCCATCCCGATACTCATCTGGGGATAGGAAGAAATAGAGTCCACGCTTGGGCCAGTCCATCCTGCCGTGGCAGTATGCTAACTTTCTGATTCCTATCTTGTTTTCCAACCTTTTCAACAGCGTATAGAACCTTTCTAAGTGTGCTTCTCTATCCATGATATCACACCCTATATTTCTGACCACAGTCAGAACACTTGTAACTCTCTCTTGTTATACGTTTTGTTTTTCTGGACTCACAACCTGGACATTCGATATGTCTATTTAGGATGATATCGTTTATATCTGAACCTCGGTAATAGTTGCTTCCGGAGCCCAGGGCAGGATACTCGTATCGAAGCCATTCGGCTTGAACTTCATCCACAGCAGGTAGTATCGCTTTTTGGTAATGTCCAGATAGAAAAGATCTAACCAATTCGAATCCGTTTTTATCCACATAAGAAGATAGGATCTCGGGAAGGCCGTTGTTCCTCCACCATGTGTTCAACCGCCTACCCCTTCGAATACTGTTATCCATGGCCACATCATATTTGATGATCGGTTCATCCCAGTAGATCATGCCGTAAAGTGCAGACACGATCACGATCTCAAGATCATCTCTGGTTTTTGCTTCGCTCCAAGCCTCGTTGGATATCTTACCGTAGATGTTCCCGGAGTACCTTTTGTAGGCCTCTAAAGAAGGTTTTTTATGAAACTCCTCTGGTGTTGGAGCTCCGAAGAAGTTCGCTACTTCTTTCCTGAGATCATCCAATCGATCTGTTTGATAGATATCTTCTATCAGCTTCCTTCCTTGGAGGTTTTCGATGCCTCCTTCGAGCTTACTTCCCGAACATGGTATCAATATCAGTTCTTGTTTTTTCATATCATTTCACCTACTATATCCTATGAATCTTCCCGTTTGCATGTTCTTAATGAACCAGGATATCTCCTGTTCCATCAGGTCTATCCCCATTTTCCCACCACACTTATCACACACCGTGATGAGATCGTTGATCGGGTCCTCGTCAAATCCTTTTCCGCAACATTCGCATTCTTTTTGATCCATGTTGAAGTAATCAGGCACGATAATTATAAATATTACGAAGTTTTAAACGTTTAAAAGGTTTGAATATGAAGATAAAGAAAAGAGTACATGTCGCTCCTTTGGGATACGAGTTCGATCGTATAGTGGAACCTTTGAAGGAATTAAAGGCAGATCAATTCTGGCTGGTGATCCGTAAAGAGGAAACCTTCGGTAAGGACCATCTCGATCGTGTGGAGGGATGGTTAGAGGAACGGGGATTAGACTACCAAATAGAAGAAGCGGAACTGCTCGACATGGTAGACTGCATCTCCGTATTCGGAAGGATCATCCATGATCTAAAACAGCAGGGTCATGATGTGTACGTGAACATATCCACTTCCACCGGCATCTCAGCAGTAGCGGCCTCTTTTGCCGCTATAATATGGGACGCTGAGCCCTATTATGCCCTTCCTGAGAAGGTGATCGACGAGCACAAGAGGAAGCCCGGTGAACCCATGTCTGAAGGTTTGAAGGATGTTTTTGAGATCCAAACACTCCATCTTCAGATACCGGATAAAGAACAACTCCGGATACTTGACTATATCCAGCGCAATGGATATGGAAAGGATAACGTGGTTAAGAACAAAGATGTTATCGATTTCATGGTCCGAGAGGGCATGCTTACTGTAGATGAAAGAGTAAAGAACAAGAGTCAGTCCCTGAACAAAAAGTTCCGAGAGCGATTCAGAAATAAACTCGAAAACGACTGGGGCTTCATCTATCTACAGGGAGAGACCAGGAACCGGAAGATAGGTCTCACACCCAAGGGAAAAAACTACCTGAAGATGTTCGAGTATCTTGTCTGAATTGGATGGGTACCATTTCGGATTTTCCTATTAGACAATTAATTTATATGTATTAATTCATTTATAATGTCCTTCAGTGGATCTATCAAAAATATTTGTTCCTCCGATTCTTCTACACGATCCAAAATCAGGTCAATCCTATCGCCCACTTCAGGATTAGTATCTAAAAACTGTTTTATATCATAAACGAAACAATTAATAAAAATAACAATGAACATGAAGACCAGATATTGAAAATCTTTATACCAATTTATGACATATTCCTCGTCATATTCTAAAGAAAATACACAACCATCTTTTTCGCAATAAATTGCATAGCCGTATGGATTTGGATGTATGTACTGACAGAATTGATCATATACATCTAGAAATTTTTTCTTTTGATCTATCGGAAGATCAATTATAGATTCTAATCGCTTAGCAACTTCCTTTATTCTTTTTCTCTTAAAATGAAATTTGCCCTTTCTAAATTTTTTGAAAACTTTAATACTATCCTTCACCGTTTGTTCATCTATATCTTGATCATCTATATTGTCTTCGTCAACCAAGGCGAGATATCCTCCCATTATAATATTTTCATATGCACTCCTCATCACTTGTTTAGATGCTCTATGATGTCCACATATAACAAGAAACAATGATGTTCGTAAGTCCATATGCGCTTGGTAGAAAATGTCAAAAAATTGGTTGAAATAAGGTTCGTGAATTACTTCGTTTTCTTCAATATCACCTTGAAAAGCCATAAATTTACAAAGTAAACAAAGTAAATCTCCCGATGAACAGTAAATATTCAAACCCCGTCTGTCTTTTAAAGTTGACTCGAGTATGGATAATTCGCCTCCAAAATTTACTTTATCAGCTTTTTTATTAGATAGATTTAGTATATTTTTTGTTCCACAGCCCACACAACCTGGAAATGTTAGTGATATATCATCCCTTTCCATTTTATCATGAATACATAAGTGTGATAAGGTATAATAACATATCGAGTATGTTTATCGTTTATCCATTTTTAGGATATTTCTTAAAATCTAACATTCTTAATTTATCTTTATCTAAACCATGGGTCATTTGTTTCAGATCGGTTATATCATCAAACATTTTCCAATAAACTTTTCGTTTTTCTTTAACAAAGATGAACAACACAAACCATTTCTCTTTAATGTTACCATCGTCATATGCTTTACGATATGCAGTTTTATATTTTTTTAAAAGTTTAGGAATGGTGTCTATGTTGGTATTTTTCAAAATATGATAAAAAGCACAGCCGTCGGTTGGCTCTTTTAACAGCTTTTCAAAATCCTTTTCTATGTGTTCGGGATTTGGTTGTCCTGTCTTAAATTCAATATTTATTTGACCATCCTTGAGATATATTACCAGATCAGTATTAGCGGAGTCGGGTTTGTCACCGCTGAACTTGTATTTTTCTTCAGTTGGAACTTCCAAAGCATATTCGATATTTTTTTTATTTAATAACAATGTCATCACATTTCTAGCCTCTGGTTCCCTGATAATAGATTTACCGGATTGCGATTGCGAAAATATGAGATTTTCACATTTATCATCATCATTGCCTAATCGCAATGAGGTTTCTTTGAAAAGTTCTAGTATGATATTTTCGTTTTTACCGCATTTCATAGATTCTTATCAACCTCCGATCTGAATAAGTTTTCCGGTTTTTGATAATCTTATTTCAGTCCGATCAAGAATACATCGGGTCCCGGTCTTTTTCACCCAAACCACTGTTGATATCGTAACTCATATCATCGTCTTTCTGCAACTCTCTGCGGATCATCTCCAGTATATCGCAGTTCATTATGGATCGTTTTCCCAGTTTCACCGCTTTTTTAGCGGCCTTGAACACCACTTTTCATTCTGTCCTCCTGTCAGTTCGTGGTCCTCCGCCAGTTTGTACGTATACACATCTTTATTGATGCATCTACCGTTGATTCTTATCACTATAGATATCCGTTGGATAAAGCTTATATCTCAACAAAATATGTCTTAGAATATAAGTTAAAGAGGTTGATTACGATGTCTATGTTATTGGAATTAGATGGAGCAACCATCGACACGGTTTTGCTAAAACACGCGGGTGAGCGCTATAAGGAATTTGTAGGAGAAGATGTTTATAATGAGAGTTACAAGTGGGATAGATTGGGTGAACTCAACCGATGGCATGAAGAAAATGAAATATCTGAAAATAACGTTCAAGATTATATCAAGTATTTGCAGAAGATAAATCCAAATACTGGCTCCTTCACTCACTGGAGTGATCTTGACCATCTGAATAAATTTTCTGAAAGTGATCCACATAAAGCAGCAGAGATGTTGAACACTCTTTACTATGGAGAAGGGAGTATTTCTGAAAGGATAGACTCTTTTAGAAGTACATTAGACGAAATAGAAGATGTAAGGATAGGTTCGTCCACCTTTGGATACCTTTTCGCAGCGTTGGATAAGGATAAATTTCCGATATATAAGGATGGCATGTTCAGGGACTTTATAGATGACTTTTTAGACAACATGGATTTTAAAAGAAAGGGTATGTCCATTGGTGATAAATACGGATCATACTTGGAACTATGTTATGTGTTGAGGGACTATTTTTACGAACAAGGATTGTTCTCCGAAAAGTCTGCTCTGTATGCGCAGGATTTCATGTTCGTTATGGAACAATATAGAGATATCCAAAAAGAAGATATTTTTCTGAGGTACCTTTTTTCATTTTCCAAGAGGTTGAAAGATTGTAAAGATGATACGGATGAACTCATCGGTAGGCTTAAGGAACTTCCAGAAGCTTATCTTAAAAGTCAATCAGACAAATACGAAGGAACTGAGAAAATAAAACTAATCAGGTATCAAGTCTTGAAAAAGATCTTGAACGGAGTGAGCTTTGATCTGGAGGAGATCAAGGCTAAAGTGAGTGAGAAATATGAGACGAATATCCTTCAATCTTGGATCGATTTCAGCATACTAGGGCAAATTTACTTCGACTATTTTAAAACACGTTTGCAGGGATATTTTGAGCATCTGGGAGAGTATCTAGTGGAGAATATCGATATCGATGGTCTAAAACACCACATCGTGACTTTTCAGGGTTCTCAAAATTTCCTCACCGAGAAACCTTGGATACTGATATATCCTGAGGAAAGAGGCAGTCATAGAGACAGTTATCAATTCTTCTTTAGGATCTTGCCAAAAAAAATAGAATATGGCTTTAGCACAGGCGAAGAAATCGAAGATCCCGAATTTGAAGGTGGGGAGAAGTATGTTGAAGCCATCGAAGATATGGATGATTTAAGTTTAGATAGAATAATAGATAGGTATAATTCGTTCAGTGATGAGTTTCTGAAGAAAAATAAGTTAGAGGGGGATCTTCAAGAAGAAGTTATCTCTATGGAAGGATTTAATTGTTGGCAATTTTCTCCTGGTAGGAGTAGATACGGCTTTTGGCCTATATTTTCAAAGAATTCTTTAGCTGCTATCGGTGATGCACAAAAAGGTTCTTTGGAAGGCCTATCAAAAAAGGAAGTAGCATATTTACTCGGTAAAAAAGAAAAGGACAATGACACCCGTACTACCTATAACTTCGTTAATAAAGTAGAAACAGGAGATATCATCGTTGCGAAGGTCGGTAAATCCAACAAAGTATATGGTATAGGCGTGGTGACGGGAGATTATTTCCGAGATATCGAAAAAGCAGAAGATTTGGGATTGGTTGGTGGGCGGAACGATATATACGGCAATTTTCGACCCGTGGATTGGGTGATAGATCTAGTGGATGAATATGGTGAAACGATAGAGGTCGATCTTGATACTGAGTTCGTCCTCTTTACTCTTTCAGCACTCGAAAAAGAACGTTATATGAAGATAAAGAAACAGTTGGTGGAGATGAATCCTTCGTTGGAAGATGATTTTGAGGAACTCGAACGATATACTTTCGCTGAAGATAAAGATTTTAGAGAAGTATTCTTGAACGAACAGGATGAAATGGATGCAAGAAGATACTTCCAAAAGCTCTTCGACTATATTGACTATACAGATGATCTGGAATCTATCCTAAGTGTTACTTACAAAGGTCCTAGAAAGCAGATCTCGGTCAACTTTGGTAGGTGGAAGCTCTTTTCCATCGAAAGACGTGGTGAAGATTATCTTGCTAATTTTGCTGTGGATACGTCGAAATTACCCCAGGAGTTCACCGATTGGACCGAATACACAGAAAATAAAAGAGCATTCACTACGGGTGAGGATCATGAATTGATACAATTTCTTTGGACTGAAGACATACTAAGAAGAAAACCAGAGTTAAACGATGCTTGGAAGAGTGCAATACGATTTGCTAGAAATATTTTCAAAGACTATAAGAGTACTCCATATCGTAAGTCTCACAGGGAGGATATATACGATTGGATCATGGGTGAAAGCGAGATCAGTGTGGAAGGAAAAACTAATTACTTCTGGATAACCGCCAATCCTAAGATATGGAATGTATCTAAGATCAAGGATGGCGGTACTATATTCTACACCGCTTACAATCAAAGGGGTAATAAAAGAAGGATATTTGATGCATTTGAAAAGGCCAAGCCTGGGGACAAAGTGATTTTCTATGAATCCACACCGGTAAAGAAGATCGTTGCAGAGGGAGAAATAACCGAAGGTATGCACTACGAGGAGGAAGAGGGTTTCGATGAACCTGTGGAAGGTATAAGGGTCAAATATTCGAAACCCTTGAACAACATCACCTGGTTCCAATTGAAAGATATCCCGGATCTGGAAGATTCAAAACCCATCTCCAACGGAGCCCAGGGAAGTATATTCGAACTCACTAAAAAGGAATTCGAGACCATATTGGCCTTAGAGCCCGAGCCTGAGGTCGAGGAGATAGACAAGGAGGAGATACTTCTGGAGATACACAGGTCCGATTTGGATATCGGTTCGTTCGATCTGGACGGAGATCTATACTTCCCCAGCGGTGTTTGGAAGGAGATAGAGATGTCCATCGCTTCTGCTCTCAGGTCGGGTAAGAACATCATCTTTACGGGACCACCCGGTACAGGTAAAACTAAGATAGCCAAGAAGGTGGCCGAACATATAAAGGGAAAGAATGAGTGGAATGATGATTTCATCTTCACCACCGCCACCGCGGATTGGACCACCTTCGATACCATCGGAGGCTATTATCCTTCCAAAGAAGGAGGTGGGTTGGAGTTCAAACCAGGACTGTTCCTCAGTTGCTTTAAGGATACCAAAGGTATGCCGATCAACAAGTGGTTGATAATCGATGAGATCAACCGGGCAGATATAGACAAGGCCTTCGGTCAGCTGTTCAGCGTGTTGTCCAATGATAGTGTGGAACTGCCCTTCAACGATGATGAGGAGAATCAGATATCCATCGTTTCTTTGGACAGTGGAGATGATCTTGAGTACGACGACAGTTCGTTCTACGTCACCCGAAACTGGAGGTTGTTGGCGACCATGAACAGTTACGACAAGTCATCGCTGTACGAGATGAGCTACGCCTTCATGAGACGCTTCGCGTTCATCGATGTGGGCGTCCCCTCCAGTGATGAACTGGACATGGGGTTGATGAAGGATTATATCGAGTGCTGGAACGATGTTGAAAACGTTGACGATGAAGACGTCGAGAAGGTGTTGGAGATATGGAAAACACTGATAGACAACAACAGAGCCATAGGACCGGCGATAATCAAGGATATACTCGGCTTCATCAGTGCTAACGGTGGAGGAGGGATCTTGACCGCACTCAAGCTCTTCGTACTGCCCCAGTTCGAAGGCATGGTCCGGAAGAATCAAAAGGGGATCATCGAGGCACTAGGAAAGTGTGTGGAGGGTAAACAGGAACTTTACAAGGTCGCCAGAGATCGATTCGATCTAGAGTTGAAGGAAGATGAGTAAAACACCCGGAAAGGAATTGGTCGATAAGGTAGCGCCTGAGATGGCAGCTTACCTTAGGAAGGGGTGTATAAACCCCGACTTAATCGAAGATAACCTGTCCTACGTGGGTATAGATAGGATACAGGACTTGGAGAGCATACTGAAGATACACTTCGTTCTTACCGATGAGGTCGTTGATTACATAAAAGCACTACCGGAAAGGGTCCGCCGCATAAAGACGGAATCTAAAAAACAGATGGTTGAGAGTAAAGGAGAGATAAGGGGATCCATCGACTGGAGTCGTACGCTACCTAGGAGACAGATAGACGGTTCAGTGTTCATCTGCCACAATCCGACCAGGAACTACGATGTTCCGGAGAACATCGTGCTCAAAGAGCTACTTTCGGTGATATATGAGGTACTCGAATATGATCTGAAGAAACCGATCCAAGAAGATTACAACTGGTTGAAGAAACTGAGGGATGAAGAACGTATCAACCAGCTGAAGAACATATTCAACAGGAACGTACACATCAACCGGATCTCCCAGCCCGTGGAGTATGGAGCCACAGATAGGGACATCTCGGTGGCTGAGAATTCTCGAAAAGAACTCTATGTGGATTCAGCAAGCTTACTGCTGAAGTACAGACGTATGATCGAGCTCGACCTTGATGAAGAGGAGATCAAAAAATTGCTGGATGAGACCCTTATATTACCGGGCGAAGTGCATAAGTTGTTCGAGTTCTATGCGATCTTTTCATATCTCAAGATACTCGGTAGAGAATATGAGGTGAGGCCCATAAGAGCCGGTGCTAGCCCCATTGCGGAGTTCGTCGAGGATGACCTAGTGGTAGCCGTGTACCATGACAACACCGGCAATATGCGGTTCTACGGTGATATAGAGGAGCTAAAAGATGAGGAGTGTACCATCGAGCATCTAGAACAGTACAGACGGAGTGTAGTGGAGCACGCGGATATCATCAAGGGATTCCTAGATGAAGTCAAAGGCAGCTTTTACAGCGGTCGACCGGATATGCTGATCGAGTATCGGAGGGACGGTGTGTTGGAAAGGTTGGTGATCGGTGAATTCAAGTACTCCCGCGGTAAACAAACGTTCAGTAAGGGGTTGAAAGAACTTTCAGAGTACATCCACTTCGCTAAAGAAGTAAGGGGGGAACGTCATCTTATAGATGAAGAAGTCGATGTATCCGCCGTATTCATCATAGATAAGGTACCGGCTAAAGCCGATGCCGATCTGGTTTATGAGGGGAACGGGTACAGGGTCGAGATCTATGATACTGAAAAGTTGATGGATCTGTATGATGATAGGACCGCATAGGTGATAAATTGATAGAGACTACCGATGAACAGTTAGACGAACTGAAAACGAAACTGCAGGAAGGTAACGTCAGAGAGAACGAAAAGTTATGGAACTTTTTGATCGCTTCTATCCTGGACGATGCTAAGGATAGGTCAAGTTACGTCAGCAGATTCACGGATGACTCGGTTATCGATGATGGATCCGATATCTGGTTCGAGTCCAAACCCTTACCCCCTCGTAAGGGTGAGGGGAACACGGTGTTGGACTTCTCTTTCGGGGATATCAAAGGAAGAGGTAAAACGAAATCAGGCATCGAATACGATGAAAGGGAGGACTCGTGGGTGTGTTTTGTAGAGGGGAAGTTGTTCTCCGACTGCAGTACCAGGGTACGCAAAGATCCCTTGAGGAACCAGCTCATCAGGATCATAGAGAATTTACTATGTTTTCAAAGTAAAGGTGAGTTCCCCGATGAACTGTACTTCACTCTACTCACACCTAGGTTATTCAAGGAAAACAGAAGATCGAAGCTGTATTGTTACAAGATGCTGGAATATTGGGACGAAGAAAGTGATGCTGTACGGAAAGAAAATATCTTGAGAGATATAGGTTTATGTAGGAACGAGAGAAGGGACCAACCAAGTTGGAGATACCCTGATATCGAGGGGAGGCTGGATAGGCTGAAGATCAGGTGGGTCACATACGAGGAGATACTTGAAGAGGAGTATGGGTTGGAAGGATTGGATGTTACTGATCTGGGTGATGAGGATCTGGAGAGATTTGGGGTGGGGATGGAGGAGAGGTTGGAGAAATATATTGAATGAGATGTGTGGCTATGCATATTAGCTGATCCATTACTTGAAGAACCAATCGAAGTCCTTGAAGTACACGTAGCATCCCTGCATCATCATGCTCAGCACCCAGGTAGGTGTTCTTCACTGGTTGAAAGTTCTTACCTCTTTTCAGATTAAAAAAATATTCAGAAATCCCTTGTTGATCCTATCTCTTCGGATCCATATTCCCATTTTAAGTTCAGATATATTTACAATTATGTCTCAGATTGTGTGTAATCTTTCCTCTACATACCCATCGATATAGAACACATATCTTATCAAATATCGATATTTATTCGATCATCATTCCATATCCAATGCTTTGGTGACTGCTGTAACTGGGTCATTAAAGAATATAAGTTCTAATTCGTCCAATGTTTCTGGTGGTATTATCGCAAGGTCTTTTCTGTTTGCTACCGGTAAAATCACCTTTTTTGCACCAGAGTCGATAGCCAACTGTAATTGTTCTACTAATGAAGATACTGCGTTAAGCTCTCCCATTATCGACATCCCTCCTAGTATAACAACTCTAGGTCTAACAGGACGGCTCAATATGCTAGATACCAATCCTACCAAGAACCCTACGCTTGTTTCCTCTCCTTCACCTGCACCAGTAAGATTAGCTACTTGGACCTTTATATCGAATTCATCTATCGATTGATCCTTGGTGAATTCCCTTATATTTGCTCTTAGATAATCATAAGAACTCTGAAAACATTCCTTCATATTCTTACCCGGAGCACCCATTATCTTTTTCTTTCCAGAACCTTTCAAGCACTGCGTCTCAATCCTGAAAATATGATTCTTATATCCATCTCTTCCGATGGTATAGATCGTACCTGGCTTTGGCGTATCTTTCGATATCAATTTTTCCTCAGCTTCTTCGGGAACACTAACATATTTTTCTTCTCTGGTTTCCAGATCGAGATAAGAGAAATTGACAGCCCGATATTCTAAACCTCCGATCCTTTTGAGCTGTTCTTTGACCCTTCTTCTGCCTTCTAAAGCAAACCTCAGGTATTCCTCTATATGGTCCTTAGTATAGTCCTCGTTAGGGTGTAAAAGTTTAGTCATCCCAGACACTGTTTTTCTCACTGCCTTAACATCTCTTTGATTCAGATCGCTTCCAAGGCCAAAGAACTGGTCGATGAGATCCCCTCTGTTCTCCTTCCTTATCTCTCTTAAAAATTCTGCCAGATAATCCACTATGAAACCATAATGTTCACCGAAGAATTTTGCCTGCATCTTGGGTATCTCCCATCCGGGGAGATAAAAATGATACCTGTCTATGAAAGCTAGATCCTGCATCTCTT
>PWKY01000081.1 GCA_003560595.1 Thermoplasmata archaeon | reverse complement strand
TCTAGAAACTCCTGAACAGGCATTTTGGAGAAAATGCCGTTCAGATATCCTTGGATCTTATTTTGAAGGATTAGAAAAGGAAGGTGTTAAAGATGAAACGAAATAATTACAGAATAACACAGGGGTATCGTAAATAGCAAAAAATATAAATAGACAGAAGTTTTCTCTTACATAGACAAATTAGGAGGCTTAGATATATATGAAAGAAAGGAAAAGTGCCAAATTGAAGGTATTGGTTGTAGCATTCGTCCTGATTTTTTCGGGCTTTGCTGCATTAGTGGCAATACCGGGTCCAGTTACAGCTCAAGACCCTACAGTTAGTACGGGCGTTGTCACACCTCATGAAACGGAAGAAGAAGTACGACTTATAGACGAAGTCGCTGCTTGGATGGATTTCACTTTCGGAGAGGAAGACAATGTGACAGTATGGTTCCAATATAACCATGCAGAACAACCAATCGAAGAAGGTGCCACGACGACTCCAACAGTATACGAACCAGCCGATTTCGATGAAGAGGAAACACCAGGACATATGGATACTTTCGTTGATCTAGATGCACATGAGACTTACAACTACAGAGCGGTGTTGGAATTCCACAATGAAACAAGCGGAGAAGATGAGACCGTGTACGGAGATGTTGAAGAGTTCATGATAGTAACTGTAACAGTAACTGACATGGAAGATGTCCCGTTGGAAGATGCTTTCGTTGGATTGCGTTTTATCACGCCTATGCCTTGGGAAGATGCAGACTATACAGATGAAGCTGGAAAGGCCGTATATACCGTTCCTTTCGATGCATCTGAACAGTATTTTGATTACACCATAACCAAGACGAATTATCTATCTACAAATGGAACATTCACAGGCCCAGAATACACTGTCCAACTAGAAGAAAGGACAGAATGGGAGATCCGTGTCGGTCCTGTATTATACGACGATGGTGTCGATGAAATGCCTATTGAGGAAGCAGATGTTACGCTGATGTGGAACGATGAATATTTAGAGGGTGTCACCGATGGAGCAGGAAAGGTTAGCTTTTGGGTTGACTTCAATGCTGAAGACACCACTTTCACCGTAGAAATATTCCACCCAGATTACAATCCAAAAACATTTGAGTTCCAGGGCTTTGATTCAGGTGAGATATACCTAACAGCAGATGTATACGATTTCGCCATAGGTCGTGTTCTAGATAATGATGGAAATCCTCTCGAGGATTATCGTGTCCTTGCAGAGTATGATGATTACTACGCTGAAATCAACTATACCGACGAGGCTGGATATGCATGGTTCGAAGCTCTTTTCGATCCAACAGATGTTACATTCACTGTAACCCTCAGAGATGGCGACTGGACAAGCCGCGCATTCCACGTAGTACCTGGCGAAGATATAGTCGTATATTGGTTCGACATAGGTCCTGTAGTGGACCCGGATGGTGAACCCCTCTACGATTTCAGAGTTAGGGCTGTGAATGATACATATGACTATTCCGCAACCGGTCGTACCGACGAAGATGGTCATGTTACATTCAGGATTGCAAATGCAGACCCAGACGAAATTGAATTTGGTGTAACCGTAACTAAAGGTCTCTGGGATGGAGATGAAGTATACGTATTCCCTGGCGAAGAAGTTGTCTTCCCACTTTATACGTTCAATATCAGAGTAGTAGATGAAGGTGAAAATCCATTGGAAGACTATCACGTTGATCTAGTGGTAACTGACGATGATGGCAATGTTTTGCTCTCAAGAGAGGCTTATACTGACGCAGACGGCTATACTGAATTCCAGTTGTTCGGCGATGATCCGGCTGACGAAGATATAGATTTAACCGTGACCCTCACCAAAGATGATTGGGTAAGCAGGTATATACCGGTAGAGCCCAACGAAGAGATCGTCGTCTATTGGTTCGACATAGGTCCTGTAGTGGACGAAGATGGAGATCCTATAGAGGGCGTCACCGTTACCGTAGAAGGGCCGGATATCTTCGATGGATGGTCAATCACCAAACACACTGATGCCGATGGTATGACAGAAGGTTACAAGGTAGCACATTTCAACCCTGCCGATGGTACTTATTTAGCCCTGACCCACCCAGATTACAGGACTAGATCTATCAGCGCTACGCCAGGAGAGGTATTAACAATGCATGACAAGCCTGTTGTATCAGTAGGTCCAATAGTGGACAGAGGTGGTAGACCTCTACGCGTAGAGATAACTCTGGAGATAGAAACTAGCGGTGAAATGATAGGTAGCAGATTTACAGATACCGATGGTATGGCATACTTCGATGTAGACTTCGACCCAGAAGGAACTTCATTCGTAGTAACCATAGAACATGATGACCTTGATGAAGATTTCGAAGAATTCTTCACAGGTGCAGAGAGTGGACGTATCAGGTTACACGTAGGAGAACCAAGCGAGATCGTTGTAGGACCTGTTGTAGACATACCTGGAGATCTAGTAGAAGGTGCAACCGTAACACTACACCATGGAGCAGATGAGATAGGATATATGAACACAGATGGAGACGGCTTAGCTATCTTCCATGTAGGATTCCTCCCAGCTGGAGAAGAATTCACCTTCACTGTTGATCATCCTGAACTAGAGGTACCATATGAAGGAGAATTCACAGGCGACGCTTCAGGACCTGTACGGATCGATATAAATGCACCAGACCAGGATCACACAGTACGTGTCGGCCCGATAAGAGACCTAGCAGGTGATTATGTGGACGATGCAACTGTAACCCTGTCATGGAACGGAGAAGAATTGACTAAGGACACCGATGCAAACGGTAGAGCAGTATTTACCGTAACATTGCCTTACGACCAAACTCCTGATGATATCGAATTCACCTACACTGTTGAGCACGACGAACTCGTTGAAGCACACGTGGGTACATTCGAGGGAGACCGTTCAGGTGCATTCACCATAGATATACATGAACCGGAACCGGAAGAACATAAGGTGACCGTTGGTCCTATCCGAGATAGAGCTGGAAAGCCGGTAGTCGGCGCAACAGTAACCCTCTCATGGAATGATGCACACACCGCAGAGACGGATTCACAGGGTAGGGCAACATTCATGGTGCCTGTCGACCCTGCAGAGACAACATTCACCTACACTGTTGAGCACGAAGAGCTGGATGAACCACATGAAGGAGAATTCGATGGAGCCCGTTCTGGTGGATTCGCCATAGAAGTTGGTGAAGAACCAACAGAGGAAACGGAGATATCGACTGCTCTACTCGGTGGAATAGGTGCACTTATCATCATAATCATAATCATAATCGTTGTTGTGATGATGAAGAAGAAACCTGCTGCCGGTCCAGAAGAAGAAGTGTTCGAGGAAGAATTCGAAGAAGAAGAACCTCTCTTTGAAGAAGAGGAAGAAGACCTCTTTGAAGAAGAACCTCTCTTTGAGGAAGAAGAAGAGGGCGATGTCTTCGAAGAAGAGGATGACGTCTTTGAAGAAGAGGAAGAAGACCTTTTCGAGGAAGAAGAGGAAGACCTCTTTGAAGAAGAAGACGAGGAATTCTAAAACACTCCTTAACCAAAACCCTTTCTTTTTTTTGTTTTTTTATATTTCCTTGCTTCACGAGATAATATATTCCAAAGAGATCGGTACAAAAATTTATAGTTTTTAATTACATTTGTTACGCTATCATTTAAAGAAGTGCACACTACTCCTTTTCATCCACCTTTATAGAAGAAAGGTGTGCCGTTGAGTGAAGCAGTAAAGAACGATCAATAAAGCCTAGGTAAATTGCAGAGCGGTCATGACGTTGTAAGTACAGTTTCGAGCCCTGGTGAATCAAATACGTATCTGCTCCCACAGACTACTGCCGGGGAAGGAAGTATAATTATCGATTCAGATAGACCTATATCCAATTGGATAGTGAGGACTGAATTCTGTTCATAGTTATACAACATAAGAACCATGGCGAGGAGGAGATAAAAAATAGATACTTCAAAGAAATTTTTGTGATAACGTGATTATTCACCCCGTAGAATGTTGAAAAACGCACAAACACTATTACCCTTCATGCCGATTTTAACACGGTATGATGAGTAAATCGAAGAGATGAAAACTAGAACCGTTTACCCCAATTACCTATCAGCATACTGTATACACTTTCTCTATGTTCATCTCTCAGTATTTCAGAGGTGAAGGATTTAGAATCTTCTAAGGGAAGCTTTTCCACACTATCTGGTATCCCTTTCACCAAGGGACCGATATCGTGCTTACTTTCCACCATGATCGTGTAGATATCGAGACCATTCTCCTCCCCATATTTCATCTCGTTCCATACAAGATAGGTGAGCTTTCTAGCTACACTCATCCCAACGATAGCATCAGCTTCTTTTATCAGCGAACTGATATCGTCCTTTAATCCGTAATTAGATGGATTTATCGTTCCCTCTACCTTCAAATTTTTGAATATCGATATGCAATAGCGTTCTGTATCAGTCCTGAAAGTAAAACTAGGATGACTAAAGTATATGGTCTTTCCTTTTAGCGGATTTTTCGACCCCATATTACCCCTTTCTATCCGTTGGAGGGGTATATGAATCTAACTCATCCTCTTGAGGCCCAAACTCCAGATCCTCGACCATGGTATCTAATGCATCTTGGTAACCCTTGTTGATAAAGTAAAGACCTATAAAGACCATCAACAGGGCTGGTATTGAGAGGGAGGAATACGGGTGAGTGTAATATCTTACGGTATATCTCATCTCAAATACACCGGTGCTATAATCTCTTACGATCAATGTATGGGCATCACTGCTGATCTCCCCACTATATTCACCACCCGGTGGTAATGTCTCGTTGAGTAATTCATTATCAGGGTCCATGCCATCGTAAATAATTATGTTGATAGTTTCACTACCCCGGTAAGACAAATGCATGTTGTTTTCCTTTACCTCCTGGGCACTGAAGAGTCCAATGTAGTTATCTTGATCTCCGTTCTCCCAGGTAACCTCCTGAGTATAAGTATCGATAGTACGATAAATAGATGCGAAGGAAAGAAGAACTGCTAGCACCATTATCAAGAACCCGTACCAAAATTTACGGGTCCCTAATAGGTACTTCCAAATGTTAGGCTTTCTTTTCTTATCGTTCATGAATGTTATATGATGTTGGAACTATCCGGGATAAAGAAAATAAAAAAAAGGGGTTTTTAGGATCAGTCCCCGATTATATCTTCCACTTCGAGTTCCTCTACCTTCTCGATCTTACCGTCGTCGGAGAGCTTTGCCACCTTCATCTTGAACTCGATCTCACCGGCAAAGTGACAGTTCGCTTTATGACCTTTCTCTGCAGGTTCATTCTCCGCGGGAGTTTTCTTCTTGCAGATGTCTTTCGCGTAAGGACACCTTGGGTGGAATCTACAACCGTCGGGTACGTTGGTTCCTGATGGTATCTCACCCTTTATCGGTATCTCTTTAATCCTATCGAGCCTGTCCGGTTCGGGTTCCGGTACAGCGGTCAATAACGCTTGAGTGTAGGGATGTAAAGGATTATCCAATACTTGTCCGACCGGTCCCTGTTCTACGATCTCACCCAAATACATAACTCCGATGTAATCGGTGAAAAATCTTGTAGTAGATATATCGTGGGTGATGTACAGGTAAGTTAGATCCTGTATATCGATTATATCTTTCATCAGATTTAGCAGCTCAGCTCTCACCGAAACATCAAGCATGGATACGGGCTCATCTGCAACGATGAAATCGGGATTAAGTATCAAACATCTAGCGATAGCGACCCTCTGTCTCTGTCCACCTGATAACATGTGTGGATATCTATCTATAAATTCCTCAGGAGGTGTTAATCTTACATCCTCAAGAGCCTTCTCTATCATGGCCCTTCTTTCATCCAAACTTCCACCTATATCATGTATAAGAAGAGGTTCTTCTAGGATGTCAAACACCTTGAATCGAGGGTCCAATGAGGAAAAGGGATCTTGATAGATCATCTGGGCCATCCTTCTATATGCCTTTAACATGCGTTTATCATCTAACGCCATGACATTTTGCCCTTTAACATAAAGTTCTCCGGAAGTTGCGTCTAAAAGTTTCATCACTAGTTTACCAACTGTGGTTTTACCGCAGCCTGATTCTCCGACCAAACCCATTGACTTTTTCTCGTATATATCCAAATTTATACCGTCAACCGCTCGTACTTTGAGTTTAGGTTTCCTTTGTAACTTCTGCATGAAAGTTTGGCTTATTTCGAATTCTTTACGTAGGTTTCTAGCCTTAACAATTGTCCTGGGCATATTTAGTCCTCCTCATATAGATGGCACTTAATTTTTACGCCTTCAACATCATGTACTTTAGGTTCTACTTGAGTACATTTGTCAAAAGCCTGTTCACAGCGCGGATGGAATCTACAACCTTTAGGTGGATTGGTCAATTCGGGAGGTGCTCCCGGTATGTATTCTAACCTATCGATATCCTTGTGAAGCCTGGGGATAGCTGCGATGAGTTTCTGTGTATATGGATGCTTAGGATCCTTGTATATCTTAGTAGCAGGGCCTATTTCAACGATCCAACCGGCGTACATCACTGCTAGGTCATCGGATATCTCTGCAAGGATACTTAGATCGTGTGTGATGAATATCATCGCATTGTCGAGTTCCTTTTTTAGACGTTTGAGATCGTTCATGATCCTAGCTTCTACAACCACATCAAGAGCGGTCGTGGGTTCGTCTAATATGACCACATCAGGCTCTAGTAATAACGCCGTTGCGATGATGATCCTCTGTTTTTGTCCACCACTTAACTCATGGGGATATCGATAAAACAGTTCCGGATCTAGATCGACCATGTCAAGATAACGCATACAGACCTCTTCGGCCTTTGAACCGGTTATATCTTTGTGATACTTTAATGGCTCCATCATCTGATATCCGACGGTGTAAACAGGTGTCATTATGTCCATAGCGCCCTGAAACACCATCGATACCTTCTGCCAACGTAACTTTCGACGTGCCTCTTTTTCATCGAGTTTGGTGACATCCATACCACCTATGTTTATGCTTCCTTTTACGATCCTACCAGGTGGTTGAACCATCCGGAGTAAAGAGAAGGCCATGGTACTTTTCCCACACCCGCTCTCACCGGCTACGCCTAGTGATTGACCCCCTGAAAGCGTAAAGTTCGCATCATCTAGGGCCTGAACTACCCCTTTACTCGTAAAGTAATGTGTGCTCAAGTCTTTTACTTCTAGTATAGTCTTCTCGCTCATGTTATCACCTTTGTCTCATCTTCGGATTAATTACACGTTCTAACGCCATTCCAGTTGCTATGAATGCAAATCCCACCAAAGTGATACCTAAACCTGGTAGAAGGACCCACCACCACAGGCCCGCCGTGGTTGCACCAGCCGTATGTGCTTGTGATAGCATTCGGCCCCATGTGACTACATGAGGATCTCCAAGACCCAGCACACTGAGCCCGGCTTCTGCGATTATGACCATGGGGATCATCAAAGCACCTTCGGCGATTGCATAAGGTAACAGCTGAGGTATCATATGCCTGGTGATGACTCTACCTCCGCTAGAGCCCAGGGATTGTGCCGCTTCGATATAGGTATCCTGTCTTATCTGGATACCTCGAGAACGTATGATCTTGGCTAAACCACGCCAACCTAAGATGGTATAAACCGCAACGAATATCCAAATCGAACGTCCAAGTATAAACATGGTGATTATCAATATTGGGAACATCGGTATACCTATCAATACTTCGTTCAGCCTCTGCATGAATTCATCGACCCATCCACCATAGTAGGCGCTGGTCATACCATAAAGAAGTGCGAGTGATACGGAGGATATAGAGATTATCGCTCCTAGCAATAAAGCCCATCTGGCACCCCATACCCATCCTAAGGCAAGATCTCTTCTAGAGGTGTCGGTACCCATCAAACCGTATCTACGCCCTCTGAAGATAGCCCTTGTTGTTTCTTCGTCTAACTCGGTAGCATCATATGCTCTTGCATACAATACATAGTCGCCTTTAAGGGATTCAGGGTTCAATAGAATATTCTCATCAGCCACGGCAAACGGGATCATCTCATTGTTCACCTGGGGCTGTAGTGGTACTCTATCCGCTTCGTGGAAGTCCAAACCAAAGTTATAGGCTATGCCCCTACCTAAAGCCGATCTCAGATTAAAGACGTAAGAAAAGCTTTCGAGTGAAAGGATTCTTAAACCGTCGTAATCCATTCGGATCATGTAGCCGCCTCCATCTCGTATATGCCATGTGGTTGCCCTGTCGTCTCTTTGTACCATGATCGTATCCGCTGGCAGGTCTATTCCATTAGCTTGGAAGGCGTTTAATAAAGATGTACCCAGGGTAAACTCTGATCCCCTATCTTCTGAGAAACCAACATACTCTTCAGGCATCATTCGGTAAACTGCTGCGGTAAGGTCCCCTTTATCTTCTATGAAGTATCTAACAGAAGACCGGTCCCTTACGTTATCTATGATCTTCCAGAACATTCCTTCTTGTCCAAGGAGCTCCGCATCAGTTGAAAGTTCGTATTCGAACCGGTCGAATAGATCCTCCACAGAAGAACTGACTGATCCTTCTTCTAAGAATCTTTCATAATCTAGATCGAACCTGAATGGGTCTCTCATCTGTAGATCAACTTTGTACTGGTGCTCGGCCACCTCATGTATGGTGTAGTTGAACGCTCTATCATCTACCTGCCAACTGGCGTAATCAGGCTCCCATATATCTGCTCTAGTGGGTAAAATTATCCCGTTTTGATCGAAGGCATATTCGATACCAAAATCTACATTCATGTCGAACACAAAGAAATCTTGGATACCGGTTTCAACATTTAGAGCACCATCGATATAGAATCTAAATATTCCATCATCTATCCTCCAACCATCTTCTATTTCAGTGATGGTGGCATCGTTTGATAGGCTTATACCGTTATCATCGAAGGCAGCTGTGACATTTTCATGTATGGGTTCTTCGGCCAATTCTGCAAACTCTACATCTATATCGAAGCTGGTAAGCCTCATCCGGACTGAAAAATCATCATCGGATATGTCGTAGATGTAAGGCTCATGGCGTATCTCCCAGCCCTCATCAGATACATTGATGGTTGCACTGCTTGATAGATAGAAACCATTTTCGCCGAATGCAGCAGTGACATTTTCATGGACTGTCTCCTCTTCATCTACTGGTAGGAACTCTTCGATATCTTCATCAAGAACGAATAACTCCTCTTCTTCCAGCACGTCAACATCTACATCCATCCGGTAATCGATCATATCACTTTCTGTTATCTCATATTCAAATATACCGTCCTTTATAAACCATCCTTGATCGGTCTCTGTGATATTTGCGTACTCTGTCAAGTCGAAGCCAGCGTTAGAAAATGCAGTTTGTAAGTGACTACTTATTGTATCGAGGTACATGCTCTGCAATATCTCGTTCATGTTGAACTCGAATAGGTCGTCTCCTACATCTATATCGATATCTACGATGAGTTCGTCTTGAGCTTCAGATATTGTAAAGATGAATATACCGTCGTTTATCACCCAAGTATCATCATCTATCTCAGTGATAGTAGCATGCCTTGTTAGTTCTGCATTTTGGTCTCTAAATGCACGACTAACGTTTACATTCCGATGTATCTCCTGATCTTCGTATAGATCATCCTTCAATTCTAGATCCATTGTGAATGAATCGATCAAAGATGGATGAACATCTAGGAATGCTGATTCCCCTTCAGCTAGTTCCTCTTCGGGTTCCGATACAAAATACTCGTATATACCGTCTTCAACTATCCAACCATCTTCGACGGCTGTCACAGTTGCCGGCCCGCTAAGAGCTATGCCATAAAGACTAAAGGCTTCTCGGAGAGGCCTTCCTGCACGGCCTTCTTGCATGTAACTTCTTGTTGCAAATTCATCTAGTTCGAAAGTAAATACTTCGTCCCCTCGCTCGGTGAACTGCAGTTGCTCACTAACACTTATCCTATCACCTCGAGCGAAGTGGATTAAATGACCATCCGGGCGCTGTAAGTTAACGAACATACGTACCTCCGGCATGTTACTTCTACCGTGTATCCTGATAGATACATCCGATACAGGATAATCGTAATCATTGGTATAATTATAAAACAATTCTAGCCTACCTTCATCGAAATGATCTGGATCCTCTCTTATCTCATGTCTAGCTCTAGTACCTGGCAGGATATAATCGATCCATACAGGTTGAGCACCTCTAGGATTGTCTTCCCAACGACTGATACTAGCCCATTCTCCATCTACATCAGGAGCGATCCAAGGTGCTAATATACCGATTATCAACATGAACAAGATGATAGAAAAACCTACCATACCCATCCGTTGTCCTTTGAACTCTTTCGCAATACTGAATACCCGTTCTTTGACATCTTCAAGCCTAATGCTCATATGAAATCACCTTATACTTGTTTCTCCGCCCCAACTTCGACCCTGGGGTCCAGGTAGCCATATAGTAAGTCCGCTATGAGATATCCCACCACCCACAATACGGTAGTGACGAAAACTATACCCATTATGACAGGTAGGTCTGAATTCATGAATATCGCATTCCTAAGTAGGTAACCCATCCCAGGCCAATTAAATATGACCTCGGTGATCATAGCGCCACCGATGGACAATAAGAATGAAAGAATAGCACTTGTTAGGATAGGGGGTGAAGCCGTTTTAAGAGTGTGACCATAGATCACTCTATTTTCAGGCACACCTTTTGCACGAGCCGCCATGATGTAATCATCCTGTAAAACTGACGTCACCATGTTCCTTGTGGCCCATGCACGAGCACCAAATATAACAAAGACTATGGTACCCAAGGGCATCACCATTCGAGAAAGTACACCCCGATAATAGGCGAAGCCAGTTTCGTCAGGGAACGGGAATGCGGATGCTTTAAACCAACCTAATTGATAAGCAAATATCAGTATCACCAGCATCCCAAGCCACCACATGGGCATACTACTGGTTACTATACCGAATATCGAAAGGAATTTATCTAATTTGGATCCAGCAACTTGGGCTGCCTTCAGACCGATCGCGATGCCCATCACGATATAGATGACTGCAGCGGTGGTGAATAATAAAATTGTACGTGGAAGGTAATGCATGATTATAGTGGTTACTTGTTTATCTTCTGCACCGTAAGCATAATCCGTGTGACTTTCACCTAAATTAAACGTTACAGTATCCCAAGTAGTTCTGGTTACCCTCTGTAAAAAGGGATCGTCTATACCGTAGAAATCCCTGAGGTACTCGTTGTGTTCAGCCATAGCTTCACGCCTTTCCTCGGTGGTCAATTCTTCTGGAAGGCCCATAGAATATGCTTGCATTCTTTGGGATATCAATTGCTCTACCATCTCATCAGATAGTGCATTAAAAAGCAGAGAGATGATAAAAACAACGATCACTAATACTATCAAAGCATTCATAGACCTTAACAGGAAGTATTTAAACGATGCTGGCATATTAATCAGGCTAATCAAGGGGGGTATAGAATATAAAATTTTTGGTCTGATTAGGATTAGAATATACAATATACACAGCCGATTTCAGTGTGAAATAGGATGAAAAAAACAGGTTCAAGTTTTGATCATTTGAAAGATAAAAAGAAAAGAAAAAGAAAGGGGTTTTTGGTTTATCGTACAGCTTTGGTACCTTACCGTTTCTTTGTGTGGTAGATAACTACCGCAAAGATCGCGCTGACTGCCAGTAGGAGGAACATGAATCCTGGTGTGTCCTCTTCTTCTACTTCGA
>PWKY01000078.1 GCA_003560595.1 Thermoplasmata archaeon | reverse complement strand
TTCCACCGTGGAAACCCGAGACATGATAGAAGAGCTCATGGACACTGCTTACTTCCGTATGTTCACCGCTGGGAGGGCGGATCTACGCATGGACCAGATAGAGGGGTTCTTGTCGGTAGAGGTATTCAGCTGGTGGATACTACTGGTTGGTGTTTACCTTGGTTACTTGTCTGTAAAAAATGTGACAGACGATTACGAGGAAAGCAGGATGGATATGATCTTCTCCACCCCTTTATCGAGGAAGCAGTATCTGCTAGAGAAGTTCGTAGCTCTATCACTATTCACCCTTATTTTACTCGTGCTCTCAGGGTTGATGTTGACGATCTCGGTATACTCTGTCGGTGCCTCCTATGGACTGGAGTTCAACCCGTTCATGGTGGCGATAGTGAGTTCGTGGCCCATGTTTCTGGTTATCATCGCGGTATCGATGCTTCTTGCTGTATTCTTCAAGGATTCGAAGATGGCAGTAGGCGGTGTGTTCACCGTTATACTGGTACAGTACGCCGTATTCATGGCGGGACATATGGTGGAATCTTTGGAATTTATACTGCCATACACCATATCCTACTATTGGGATTACAACTCCGTACTGTTAGATGGAGTCTTCAGGGCCGGGTATTTCGTGTTTTTGACCATCCTTGCGCTGGTGATCTTTGCCGTATCCATGCACATATTCGATAGAGGAGATATCCCTGCTTGAACCAATAATTTCATAGTACTCCACGTTGTTTATGTTAGCTATGTGCTTCAATATGTCCCTGAACCGTTCCAAGGAGTATCTGGAAGAAAGATTCGGAGCTGCCTTCCAATCAGGTGAGCGACCAGAAAGAAATTATCATATCTCCGCCTTCGACTTTCCTTTTGTACCGGTTATATCCAGTGAGGATGTAGATCAGTTTACTTTCATGCAGTGGGGGCTGATACCACGTTGGGTAAAGGATGGTGAAAAGGCTGAGATGATCAAAAAATTGACGCACAACGCAAGGGGAGAAACCATGTTCGAGAAACCTTCTTTTCGAGCTTCTGCCTTGCAAAGAAGATGTATGATACCGATGGACGGATTTTTCGAGTGGAAAGAATTGGGCGGAAGCAAATATCCCTACTATGTGAAAAGGAAGGACGACGAAGCGTTCACCATCGCCGGTCTTTGGGACCTATGGGATAACAGATGTACGTTCACTATAGTAACCACCGAAGGTGTGCTACCTGGTGATCTAGACAAGGATAGGATGCCCGTTATATTGAAGGATAAAAAGTGGCTAGATATTTCTTTGGATAAGGATGAATTAAGGGGAATGATGAAAGAACCGAGTTCCGAGGTTCTGGAAGCTTATCCCGTATCAAAAAAAATATTTACCCAGGGAGTGAATGTGCCGGAAGTTATAGAAAAATTCGAATATCCAGAGCTTGTAAGTCAACAGAAATTATTCTGAGCACCATAGTGCATTTAGTGGGTAAGTTAGTAAAGTATATTACATCGGGTGATTATTTAGATAAGTGGTAATGATGGAGATACCTGAGGAGATCGAACGGGAGTTGAAAAGACGAGGGGGGATAGCCGACCTTTTAGATCGTGTAAAAGACGAGAGCGTAGGTGAAAAATGCAGGACCTACAAAGCTCTCTCCAGTAAACTGAGGTTGAAAATACTAGCACTGCTTAACGAACAGGACCTATGTGTCTGTCTCCTGAAAGACTTGCTGGATATACAGGATTCCAAACTATCATATCACCTATCGGTCCTCAAAGAGCAGGATCTGATCGATGGAACGAGAAGGGCGAATTTTATGATATACAGTATCACCGATAAAGGTAGGAAGTACACTCCTTAAAGGAGAAGTTAGACCTAATTTAACTGTTCTATTCTATCATTTCAACAGTTCTTTGATCTGCTTTGGGCTCGGTATCTTACCCCTGGATTTAACTTCTCCATCTACTACTAGAGCCGGAGTCATCATAACGCCCCTGGAAGCTATTTCACTGATATCCTGCACCTTCTCGACCTTAGCTTCTATACCCATCTCTTTGACGGCTATTTGTACGTTCTTTTCCAGTCTCTTGCACTTTCGACATCCAGATCCTAACACTTCTATTTTTTTCATCTTATCACTCCTTTTTTATCCGACTATGAAGCCGTAGGTGAAACCCATAACGGTAGATAGTACTACGACTATGATCATGTACGCTATCCACTGCTTAAACTCCATTATCCTGAATAGTACGATCATATTTGGTAAACTGAGGGAAGGTCCTGCTAGTAATAAACTCAAAGCCGGGGCGTCGCCCATCACTCCGGAGGTATATCCAAAGGTGGTACCTATGATCGGCACCTCGAGAAGGGTGGGCATATAGAGTATCGCACCTATGATGGAACCTAAAAAGGCCGCTCCCAGGCTGTTGTTGCCCAGGTACGGCCTGAAGGTTTCCGGAGGTAAGAAAAAGGCGATCATGCCCACCAAAAAGGTACCGGCTATGAGTATAGGGAATATCTTTATGGTTAAGTCCCAGGTTTCGTATCCCCAATCGGTGACCTCACTTTTTTCGTAATAATATATGATTATGACAGCGACGAATAGAGTCAATACGTATATTATCGCTAATTTTGGGGCCCATGCAAGGGCGGATGCTCCTACCACCAATATACCGATTAACAGCCCGAAAAAGCTCAGCTTTATCCACATCGGCCTTTCTTCTTCGGTGGATACAGTGTTTATATTATTACTGCTGGTTTCTTCGTCGTGATTTCCGAATAGGTTCGACATCGAGAAGGCTATAACAAAGGCCATGGCCACCGCGGCCACCGCACGAGCCAAACCCAGTTCATACCCCAGCACGTTGGCGGTATAAACTATAGCGAGGATGTTGATGGCTGGACCGGAATACAGGAATGCTGTGGCCGGGCCGATACCACTACCCTTTTTGTACAGTCCGGCGAATAGCGGTAATATGGTACAGCTGCATACCGCCAGTATGGCTCCTGAGATCGAAGCGATAGGGTAAGAGACGCTCTTCTTTACGTCAGGTCCGAAGTACTTCAGGATGGCATCTTTCTTAACGAAGGCCGCTATCGCTCCTGCTATGAAAAAGGCTGGGATCAAACAGGTTAGAACGTGCTCTGAAAGGTAGTAGTAAACATCCCCCAAACCGCTGATGATTGCCTGGTAAAGTAAATCCAACATGATGACAGACCCCATTTCAACTATATTTGAAATAGACTAAGATAGGAGGTATATAAAGATTGGGCCCGGATTTAGATTACGATGTGACCTATATGTATTCACCAATAACCACTAATTGACAATACTTCCTTACTACCGGATCTCACAAAGGAGAGGATACCTTGTTCAGCGTTCACTAGTAATATATCACTAAGTAACATTATACTGGTCTGAATAGTCTCCAGTAAATAAATAAATCAAATTTCTATTTTTTTTTTTCAATATACCTCATCCTTATTTCTTTTCTCCACGTATGGTCACCGTTACATCTGTTACCGGGATATCCTTACCGGAAGCATCCAGCGCACGTTTGACGATCTGAACCAGACCGAAACAGCACGGTACCTCCATGTGAGCTATGGTGATGCTATGGATATCGTTTCGCTTGAATATCTCGGTCATCTTCTCCACATACTTCTGTGCGTCATCCAGCTTAGGACAGCCTATTATCAAACTTTTACCTTTGAGAAAATCGGTGTGAAAGTTGGGATATGCGAAGGGGACGCAGTCCGCTGCGATGACCAGCTCGGCGTCCTTGAAGTAAGGAGCTTCGACGGGTACAAGATGCAGTTGTACCGGCCACTGCCTCAACTGAGTAGGTATCCGCCCTACTTCTCCCGTAGGTGACTTCATCTCCCACTGGGATGGTTCCGAGGACGGACAACCGCATGCGGTGGTGGGTTCATCTGATAAGACTGGTGACTCCACCCCTAGTACCTCCAGGTGTTGAAGTGCCTCCTTCAACAACTGGTTCTGACCGTGCTCCTTGAGATGCTCCAGGTGTGCTTTGAGGACGTTTTCTCCCTGTTCTATCATCCTCTCCACAACCGCTTTTTCATCATAGGGTTCTGCCTCCCTTTTTTCTATGGTGATAGCGTCAACAGGGCAATCGCCTATACAAGCACCCAACCCGTCACAGAAGGCTTCGTTTACCAATCTAGCTTTTCCGTCGATCACCTGAAGTGCGCCTTCGGGACAGCCCTTTACGCATTCTCCACATCCGTTGCATAATTCTTCATCTATCTTTATTATCTCTCTTTTCATCATCTCTCACCCACTTTTTGTAGGCATACTTTATCTCCTTCTGCAGCGGATTTTATCTGTGTGAATTTTATCTTACCTAGAACTTTCTTTATAACTTCACAATGTATTTTACACAACCATGAGGAATACCTATCTGGCAAACCGGAGAAGGCGCAGTTTTCGTAACGGAGATAGTAATCACCGTTTTTCTTCTCGTGAGATGCGTAGAATCCTAGATCATCGAACATCTTCGTAATAGCACCTACACGTTTCTCAAACTCGCCTTCAACCTCAGGCAGCATACCTGAGATATTATCCACCAATCGTTCTTCGATCTTTTCCAGAGCATCTTCTCCGTATTCATCTACAACCGCATCTAACACAGATTTAAGAATAAGATCGGTTTTGCTCGGGAACAGTCTTTCACCAACCGGTGTTATGCGGTAATATTTTTTTGGCCTTCCTCTAGAAACCTTCTGGAAATCGTGGTCTATCAATCCTTTATTTTCAAGTATATCCAGGTGCCTTCTGACCGCACTCTCGTTTATATCTAGTTCATCTGACATATCGACAGCGGTCATATCTCTACCAAGAAGATATCTAAGGATGGTTGTACGCGTCCCCTCCGAGGGTATACCTATTTTATCGCTCATTACCGCCATATAAGAGGGCGAGTTTATATACTTTACTCACCCTATTGTGATTTAAGCGGGAATTAGAATCGATCAAAGGCTGTTTTTGACTATAAAAGGTATCAGTAATCGATATTGACTGATATTAAATACTCTTGACTAGATCTGTTCTTATGGCCCGCTGAAAGATCCTTTGATAGAATGGCTGTATGATAAAATACAGCGGATTAGACTAAGGCTGCCAAAAGGGATCACCTAATGGTAATATCATTTTTTGTGCCATGCTATTTAATAGAACTGCGGCGGCTGCGTAGAACGAAAGAGCCGAGGTGAGCAATAAGAATATCCCAGCATATACTGCTGAAAGATCCCATAGATAATGTGCTATCAAAAGTGGTAGTGCTATATCTACCGCGACAACTATGGTAAAAAGTACCTTGTTAGTCATCATGGATGCTACGGTAACAATGAACAAGAATACCAGAACAGCAACAAGACCGGCTACATAGTGATTAGTATCTACAGCAACATCTGTGAACGTGTTTATGTATCCGGTTAAAGCGATACAATACATTGCCATAGAGAAAAATGTAAAGACTGTCGCTCCAAAGATATTGTTTCGTTTGAATTCCATGATACCTGCGATAAATTGTGCAGTAGCACCGAAGAATAGTATCCAAGGTATCATCAATGCGTTATCTGAGGCGGATGCTAATCCAAGGTCTGTTACTGCAAGCAGCAGAGCTGCTACAGCTAGCCCAAACAAACCTAAAGCCGCAGGTTCTGTGGATAACTCAGGTAGCTCTTTTATGAATATATCTCGGGATCGATTCTCATCTGTCATGAGTGTGTGCTAATGTAAGGTTATATTTATGCGTGTTGGCGGCAAACATATTATTATTTATTTTAATAAAGAAACTTTGAGAAACTACTTCCAAAAAAATAATTACCTTCACAGTGATCAAATCCAGGCACAGTATGTACTGATTTTGTTGGAAACGATACAAGAGCTATACACTATTTAAAAAAGAGGGGATCAAATCCCCAATTCCTTCCTCTTTTTATTAATGTGCTTCTCGATACCGTCCACTATGGCCACCGGATCATCTCCGACCGCTATCTTACCACCGGTCAATCCTTCTAGATCCTCAGTGAGCAGTTTCACCACGTTCTCACTACCGGTCACAGGTGGTGTTGGTGAAACGTGGGTGTAGAGTCCGTAGGCAACGGCGGCTACCGCTGCGATGGTAGCCTTCTGCTCCATGTATTCGGGTGCTGTTACTGCAACGGGTAATTGTGTTGGATCGACACCCAGGGCTTCTGCTACGGTACTCACGAGGTTGAGCAGTCTGCCGGTGTCGGTACAAGTACCGAAACTAAGAACAGGCGGAATACCTAAGGCCTCACATACAGCCTTTAAACCGTCTCCCGCTTTCTCCTTTGCCTCCAAGGATGTTAAACCACCCACCTGAAGCCCAGCGTTGCCGCAGCCCGCGCTGAGTACTAGTATGTTTCTTTTGATCAATTCCTCAGCAACCGCTATTGTGGTTTCGTCCTGTGGACCGTTCTTGAGGGTAGTACAGCTCACCAATGCAACTATTCCATTGATGTTACCGTTCTTTATATTATCAAGTAGCGGATCCAAAGAACCACCCAAGGCACCTAAGACAGCCTCGGGAGAGAACCCGGTCATTATCTTTCGTTTGTAATCCGGTACGTTGGTGGGCTTCCCCTTCCTGTTCTCAAAGTTATCTATAGCCTTTTCGATTATCTGCATGGCCTGCTCCTTTACATCCTCCGGATCGTAGTTGATCTCGTGCTTCACACCTGGTATGTTCACCAACTTTGTTATTGGTATTATGGTGGAGTTGTACTTTTCAGCGTACATGCCAGAAGTTGGAACGGTACAGTTCATATCCGCTACGAAGGCATCGACCGCCCCGGTTGCGAGCACGTACTCTTCATTGAGCCAGTTTCCTGTCAAGCCAACGAAAACATCATCGCACTTGAACCGCTGCATCAACTCCTGTCCTGTCTCGATGGAACCGATTATATGGATCCCTTTGGCCCCCCTTTCCCTAGCTAGCTCCTGCACCTCGTCCTTCCTGGCTAGCATGATTAAAGCCGCACCCATGAAGGGTTCGTGTCCGTTGGGCAGTATATTCACATAATCCGGTTCGATAACACCCATGTCAACTTCTGCCTCATGTGGTTCAGCGGTACCGAACAGTATATCCTGGATGTCTTCTAGAAGAGTAAGTGAGCCGTAGGCGGTGGACAGCCCCATCCTCAGAGTTTTCAAACCCATGCTCACATAATCGCTGTCAACGTTGGTCATCACACTTGTATTTACATCCATCACTTCATGCAGTGGCCCACCGGGTAGTATCCCGAGTTCCTTCCACTTTTCCTTCCTGCTCTCCGGTGCAAAAGCCGTCAGAACCTTGGAAGCTTCCTCGCTGTCACGGTTGATCTCCTCTATCAGAAAATCTGCCAGTTCCTCCGCTAACACCTCTGTATCCATATCAGTGTTCAAACCCAGTTTCTCAGCGAGACCTTTTAGCTTATCTGTGTCGGTGATCTTGAACATCGTTTTACCTTGAGCTGTAGCCTTAAGAGTCTTGGCGGCGGTGTTAGCGTGATACGTATAAGCGGTAGTACCCATTGTGTTTATCCTCAAAAGGTTCCTCATCACCATGCCGTCCACATCTATACCACAGACACCTCTATCGACCTTACCCGGGACGATCCTACAGGGACCTTGACTACATATGTTACACCTTACCCCCTTTGCACAGAAATTGCATCTGATCTTTTCCATGGCATCGAACCTATCATGGACATTCGTCAACCCATCTTCCTTAACTTTTCCGTACATCTCCTGCACGGATCTGTGTGCGCTTTCTTTCTTCATATTAACACCTGTTAAACGTCAATAAAGTTCATCATTAAAAAATGTTTCGTATGTGGGCGAACATTCGTACATGGGCGAAAGCTTTTATTACCTAGAATATACTATCTCCATGATCCATGGATAAAGAAGCCAGGATATACTCAACAGAGAACGGTGCGGTATTTCTAAAGAGTTCCACAAAGAACGATATCATCAAACTGCTGATGGAAGGCGATAAGACCAGTTCGGATATACAGGAAAAGCTGAACCGTGCTAAATCAACTGTTTCAGTCCACCTTTCCGATCTCAAGGAAATAGGTTTGGTTAAAGAAAGAGTAGATCCCGATGACAGCCGCAAAAAAATATTTTCATTGGAATCCAAACTTCTTGGTTCTTCTGACGCTCCCTATACCAAACAGTATAAAGAAATACTAGGTAATCTTAAACACGCCAACGGCGACAGGTACCTGTTTCTGAAAACTATGTTCCATCTGATACGCTATGGTTTGGTCTCTTTGGGATTGGATGTACATCCCGCTTTGAAGGAGATCGGTAGGGATGCGGGTATGGGTTTGGCGGCAGAGTTCCATTCTGATGATCTCGAGGGTCTGTTGAAAGAGATCGGGGAATTTTGGGAGAGCAACGGTTTGGGAGCTGTGGATGTGGAGGGGACAAAGGATATAGTGGTTCACGGTTGTTTCGATTGCGGAGGTATGCCAGACGTCGGTCAGGAGCTGTGTTCACTTGACGAGGGACTATTGGAAGGTATAATCCAAGAACGGTTGGGTATCACGGTCAACGTGAAGGAAAAAGAATGCAGTGGTACCGGAGAGGATCACTGCAGGTTCGAGGTGAGTGTAAGATGAAAAAAGTGCTGATTTTAGGAGCAGGAAATATTGGGAAAGCCATCGCCTATGATCTTAACGAAGATTTTGATTTGACCATCGGGGATTCAAGTGAAGAGGCATTGGATAAATTGAGTAGATACGGTGAAAAGGTAGTCATCGATGCCAGAGATAAGGACTCTTTGATAGCCCACTTTGAAAATGCGGACGTGGTTGTGTGCGCACTTCCTGGTGAATTCGGTTTGTCTATACTAGAAACCGGGATCGAGACTGGGACCGATGTGGTGGATGTTTCATTCATGCCTGAGGATCCCTTTCCCCTAAATGAACAATCAAAAGAGGAAAATGTATCTCTGATTGTAGATGCAGGATTCGGTCCAGGTATTCCAAACATCATGGTCGGTCGGCTGAACCATATCATGGATAATATAGAGAGTTGTAAGATCAAGATCGGGGGACTACCAAAGGAACCGAAACCGCCGTTGTTTCATACGGTCACCTGGTCTCCTATGGATCTGATAGAGGAATATACTCGTCCTGCCAGGTTGGTGAGGGACGGAAAGATAAGTAGTGTTGAAACCTTCGATGAAATCAGGCCAGTTACTGTGCAGGAAAGAAGTCTAGAAGAATTCTACAGCGACGGGCTAAGAACTTTGCTTCACACAATAAAGGCGGATGTATTGGAGGAAACCACACTGCGGTGGAAGGGACATCTGGAGAAAGTAAAGGTTTTGAAGGAACTTGGTTTCTTCGATAAAAAACACAGAGAGAACACCTTGAAAGTTATATTACAACATATGCAGTCCGATGTGAAAGACATATCTCTTCTGGAGGTAGATATTAAAGGAGTTCATCAGGGAGAGGTGATAGAAGCTGGATACTCGCTCTACGACGAAGCCCACGGAGGGTTCAGCTCCATGTCTCGAACCACTGGATTTACAACCGCACTTATGACGCGTTTAGTACTTAAAGGAGATATTGCTAAAGGAGTGCTACCCCTGGAACTGCTTGGCTCGGAGAAACTGGTCCACGACTACGTTTTGAGAGAGCTAAAAGCGAGGGGTGTTAAGATAACTACCAAGGGACACAAACTACATATATGAATTTCTTAGGTTGTTAAATACCATGCGAAAGTTGTTGATTCTGATCGTAATCGGCCTTCTGATCATCCCTTTATACCCTGTAGTTGAAGGGGCACAGGAAAGAGCAGAGTGGACCATAATGATCTATATGGGGGGTGGAAGCGACTATGAGATGAGCCAACAGGTGGAAGAGGATCTAGCTCAGATCGAAGCCTCATCTCCTGGTGCGAAAGTGGAAGTGATAGTACTATCAGACCAGTTCCAGGAGGGCGACAGTAAGTTATGGTATCACTGCGTTGAAGGGTTGAGAGAAGAACCGCTGTCCTTAGTAAACCAAAGCTGGATAGATGAGGTCAACATGGCTCACTCGCAGACATTAAGAGAGTTCGTCAGATGGTCGAAAGAGAATCATCCCGCAGAAAGATACATGCTTTATCTATGGGGTCATGGCGATGGATGGAAAGGGATGCCTTTGGAGGACGGAGAGGCTCTTCATCTATATGATATAGAAAAGGCGCTTCGGGGATTTCGATTTGACGTCTTGGGATTCGATACTTGTGCAATGGGAACCTTCGAAGTATATTATCAATTAAAGGATAACGCCGAGATGATCATCGCTTCACCCCTGGATATACCCATGCAGGGTCTTCCCTACGATGTGATACTGGATAGGATCGGTAATGACCCTGAGAAACCGGCTTTGGAGTTATCCCGGATAATTGTAGATGAATTCGTTAGCTGGTCCTTAGAAAACACGTCTGTTCGCACAGGCTTGGCAGCCGTGAAAACGTCGGAACTGCCCATAGCGGAATTTGAAAATTACACTTCCCGATTGATATCGTCTCTACCGTACTTTTATGGGGGCCTGGAAAGAGCCTGGAATTCAACCGAAGCAGGAACAAAAGACGATGGGAATCTCTTCCAGTTCAGCTTGAACGTAGGTATGGAGGTCAACTGTGGTCGGTTAAAGCTCGAAGGGATCAACCTTAGAGAAGCCATCAACCGTTCCATAGCTTTCCAAGGAGGTAATCAAGACGAAAGAGTGGATATGTCTGTTTACTTTCCTACCGAATATTCATCTCTTTATAATACTATCAGCTTTTCGGATATAGGGTGGGCCAGTTGGCTAGATGATTTCAGAAAACCACCATCACCCGGGGAAGTAAATATGAGCTTCCATGTTGATCAACAGCATAACATCGTATCGGTAGAATTCTGTCATGATATGAACAACGCTTCAGTGGAGGTGGATGTGCATACGTACTACGATAATGTGCTTGGATATACGTTCAACGAATCATCGGTTAATTTTGTCTTCAAAGTGACACCTGGAGAGTATTCAATAGAGGCTTATCTCTTCAACCAAGGTAATCTATACCATCATTTTTCCGAGAGTGTAGTCTATGAAAAATATGTGGTCATGAAAGGTTTCGTTGATCATGACGGAGGCATCGAGGCGAGTATAAGAAATACTCGCACTGATGCATGGATAAATCGCTCGTTGGAAAAGGGTAATTATTCGATAGATATCCCTCTGCCAGAATTTTGCGAGCCGGGAGACGTTTTGGAGATTACATACATATCAGATCAAAAGAGCGATACTTATGTTGTGGAGGTGCCGGATGAAGGTGAATTCACAGTTAATTTTTCTCAAGAAGATGATGTGATCTTTCCTTGGATAACAGCTATATCTGTTATAGCGATCGTTATGGTAGTCGGTCTTTACATAAAAACAAGATTTGAACTACGATAGTGATGATATCAACCTTTTTTTAACAAAGATTTAACGGCCTTTTCATTAGAGGTGCCGTTTTCTTCAGCAGCATCCCGCACTTCGTTCATAAGATTAACGTATATTTTATAACCGTTTCTACCACTCTCTTTCTTGCTTACCTCTCTAGCTAGAGATTGGTTGAATCTCTCCTTTTTCCTCTTGTGCCTGAGAGCGTTCCGGAGGTATTCTTTCTTATCTGCGTCCATACAGAAATACAAATCACTACGTGGATATAAATAAATTTCTAATTAAGGAGCCTGTCAAAACTTTAGTGATTTTCAGGTTTTTGAAAATCACAAGGAAAAATGGAAATAAGCTTTAAATAGCCAGACATTATTATCTAACCATGCCTAAAGAATTAAAAAAGCAGATAA
>PWKY01000001.1 GCA_003560595.1 Thermoplasmata archaeon | reverse complement strand
GATTCGTTGGGCAGGTGATCGATACCATGCCCGATTACGTCGATAGAGTTTACGTCATCGACGATAAATCCAAGGACGATACTTGGTTCGAGATCAAAAGGCACGCAGTCAAAGTAAATAAAAAACACGAGTTCGACGATAAGGTGAAGGAGGAGTACGACTTCAAGCAGAAGGTCGTCGGTATAAAACACAGTAAGAACAAGGGAGTCGGAGGAGCAATCAAGACCGGTTATCTCCTGGCTCTGAACGATGGCATGGATATCGTGGCGGTCATGGGTGGTGACGCCCAGATGGACCCGGATAACTTACATTTCCTTTTAGATCCTATCGTCGAAGGTAAGGCGGATTACGCGAAAGGCAACAGATTGATCCACTGGAAGTACAGAAGGAGTATGTCCAAGTGGAGGTTCTTCGGTAATTCGTTACTCACATTTTTGACGAAGATCGCCACGGGCTACTGGAAGACCATGGATCCCCAGAACGGTTACACTGCGATATCCAACTATGCACTGAGGAACGTCGGCATAAAGAACATGTATGAAGGGTACGGCTACTGTAACGATCTTTTGGTGAAGTTGAACACAAAGGACATGATAGTAGCTGACGTTCCCATAGAGGCGGTCTACGGCGAGGAGGGCAGTGATATAAGGTATCGCTCTTACATATTCAAGGTCTCTGGTATGCTTTTCAAGAACTTCTTCTGGAGGATGAAGAACAAGTATCTGCTGTTGGATTTTCATCCCCTGGTGTTCTTCTACTTCTTCGGTGCGGGATTGACCGGGTTGGGTCTTTTCTTCGCGCTATGGACCATCTATCTAAGGATCTATCAAAACACTCCCATGTTCATAAGAGGAACGCTGTCACTGCTGGTATTCATGATGGGCAGCATGTTCCTGATGTTCGCCATGTTATTCGACATGCAGAACAACGAGCACAGGGAGATACAGGTGCATGAGTGATGAAAGGATCTAAATTAGCGGTGACCGTGGATATCGAGGATTGGTATCACGTTCCTGCGGTAACCGGATCATCTTTTTCGCAGTATAAGGATGTCGAAGAGTTCTTCGATAATTGGTCTGGAAGGTATGATTACCTGAGTAAACCGACCCACCGAACTTTGGACATGTTAGATGAATTGGACGTGAAAGCCACGTTCTTCATCGTTGCAGATATCGTTGATAATTACCCTGGGTTGGTCGAAGAGATCGCCTATAGAGGTCACGAGATCGGATGTCACGGGATGCATCATGAATGTGCTATACATCCCGAGACTAAAGAGCCTCTTTACAGTAAAGATGAATACAAACAGTTGATAAAGCAGGCTAAAAGAAAATTGGAAAAGGCTACGGGAAAAGAGATAATCGGTTTCAGAGCACCCGGAGCCTACATCGGTGGATGGGTCCTTGATGTGCTGGAGGAATTAGGTTTCAAGTACGATTCCTCGGTGGCCAAGAATTCACTGTATAATAAGACCGATTCGGACCTTGACGGTGTTGGTTCTGAACCATATTTTCCCGAGAAAGGGAAGCTGGTTCCCGGCACAGAGAGGGGATTGATCGAATATCCATGGCCCTATTGGAAGGTCGGTCCGGTCATGGTACCGACTGCAGGCGGACCCATGGTTCGGTTGTTAGGAAAGACGATAGTTATGAGCGGGATCAAACAGAGCCTGAAAAGAGGAGATAGCGTATTCTATTTCCATCCATTGGATATCGCTAGAGAGGACTTTCCGAAGGTAGGTAACAGTAAGAAAAGACCCATGTATTGGATGTTTAAGGGGAAGGTTGCTGAGAAGCGTGTACGATCGATTTTGAGTAAACTAGGTAACAAAAGGTATTCAACGTTATCCGAGATGTAAAATGAATTCTTTAGGTCATCTAATTTCAGGGTTGTGAAAGAAATGGAAGAAGAGATCACAGTGAAATCCGGTGATATAGATGATCACAAATTGATGGAACTCATCAATGCTGTTTGGGGGTCCTGGGGTGGTCTGAATTTTCTTGAATGGGTCTATCACGAAAATCCGGTTACCAAGGAGGAAGATAATTTTTTTGCGATAACTGAAGAAAACGGAGAAAAAATTGTAGGGTTTAGGAGGGGAGGAATAAAAAAGATCATTGATATCAGAGATCCAAAAACAATAACCGCACTAGAATATAAACATGGTTCGGTTCATCCAGATTATCAATGTATGGGTATATACTCGAAGATATCTAAGAGTAAACCATGGTTGTCAAAAAAAAAGGAGCATGACTTCAAACTTTCTTTTGTGAGAAAAACAAATATCCCCTTCAAAATGCATCAAAAAGAAGGATGGGCTTTTAGAGTATTACCATTATACTTATACATAATCTCTCCTAAAAAAGTCGTAGAAGAATATATCAGATTTTTTAAAGAAAAAGAAGGACCTATTTCTTCATTCATTCGAGTGATCAGTAAGAGAATGGACTTAGTACTATCCGACGGGACTGTGGATATATATAAGATGATGGGGGGGGATGGATCTGATGGATTCAAAGTACCCATTCATGTTTCTGATAAAGCTCTAAATGAGATAATAGAATATCTCGCAGAAGGTGGAGATGTTAAAGAGTTGTCAAAAGAGTTATCTAAGTTGACTTTTAAAGGCGAGATAAACTTCATATCTCGGAAAAAGTTAGAACCCTCAGGTAAGAAATCTAGCACTATAGATAAAGGAGGAAGAACAGTTGTAACAATCGATATATCAGAGAAAGAGAATCCGGCAGATTCTGTAGATGTTGAAGAGTTAGGCGAACTGTATTCATGTTGTTTGAAGAAGTATGATTTATCATTTAGGAGAGATCTAGAGGATATCATTCATTTGTTGAATTACCCCTATAATACAGATATCATAATGGTCAGAAAAGATCAAAAATTAGTTGGTTTTTCCTGCGTTGGATATGCTAAAGAAGGAAAAAAAGAACTGTGGGTTCTAGATTTGGTTTATGATGATGAGAAAACATTTGACATGATCATAGAAGAGATCAAAAAAATAGGTGTTTCTAGAGGTATGAATTCTATACGATT
>PWKY01000015.1 GCA_003560595.1 Thermoplasmata archaeon | reverse complement strand
GTTATGACAACTTTCTTCGTTCTTCTGAGCCTGTTGACGAATAATTCCCATCCATCGATGTTCTGGATCTCGTCGAATATAATATATTCGATATCTCCTTCTGTCTCATAGAACGCTTCCATGACATAGTTCAACTGATCTTTATCTAGATCTATCAATCTTTCATCGTCGAAATTCAGGTGAGCGTATCTTTTACCTTCTAATATCATGTGTGAAGCTATGGATTTTCCGCATCGCCTGATCCCGATGATGGCAACTATGTTAGGATGTTCCAGGTAATGAGATAAATCCGGATTTTCCCTCTCTATAATCTTCTCCTCCTCCATTATCTCCTGGATCTCTTCCTTCTGATCGGCGATGATCTTCTTCAATTCAGCTACATTCATCGACAACATATCGTCAGACTTCTTTATATAACTTGTCATCACACTGTCAAACTTTCTATTAAAATTTGGCATCATATTGTCAAACATGTATTTGTTTTACCATAAACTTTTGTTCGTGGAAATATATGATTATCTATTATACTTTTGTCCAACTTGATTACAGAATTAGAAATGAGCGTAGGGGTAGGTCGTCATCCCATCTGTCTTCAGAAAGAATTTCAACATGCGGCATGATCTGTAACCGTGGGTGCCATAGTTTTTCGAGCTTCTCAAGTTTTTAGTGATTTCAGTCTTTTTGTATTGATTATTCCGCATTAGATAATAACCTGGGCAGGGATCTCCTATTTGTTGAAATTTGAGATATCACTAATGTTTTGGGTTTTTTTCAATATATGAGATAATCACCATCTTCCATTATCTTCTTGTGGTCGAACCAAACATCACATTCTTGAACTATCATATCTACGTGATCTGGGCATGACCAACCTGCAAAAGTCATCCCTTCGTTTGGATCTCCGCATGCTATATGTGGAGAGGGAAATTTATCATCCTGAAGCATATTGCCAGCTAATTTGTCGATAAATATATTCGTACCCAGCCCTATTTCACCGATGTAAGATGAGCATCGGTTTCTGTTTAGGTAACTTTTTAGCTCCTCTTCGAGTTCTGAATTATCAGTTTCTAGATCTGTAACCCTGGGTCTTGGGTCATCCTTTATCTCAAGCTGTATCGGATGTTCTTCAATATCCGAGACCGAGTAAATGCCATCAAAATAATCTCCTAATGTTCCGTCAATAAACATAGTTCCCTTCATCGACGCAGGTGTAGTGTATATCTGACCTGCCGGTAGATTGAACCAACTGCCCATACCCCTTATGATGCCGGTGGAAGCTACCCATTTATACTTACCTACTTGAGCGGTAACTTCAGTACCAAGTTCACTGGTGATCCTGATCTCTTTTGTATCTTTGGCCAATGACAGCATCTTATTGGTGAAAGATTCCACCTCTCCGTAGTCCACTGCCATAGCCTCTTTCATCAGCGTTTCATTTATGTTCACCATGTGGGCAAGCCTCCCATTAGTTGTGGCATACTGAATGAAAGGTCTTCTGATGGATTCTAACTCTCCCTTGACCGCACTAGCAGTCCAAATCGATGCGGTGGCTTCTTGTACCGCCCTTTTGATCTGTTTAGGCATTTCGGATAACGGTCTTTCACCGTACAGATCCAACTTAAAATAGCGAACTTGAGGAGTGATCTCTAGGGCCGCTTTTCTTAAAGCTAGCCCTATATTCTGGCTTCCCTCATCCGATAGTATAACTACTTTATCTTCATTGCTGACACCTAGGCACGTATTTATTGCCACTGCGCAACCTTTTTCTACACCCATGTTATTGAGTTTTACATAAAATAGGTGGTTTAAATAATTTTACCTTTCAAAAACTATGGCTTTTTCATGTTTTGCCACTTTAAATCCATTTTTTAACATCAGTTTTTTGATACGATCGGAACCTGTCTTTATAGTTAAGTATTCTATGTCTTCCATCTTCACACGTCGGATAGCATACCCTAAAAATGCGTTCACCGCTTTGTCGTCACCGGTTATAAAGGGGATACTGAGTCGTTTATATGGTTCATAATAATCGAAGAAGGCCACTCCAAGCTTGTCACCATGTTCAAACACAAAACAATTACCTAGCTCCACTTCTTTTTTGATAAAATCTTCATCGATCTCGTGAGCACTCCAATTCTTGATAAATAGACCTTTATTCTGGTTGAACTCTCTAGAACTTTTTATTATCTTAAATAAACCTGAAGTATATCCCCCTCGACGTACATCACTTTCAGGACCATCAGGTTCCACTTCCTCTCGATCCATCGTGAGTGAATGCAGTTCTATCAATGTTTCAAAACCGAATTCCTTTGCCATCTTTATGGTCTTTTCATTGGTTGCCGCAGTCATAAATCTAAGATAGGAAAATTCTTCCTTTGACCTTATCAGCTCAATGAATTTTTTTACCATCTCTTTACCATAACCTTGACCTTGATGATCCGGATGAACACGAAGCCCCTCTAACCAGATCACATCATTTTCGAACCTGGTATATTTATCAAGTGCTATTATCTTATTGTTGATAACACCCTTGTAAAAACCACCATCTCTGACCCATCTATCGAATACTTTTGGTAGATAGTCGTTACCTTCCCAAATATTCTTACAGAGTTCCTCTACTTCCTCTTTATCTGATATCTTCACTTTTTTCAATTTTAAAGGCATATGGATCTATCCCACTCAAACTTCTCAAATCTTCTATGCCCCGGTCTAGAAATTGATATTTCCTGATTCCACTTGTTTCATCAGTTGTTTTCTTATCCTTCTGTTACCGCTGAATCCCTTGATGGCCTTTTTTGCCTTTTTGTAGTGTCCAAGCAAGTCCCTTACGTCTTTCGGACTACAGCCACTTCCTCTAGCTATGCGCTTTATCCTTGTTTTTTTAAGTAGAGACGGATTTTCCATCTCCTCCTCTGTCATACTGTCCATTATTATCCGGAAAGACCTAAGTTTCTGCTGGGTATCTAACATATCCTCGTCAGAAACCCTATTTCCACCCAAGGGGAGCATATCCATTATCTTTTGAAGCGGACCTACACCGGCCAGCATCTCCATCTGTTCATACATATCCTTCAAATTAAACTCACCGGAGAGCATACGTTTAGTTGTTCGTTCTGCCTTTTCTTCATCTATCACTTCTTCAGCCTTTTCAAGTAGTCCTTGTATATCCCCCATACCCAGCAGACGAGAGATGAATCGCTTAGGGTCGAATTTCTCTAGATCTCTGATCCTTTCTCCGGTTCCAACGAAGACTACCGGTGCATCTGTAGCCGCCACTGCACTAAGGGCACCACCTCCTTTAGCACTACCATCTATCTTGGTGATGATGGTCTTGGTTACACCAACTGCATCGTGGAAGGCTTCGGCCTGGGGTCCCGCCTGCTGCCCAACTGAAGCATCGATGGTAAGTATGACTTCATCTGGCTGTGCAACTTTACGTATCCTTTTTATCTCTTTTATCAACTCGTCTTGAAGTGAGTGCCTACCGGAAGTATCGATTATAACTACATCGTACTCTTTGAATTTTTCAAGCCCCTCTCTAACCACTTTGGGTGCACGTGATTCTCCCGGTGAACCATATATGGGGACGCCAGCGTCTTCTGCTACTTGTTCCAATTGTTCGTATGCCGCAGGTCTATGAGTGTCTCCCGCCACAAGAGCGGTGTTCAACCCTCTTTTTTGGAAATAAGCGCCTAATTTTCCGCAAGTGGTGGTTTTTCCCATACCGTAAAGGCCCACCATCATTATGGTCTGAGGCCTTAATTTCAACTCCACCCCGTCTCCAAGTATGTTCACGAATTCCTCATATATTATCTTGATGACGTGTTCTTTTGAGGTCATTCCAGCAGGGGGTTTCTCCGTCAACGCCCTTTCTTTAAGCTTTTGTGTTAACTCAAGAGCTAGATTGACGTTCATATCCGATTCGATCATAGCCCTCTGAACATCTTTAACGACCTCTGAAACTAGGTTCTTATCGATGTGACTTGCATTGGCAACCTTTTTCATTGCGTTTTGTAGTCCGTCTTTAAGCTTATCTAACGCCATCGCTATATGATTAAGTCCGCTCCGTTATTAATCTTTTTATGCCCTCTTGGAGTGATAACTTTATTTATCCCTTCGTCTATAAATGGTCAAAGATATCATGAACCTAGCAATTGATTCACTGCTCATAGGGATCATAACCGTAGCGGCATTCACAGGGTTGTTTATCTCCTTGATCGCTTACATCAGTTCGAGGTCAAGCAGAATACTTCTCATCCTCGGAGTATTTTCTTTGTTTGCCATCAAGGGGATGATGCTCGCTTTATCTGATCTAACGGATGTTTTAACCTCATACAACTACCCCACTTATTTGCTTGTCATCGATCTATTTGTTGTCGGTCTTTTGATAATATCTGGTCTTTGGGAGTGATAATTTTTGACTCCAGTCGAGATAGAGTTAGAACCTCGAAAGAAAGTATACGAATCTATACGTGATAATCCCGGTGCTCATCTAAGACAGATCGATCGGATGGTGGATATATCTCTTGGAACCATTCGCTATCATCTACGTGTACTGGAAAAACGCTCGCTGATCGTATCCAGAAAGGAAGGAAAATACAAACGCTTTTATGTTCGAGGTACCATCGATAGTTCCGATAAAGACCGTTTAGCTGTTCTCCGGAAGGAGCTTCCCCGTACCATCATACTGTTCTTGATGGAATATCCAGGGTCAACTCATAAAGATATGTCTGAAGTTATAGATGTGGCATCTTCTACACTCTCATATCACCTTAAGATGCTTCGAAAAAAGGAGATAGTGATATGCCAAGACAAAAAATATCGGGTGAAGAACGAAGAGGCTATAGCTGATCTACTGATCCAATATCGACGCACATTCTTGGATAGTTTAGTGGATAGATTCGTTCGGTTATGGACAAAAAGTGAAGAAAAATAATTAACGGATGATGCATATCATATATCTGTGAATCCCATGGCGAAAGATGGAAGGACCACCTTCAACCGGGTAAAGGGTATAAAAGTTTACGATGCAGAGGGAGAACTGTTTGGACACGTGGACGATATAGAGATGAATCGCACCACCATGATTCCAACACATCTGATAATACACAAAGGCTTTTTCGGTGAATACTTCCGGATAAACATAAGATACATAGATAAGATACAGGAAGACAAGATCCTTCTCTGGATCAGCCCTATACAAAACTTGATCGGTGCTACCGTGACTGATAACATGGGTACCGACATGGGAACGGTTAAGCATGCAGTCAAGGGTAAGGACGGAAAGCTAGAATACGTCCGGGTCAACGTGCGTATAGTTAAAACACGTAAAGAAGACCATGAGTTGAACAGGTACATCGTTCCTATGATGCCTTTCGAAGATATGAGCCTTTCTCTACCCAGCGGTCCTGTAGAGGGCGGGTCAGCAACTACAAATATCGATCTTATCACGGAACAGATAACCGTGGGTGTGGACGAGATAAGGGATATCCATAAGGACAGGATAGTTTTAAAACACCGAAAGGACGAATATCTCTCTAGAAGAAGTGACAAATAAATCTTATATCCCCCCTTTCAATACACCATTCGATAACATGAAAGTACTAACAGTAGGTGGCGGTGCCCGAGAACACGCAATAGTTAGTTCATTGGTTAAGAGCGGAGCTAAGGTATATTCATCCATGTCAAACAAAAATCCTGGCATTGTAGGTTTAGCTGAGGAACATTTGTTGTGTTCTGATACTGATATCCCCAAAGTATCGCAGTGGGCGGAAGAGAAGGGTGTAGAGATGGCTGTAATAGGACCAGAAGCACCTTTAGGCAAGGGTATAGTCGATGAGCTGGAATCTAGAGGGATAATATGTGCTAGCCCATTTAAGAAAGCTGCCCAGTTGGAAATTTCAAAGGAATTCATGCGCGAATTGATGAAAAGATATGAATTACCTGGCAGAGTAGATTTTGAAGTATTCGATGATATGGTAGCCATCGAAGATTTTTTATCCCATTATGAAGGAGAACTCGTTGTTAAACCGGTGGGACTAACAGGTGGAAAAGGAGTCAAAGTGATGGGGGAACACTTACTCAGTAAAAGAGATGTGATAGATTATTGCCGCAAGGTATTAAAAAACGAGATCGGCGGCGAGTCTAAGGTTATTCTTGAAGAAAAACTTGAAGGCGAGGAATTTACGCTACAGGTATTCACAGATGGTATAAATGTGATACCAACACCTCTGGTACAGGATCATAAACGCCTATACGAAGGGGATGAAGGCCCTAACACAGGCGGGATGGGTTCTTACTCAATGGAAGACGGTCTCCTTCCCTTTGTGGATGAAGACGCATATGAACAAGCACTAGCCATAATCAAAGCTACTTTACTAGCCATGGAAAAAGAGGGTAGAAAGTACAAAGGAGTTCTATACGGCCAGTTCATGCTCACCGCAAAGGGACCAAAGATAATAGAATTCAACTGTAGATGGGGTGATCCAGAAGCCATGAACATTTTACCGCTTTTAAAATCCGATTATCTCTCTCTTTGCGAAGGTATGGCCAAGGGAGATATATCTGAGATCGAAGCCGAATTCGAGAAAAAATGCAGTGTTTGTAAGTACATAGTACCAGAAGGATATGGTTTTGAATCGGTTCCAGGAAATAAACTTTCAGTGGATGAAAAGGGGATCGAAGAAGCGGGTGCACGATTATTTTATGCATCAGTGGATGAAAAAGATGGAGACATTTACACTACCACTTCACGTTCTCTAGCGGTCGTTGGCTTTGCAGAAACTATGGAGGACGCGGAATCTTCCAGTGAAAGAGCTCTATCCTGCATACAGGGAAAGGGTATACACATGCGTCATGATATAGGTAAACCGGCAAGCATACAGAGGAAGCTGGATAATATGAAAAATATCAGAGGTGAGTAAACATGTCAGATATGGAAGCTTTATCAACCATCGTAAAAGACATCGGTGTTGTGTTGGAAGATAAAGACACAGTTAGAGAACTAGCTCTTAAATCATCCCGTACAATAGAAAGATTGTCTCGGCAGATGATACAAGAGATACACAACGGTGTTGACCCTCGAGAGAAACTAAATGAGGCGTTACAGGAGGTTTCTAAAGTAAAAAGTATCATAGAAGATTATCCTGAACTGTATAATTCAGGGTTTCTTCGCAACGGGTTCCAGGAACTTGCAGAAGCTCACTTATTATTGGCTATAAGCAAAAACGAAGAACCGTTCACACCTAAAGAACTAGATATCACTCCTTCTTCCTATCTGATCGGTCTCGGTGATGTTGTAGGTGAATTAAGAAGGATGATATTAGATTCACTCATCGAAGGTGATATCGAACATGCAAAACTATTGATGGATAAGATGGAAGGCATAAAAGATATGTTGATGGAATTTGACTTTCCCAATGCCATCGTTCCGATCAAACCTAAACAAGATATCGCACGTGATCTTGTGGAAAAAACCAGAGGAGATATCGCGACATATCTGACCAACCAAAGACTCAGGAAAAAGATGGATGATCTTATGGATAGTTTATGATCGCTTTCGGGATAGAACGGTATCCCCTTTATGTACTATCTTGAAAACTCGATGATATGGGATCTTCCCTTCGTTTAGAGTTATAAACGATCTTCCCAAATCGATAATATCTCCCCCGTTCATGGTTTTAAAATCCCCGGGTGCACCTCTGTGTAAATAAAATATTTCACATTCTTTAAGATCCTTACCATCGGTCCACTTGATCTCATTCAGCACTTCTTTAGCGGTGCGCATGGTACAACAAAGTACTTCTATCGTAAAATAATTTTGTTGATTGTTTGCGCAATTTTTAAATAATTGAAGTTAGAATGTCTTATCAATGGCTTCGAAACAGAAGGGCGGCGGTTTTCATTCCTCCGCAGGACTTATGCGTTACTTCGACGAGGAAGAATCAAAGGGTCCAAAGCTGGATCATAGGTTAGTATTGGTTTTAGCCGTTCTTTCCCTAGTTATCATAGAGATAGCTAAATGGCAATGGCCTGTTTAAATCAGCATATATAATCCTTACACACCTTTCTCTTTTCTATAACTTCTTTTAAATTAGGTACAATTTCCAGAGAATTCTCATAGGCTTCTAGAGCTTCTTCATATAGATCCCTCTCTGTTAAAATATCCCCTTTAAGTACCCAAGCATCTTCCATATGTGGTTCCAAATCCAATGCTTCATTTAAACACTGTAGTGCGCCCCCCCATCGTCCCATCTCATAGAGTATTTTTCCCTTCCAATACCAAGCCTCAAAGGTGGGCTTTATCTCCAAAGAACGGTCTAAAACTTCGTTAGCTTCTTCGGTCATTTGATTCCCATAAAGAACTCTAGCTTTCATAAGGTATGCATCCGTCAATTCCTTGTTCTTGCTTATCGCTTGGTCATAAAATTGTAGTGCGCCCCCCCAACGTCCCTTTTTTCGCAGTTCTTCACCCTTGAGATACCATGCTTTTGCATGTCCGGGATACGAATCAAGAACTTCGTTGAGAAATTTTTCAGCCATCTCTAAGTTATCCTCCATAAGAAGCGCTTCTACATATGCTATCTTAATTTCATTATTTTCGTCATCTATCTTTAAAGCATTCTGAAAATGGTTTTTTGCTTCGCTGATCTTTTCCATCTTCAAAAGAAGCTTTCCTTTGTATAGATGAGGAAGAGGATCATCCTGGCTAACATCGATCGCAAGATCATAATACCTTTCTGCCTCTTTCCATAGATCTTGGCATATCTTCTCCCTGAACTCAGGGCTAAAATCAGGCTTATCCGCTTTATCTCCTACATACTTTAGAAGATTTCCGATATTCAAATATAACTCAGGCCCAGTCTTAAGATCAGAATATTTATGTTGGATCTCCCCTACCAGGTAAAATACCTCGCTAAATATTTTCAGATCAGATGGTGAAAAAAAAGCATCGTCCATATCCTCTGAAACCCCCATCTCTGATAATGTATTGCTGAGAACGCTTATAACGTGATAGCAGTCCTCCTCACCTTTCTCCAATGCATTGTATAGTTCTATTATCTCTTCCATCACCGTGTCTCCATCTTTATAAACCAATTCACCATCGGGATGTTCGCCTATGGCTAACACGGCCTCAGATCGATATCTGAGCCTATCGATAATTGGCTTACCTATAACCGGTTCCGCAGCTATCCAAAATAGATTTTCAGAAAAAATATCTGTAGCACACTCGTTACACATAAGATGGATAGAAGATATGTCTTTTTTGCATAGCATACAGGATTCGCTCATCGTATCGGGTAAAGGATATAGATGCTAATAAAATTATTTGTAATCATTCACAAAACTTTCCTTGTAAGATTCAAAACGTCCTTCTTTGATCGCAGTTCTACTATCTTCCATCAATCTGTACATGAATGAGAGGTTATGGATAGTAGCTAACCTGAGTCCAGAAAGTTCATTTGACCGAAATAGATGGTTTATATACGATCTGCTGTAATTCTCACATGCAGGACATCGGCATGATCCGTCTAAAGGTCCATGGTCATCCTTAAGGGACCCATTTTCGATGGACAATCTCCCTTGGGATGTAAGGATAGTTCCATGCCTGGCATTTCTGGTAGGGTAAGCACTGTCAAAAATGTCTATACCTCTAGAGACCGATTCCAATATATCTACTGGTGAACCTAATCCCATAATATATCTCGGTTTATCCTTTGGATATACCTCGTCGGCAATATCTAACATGCGGTACATCTCCTTTTTCGGTTCACCGATGCTCAAACCTCCTATCGCATATCCATCGAATCCTATTTCTACCAACTCCCTGCAGCTTCTTGCTCTGAGTTGGTCGTCGATCCCTCCTTGAGATATACAAAAGGTATTATGTCCTACATCCTTGCAGCGTTGAGCCCATAATGAGGTGATATCAACTGATCTCTGTAGCGTGTCTTTATCCGCTGGATGGGGTGGACAAAAATCTAAGCACATGGATATATCAGCACCAAGGTCCTTCTGTAGGTTTATGTTTTCTTCAGGGGTCATCTTTATCACCTTTCCATCGGTTTCTGATTTGAAATTAACCCCTTCCAAAGAAATGTCTTGGTCAAATCCGGCTCTGATCATCTGAAACCCACCACTGTCCGTAAATATGATGCTCGGCCAGTTGATGTACCTATGGATCCCCCCTCCCTTTTTGATCACTTCTAAACCTGGTTTCATCAGTAAGTGATAAGCATTAGCGATGATCGCTTCGTACCCCATCTCTATAGCCTCTTCGTTGGATAACGTTCTTAAACTCCCTCTGGTAGCAACTGGCATGAACAATGGAGTTAAAGCCTTTTTTCCGTTAACTTCTATGCAACCATTTCTAGCTCGACCATCTTCTTCCTTGATATCAAAATTAATCATTTTTTCCCTCCAACATCATAGCGTCTCCAAAACTGTAAAATCTATATCGTTTATCCACCGCCATCTTGTATGATCTCATCAACCTTTCTTTCCCACCAAAAGCGAATACCAATAGCAATGGTGTGGACCTGGGTAGGTGAAAGTTAGTCAAAAATATATCCATCCCCGATTGAAACTCGTAGCCGGGATAGATGAATAGATCTGTCCATCCCTGTCCTGCTTTCACTCGTCCGTTGTTGGAAATACTTTCGAGAGCTCTAACTGTGGTTGTACCGACCAAAATAAGTCGTCTTCCCTCTTCGTTAGCGGTAGTGATCGCCTCTGCGGTACCGGGTTCAACCATAAAATATTCTTTTTCCATGTCATGTTTCTCCACCTCTTGAGTTCTGACAGGTAAGAAAGTTCCTGGTCCTACATGTAAGGTGATGTCGTGTATCTCTACACCCTTAGCTCTTAGTTCGTTAATCACTTCTTCTGTAAAATGAAATCCCGCAGTAGGGGCTGCTACTGAACCCGGTTCTTCAGCATAAACCGTCTGATAATCATCGCTTTTTACTAAAGGTTCCTTTATGTATGGAGGTGTTGGCATAACACCTTCTTCTTGCATTAGTTTCTTTGCATCTGGGCATCTCAGCAAGTACCTCCCACCGTTCAAGTGTTCGATAACTTCCATGTCTACTTTACCCATCTCTAATTTCATACCCTCTTTGATATTCGATCCTTTGACCAACCCTTTCCATATATTGTCATCTTCTCGATTGTAAAGTAAAACCTCTATCTTTCCTCCGGTAGGTTTTGTACCACGTATCCTAGCGGGCATAACTTTGGTTTTATTCTTTACTATAACGTCCCCTTCCTCCAATATATTCGTAATATCTCTAAAATGAAGATTTTTGATACTATCTTTACCGACATACATCAGTCGAGAGCTATCTCGTGGTTCTGCAGGTCTTTGGGCGATAAGTTCTTCATCGAAATCGTAGTCGAATTCTGAGATGTCCATCGAGTAGTTCATCTTAGGGGTTATACAAAAATATTTCACTCGTTTGCTCTTCTTTTTAAGATCACCCTTATCAGTAAAAAAAGTAGTGCAAATAGTGGGGGGAATATCAATGCGGTGTAAATAGGGCCAAATGGACCATCTGAGCCTCCTGTTGTTGTGAAAAGATAATACCATGTTGCCAGGGCACAAACCGTTGAAAGAAGTCCAAGAACTATAACCTCTATGAATTTCATTGTAGATCGGTATGCGAAAGCCCCTATATAAAAATATTTTATCCTACCCTTCACGGAAAGATAAATCTATATATCACCCTTATCTCTCACCTCAGTATCGGCCGATTTAGAACGCTAGTATCACCCTGTAGTCTTTGGGAAGAAGAACTTCCAATAACTACGTGACTTACACATTCGCTTTAGCCCCGTAATGTAGTGGTCAATCATACGAGGTTCTGGTCCTCGTTACGGCGGTTCGAATCCGCCCGGGGCTATCTATCTATTAAGTAACAGGGGGCATTTCCATACTCGTATCATGGGCTTGTACTTAGAATAAAAAGTTAGAATTATCATGTCCCCTAAGGCTTCCTTACTCGCAAAGCTCGTTGCGGGCCCTTAGGGTAGTCTGGATATCCTTCCGGCCTTCGGAGCCGAAGACGGGGGTTCGAATCCCCCAGGGTCCGC
>PWKY01000067.1 GCA_003560595.1 Thermoplasmata archaeon | reverse complement strand
GCAAATGATGTTGCACTTTGTTGTACAAAAAAAAGAGTTTGAAACTACTTCCAGCCTCCAAACCCTTTTTTCATGGTGCGCCTGGCAGGAATCGAACCTGCGGCACCCGGATTAGGAATGCGTTAGAGTACTTTAAGAAAACTTGTGAAATCCTTTGTTTATGCTGGTATGTAGGCTTTTGCTTTGGGATATTTTAGGTGCTTTAAGGGTATTTTGTGTTCCCATTGATCCCAAATTGATCCCAAATCTATCATCAAAATCTATTGTTTTATCTTTGTATAGATTTATGGCTGCGTTTTAAAACAACATCTCATTATGCTTCATCTTTTACTTAATATTCTAATCAATTGGCAGGTAATTCTTCTACATATATAGAAGTTTTAGTTAAACAATTCATTTGGCTGGCTGAAGATGGGCCTGAAGGGGTGCTTAACATGGGCAATCTAGAAGTAGATTTAATGCGTTCAATGCTGCTTTCAATTAGGATTAAAGCTTCCCCAGAAGCTCAATCAGTTAAAGAAAAAGTAATAGATAAAACAGTAGAACAATTCTTATTTATAAATAATAACGAAAATGGTTTAACCATTCAAGATATAAAAGACAAAGATGGGGATATTGATGCTATTGGTTTATCTTGGCTACTTTTCTCAGATATTCAAAGTTCATTAGAAAGGCTCTGCTTGGATGATAGAGTTACTATTATCCAAAAAGGTCAGCAGAAAAGATATAAACTTTCAGATGGCTTAATAAAACAGTTAACAAGTGATAATAAAGAAGCAATTGACACCTTTAATAAAGCAACAGAATTGTTATTTAGTCGTTATTCTCTAGATCCCACTATATATAGATCAGTTTTTTTTGAATGTCTTTGTACAATTTTTTCTAAGTTAGGAGAAGCTTATGTTCGGATGCTTAAGAATGAAATAAGTGCTGAAGATATGATTAGCTTTCCAAATATTCAAACTGCCATAGATGAAATTATATCTAAACATAACATAACAGAAAAAGAGCCTTTCAAACAATCATTGTTTGCCTTTTTCAAAGATAGTCACCCATTATACGATAAAATCAAATGGAATATGGCGCAAAATTATTATTTATCAAAGGTTCTATCGCTTGATCCTGGTGGACTTCTTCTCTCGAAAGAATTATTTGGCAACTCATTTTTATACCTTGATACAAATATATTATTGAATGCATTAGATCCTAATGCAAAACATTATAAAAGCTTTGAAATTGTTAGTAGAGCATGTAAACAATTGAATATTTGTTTGCAAGTTTGCCAAATAACACTAGATGAAATGGTAAATGTTGTCGAAAGCTTATATTACATTATCGAAAAGGTAGAAAACCAAATTCCGGAGGAGACATTGCCAAACGTTGGGAATTCTCTTTTCCAAACTTATCTGGATAGAGTTATTAGAAGTACAGAACTTAGTAAAGATGGTTTTTTTGAGTTGTTTTTATATCCTATGAAAGAACTTGAAAGATATCACGAAATAGAGTTAATTGATGATGATTGGTTTAGTGAAGCCAAAGAAGATCCCTTTACAATTAGACTTGCGCAAAGAATTAAAACAGAGTTTTTAAGGAGGCGAAGAAGAGAAAAAACTGACCGAGCTGCTATGCATGATGCATTGCTTTTTAGATGGATCAACATTGAAAGAGAAAGGAGGGGTAAAAAAGCTTGGATTGTAACTCTTGATACCACGCTCCCTGTTCTCACTCATGCTGAGGAACATGACAAACAACCATCCGCTTTATTGTTAGATGCATTGCTACAATGGGTATATCCGGTTGGAATTTTTGAAGAGTCAGAAGAATACTTAGCCTCTTTTTATTCAGAAGTTCTCAAGTATCAGTTATTACCTCAAGATATTTATTTTGATTTGCAGGATTTTCTTATCTTTGCTGATATGGAATGGTCCTGTAAAGAGCTGCCTGCAGAGGATGTGGAAAATTGCATAAGATACCTTAAGCAAAACGCCTCTCATCTTAATCCTAACGATCCCGCTGACCGAGAAAAGATTCATACGCTTGTATCTAAGTATTTTGTCGATCCAAGTAGGAAATACAAACATGAATTAGAAAGTTTGGAAAAACAAATAACAGATAATAAAAAAGAGGCTGATGAAGTAAAAGCTGAGCTAGATTGTTATAAAAAAAGGGAGTCAGCAAGAAAAAAAATTAAAACTCCAGTAATTATTTCCTTAACTTACTTATTAGTTGTAACTTTATTAATTAACTTGTTTGGAACTGGGGAAAATATATTTCAAAAATTATTAAATTCGTGGCAACTGATTGCATTATTGGCACCAATTTATCTATTTACTACTTATTATTTCGTTGGCAAAGAACTTCTCCCCTACTTAGGAAAGCCTTACTCATTTTTTTCAAAAGACAAGGATAAAACTTAAGTAAAACAATATTACATTTAGATTTTAGGATAAGCTAATCCAATGAGGTGCGATAAGATACTTTGGATAAGAATAATAAATCATTTGTTTATGAGAGTTTACGTAGTTAGGTTTTAGGAGTTTTTGATCTTTTATAGGCATATTGTGATCCCATTGATCCCGATATAAAATTTGCCTCCTTTGTAGAAAACTTTAATAATACTGTTTGATATAACCATAAGCCCGGTCAAATAATTCCTGGTCCTGGTGCAATTTATATTTAAATAGGGCTTTACGCAGGGCTTGTTTCACCTCCCTTTCCCCAGCATGAGTATTTTGCCATCCATCGAAACGCACGTACCTTACAATCCCATCAATATCGGAAACTACTCGTTCAACTATTATAGGTGTATCAGTATTTCGAGCCTCTTCGAACAACTCAGTTAGTGCTGCCTTTCCCTTCTCTTCTTTCTCTATAACTGGTTCTGAACGCTCTGCATATACTACATCACGGGCTAAATCAAGTAAATCCTTTAAGAACTCAACACTTGTTAATAAGCCCTGGTCATGCTTCTGCTTTAAATCCTCTAGCCTTTCTCCAAGTGGCCTAAAGCGAGGGTCGTTTAAATGCTTCCGTAGTCTTGATGAAACCTTAATTTCTATTTCCTTAGCCTTTTTT
>PWKY01000100.1 GCA_003560595.1 Thermoplasmata archaeon | reverse complement strand
GGGGCACGATTGACCGTGCCACAAGACAGCACTTCGGAGGTCACCCATACCGATGAGGAGGTGTCGTATGCGTCTTGAAACCAATAGGATTCCTCCGTCTTTAGGCGGAGGAGGAGGTCAAACCTGCATCATTCCAATTTAAGCCCTTTGTTGGTGGAAGGTAATATATAAGCTTGACCACCAGCTTCTTCGATGGCCTTTGATGTTTCTTCGGGTTCATCAGTAAGGGCTATCATCACACCACCTCCTCCTACTCCGCTTAGCTTTGCTCCGTATGAATGCTCTCTTGCGGCATCTATGAGTGCATCCAATTTTGGATGACTGACTCCTAAACAGGATAAAAGATGCTGGTTTTGATCCATCAAACGTCCAACTTCGACCAGATCTTCGTTCTTCAGTGCCTCGTGCCCTCTTTGTACTATAAGACCTACCTGATTTACTATATCTCTAGCAAAAAAACTGCGTTTGTAAAACTCCTTGATCTTAGCGACCAATTTTCCAGTTGGTGAATGCACACCGGTGTTTCCTAAAACGAGATTCAGTTTTGGGATATCACTTTTATGGATGTTCCAGGTGGTTTCACCCTTTTTGATACTCCATAAGAAACCTGAATTTTTGGTCGGCGATAGTATTATCCCCCCACCTTGTGTTGATGTCGATGTATCTATAGGGCTAGCATTGCCCTGTACTTCATATTCTACCTCAAAAGCCATCTTAGCTATGTTCTTTTTATCTATATCGTCAGTTAGACCTCTTAAACAAGCTATCGATGCTACGGTAACAGCCGCGGATGAACCCATGCCCGCCCCGCTTATGAGTTCACTTGATGTATGTATCTCTAGTTCCTCATCGATACCTAGTTTTTCCATAGCACAGTTTAGGTAATTTTGCTTCTCCGGATCAAAGATGAGACCGTTTATCGTGGTTCTATTTTGCCCCGATTTAGATATCTCGCACCGGAAGCGTTTGTCTATGGCAATAGCGATGGCTGGCTCTCCATATACTACAGCATGCTCACCGAAGAGAATGATCTTCCCTGGTGCAGAGTACCGTATCATCAAGAAGGCATTGAAACATAGGTACTTATAGCTTATCTCGTGACATCTTCCCATATAGTAGAGCCGTGGGTTTATCTACCTGGGAACACTATAGATAGCTAAAATCCGTGGCCATTTCCCTGAGCCGTTCAACCCGTTTTTCCATTGGGGGATGTGTAGAGAACAGATTTACAAATCCACTAGATTTAAAAGGATTGACTATGAACAAAGAAGAAGTAGCTGGATCACCCCTCTTTATAGGATTCCGTGTTGCGTCCGCTTGAAGTTTCTCAAGTGCATCGGCCAATGCATTTGGGTTCTTACTGATCTTAGCACCCTCTTCGTCGGCATAGTATTCTCTTTTACGTGATATGGCCATCTTGATCATGATCGCGCCGATGGGCGCAAGTACCATCACCACCAAAAATATCGGGTTGATCCTCCTTCTACTGAAGAACATCTGGAACCATACCATCCGGGCCATCAATGCGATAGCACCGGCGATGGTAGCTGCGATACTCATGACCAACATATCCCGGTTCTTTATGTGTGCCATCTCATGGGCTAAAACCCCTTTCAACTCATCATCATTCAAACGGTGAAGGAGGGCTTGTGTAGCTGCCACTACTGCATTGTCTTGATTCCTACCGGTAGCGAATGCGTTGGGAACGTTCATAGGTACGATCGCCACCTTGGGCATGGGCATATCCGCCTGATAAGATATCTCTTTAACAAGATTAAAAAGACGTGGGTTATCATGCTCTTCGATTATCTGTGCATTATACATCCTCAGGATTATCTTATGGCTGAAGAAGTACACGCCTATGTTCATCACTGCAGCGAAGCCCAAAAAAAGCAGCGTGCCTAGGACCCAGTCGCCGATGAAAAATGCTCCTATCAGGTAACCGATGGCAACGAACAACAGCGCCAGAAATACAAAAAGACCCATGGTCTTTAATATGTGTTCCATGGGCTTTTATTGATTATAAGGTGTTAATAAACCTTTCCCTAGAGTTCTACACGATTTCAGGGGTTCATTCATGTTTTCTTATTATATCTTCAGCTAACCTGTCGATCTTATTCAAGTCTTCTTCCGAAGGTTTTCCTTTGATCACTACTGGTTCTATCATCTCTGCGTTCAGGTTTTTCAACGTGTCCTTTATCATCTCGGGCATCCTTCCTCCCCACCCATAGGAACCGACCAAGGAGATGAACTTGGTTTTTGGGCGGAGGGCGTTGACGAGGTAAGCTGCGTATAATGCCTTTGGATGGGGGCCTGTCAACACAGTAGGCGTTGCGAGAACGATGGTGGAGGCATCCACTAAAGACATGGCTAACTCTCCGATATCGGTTGTTGTCAGATTGTATGGTGTAACCTTTACGTTCTTCTCTATCAAGGTATCGACCAGATAGTCAACCATCACTTCGGTGCTCCCATGCATGGATACATAGGGTACGATGACTTCGTTTTTTACTTCGTCTGAAACCCAATCTTTGTAAGCGTCGATTATGAATTCCGGTTCATCGTATATCGGACCGTGGCTGGTGGCTATGATATCGAAATCGAGCCCTTCTAATTTTTTCAGATGCCCTTTGATCAGTCTTCTAAATGGCATCATTATCTCGGCATAGTATCTTTTAGCCGCTAGGTACGTTTTTTCTTTATCCCGCACATAAAGATCGCTGGTAGCTAAGTGAGAGCCGAAAAAATCGCAGGTGAATATTATTTTCATCTCCGGTAGATAGGTACACATTGTTTCCGGCCAATGTACCCAGGGGGTGAAGATGAATCGTAGTGTTTTATCTCCTAAAGATATCTCTGAGCCGTCATCGACCTCTATGAATTTTTCTTCTGGGATATGTAGGTGGTCCATCAACATATTTTTACATTTTGGATTGGTGACTACCTTTGCTTCGGGAAATCTTTCAAGGACGGCGGGTATGGAGCCTGAATGGTCCTGTTCGGCGTGGTGGGATATCACGTAATCTATATGATCGATATCCAGGGAATCTAAATTCCTCATAAGCACCGATTCCTTATCCGGATCAACGGTATCTAAAAGTGCGGTCTTTTCACTTCCACGTACTATATAGGCATTGTAACTGGTTCCGTCGGGCAGAGGTATCAGCTCGTCGAATAGTTCTCGGTCCCAATCCACTGCTCCGACTTCGTAAACTTCTTTTTTTAACTTTTTCACAGCCATGATCGTTCACTCCTTACTGAATTCCTCACATTTAGCTCCGCAAACCGGGCATTTCCATCCCTCAGGTAGCTCTTCAAAAGAGGTCCCCTTCTCTACTGATCCGATTATATCCCCTCTCTCCGGGTCGTATACATAACTACAGACTTCACAACAATACTTGTTCATTTGAAACACCTTTTTTAGTCGTGACATCCTCCCACACAGCAGAGCCGTGGGGCTTCCCTACCGACAGGATGAAAACATCCTGTCCCTTTGGTCATCTAAGGTTTACGACCGACGGGCGAAGGCAGTGCCACGCTACCGTTACTCATATACGTGAGGATTCTGAGTTATCTCGTTTTACGTCGGCAAATGGTTCATGCTTACTTTTGTTAAAGCGGACACCTACCGCTAATTTGAACCAAGTCGCCGAGAGGTCATCTCGACTAACAGATATACATACGATGGGGAGGATATATAACTTACTATCGGTATTCACCCCCACAGTAGAACCGTGGTGTTCTCTACCTCTGAACATTATAGACTTTATCATATATCTGTCTTTCCGAGACGATAATCTTAAAAACATCAAATAATTATTCTATTCATGCAGAGGGACAAAATAATTCAGCAGGTGATGAGTAGAATAAAAGATGAAAAGATCAGGTTCGTTGAACTTCAGTTTATGGACATCCAGGGAACGGTGAAAACGGTATCTATCCCCGCTACCCATCTAACACATGCTATCGAAGATGGTATCGTCTTCGATGGTTCATCTATAATGGGTTATGCGACGGTGGACGAATCAGACCTAAGGGCGTTTCCGGATCTGAGTACGTTTTTAGTATATCCATGGAGCGACGAGAAGGTAAAAACAGGCTGTATGACATGTGACATTTACGATTCGGATGGAAAAAAATTTGAGGGTGATCCGAGGCACGTGTTGAAAAAGACTATAGATAAAGCAAAAGAGATGGGATATACTCTAAACGTCGGGCCCGAGTTCGAGTTCTTTCTATTTCGACACGATGAAAATGGTGACCCCTCCAATGTGCCCGACGACACTGGAGGGTATTTCGACTTGATGCCTTTGGACAGAGCCGAGAAGGTCCGTAAAGAATGCACCCTTTATTTTGAAGATATGGGGTTCGAAGTCGAAGCGTCACACCACGAAGCGACCGCCGGTCAACACGAGATAGACCTTAGATACGATGAGGGTTTGAAGATCGCTGACCAGATAGTCACGCTCAAACATTGTATAAAAACGGTGGCTAAATTGAACTCACTGCACGCTACGTTCATGCCAAAACCGATTACCGGGGTGAACGGTACCGGGATGCACGTACATCAAAGCCTTATGGACCATGAAGGAAACAATCTATTTTACGACCCCGAGGATGAGGAGGGGATCAGTGATGTCTTCAGGTACTACGTAGGGGGAGTATTGAAGCATGCAAAAGAAACGTGCGGTATCCTCGCCTCTTCTGTCAACTCATACAAACGGTTAGTTCCTGGGTACGAAGCTCCGGTATACATAACATGGGCTCATCTGAACCGTAGTGCCCTGGCACGTGTTCCCGCGGGCAGGGGTAAGAGCACACGTATAGAGGTTAGAAATCCGGATCCCGCAGGCAATCCCTATCTCCAGTTTACTGTGTTATTAGCCTCGGGCATAGACGGTATCCAGAACAAAATCGAACCCTCAGCCGCTGTGGAAAGAGATATCTTCTCCATGAGTCAAGGAGAAAAAAGCAAAAGAGAAATAGATGCTCTGCCTTCCAACCTGGGGCATGCTTTAACATACATAGAAGGAAGTGATTTTATGAAAGAGGTTTTAGGCGACCATATCCACCACCATTTTGTTCATTTAAAACAAAAGGAATGGGATGAATATAGACAGCAAGTCACGGATTGGGAAATAAAGAAATACCTCACGACGTTGTAATATATCATGGAGTTCCCCCAACCTCTCTGGAATCAAAGGGCTCTGTTATATGGGTCCACTCTTGTGGTATGTGACCTTCATATAGGCTATGAAAGGGAACTAGAGAAAAAAGGTATCTACATAACCTCTAAAACCGACATGATGGTGAAAGATATAAAGGATATGCTAGTTCAGCATGAGGTAGGATGTTTGATAATCAACGGTGATTTAAAACATAACATACCTAAAGCATCTTGGCAGGAATACGAGGAGATACCCCGAGCGGTCGATGAATGGTTGAAAGTTACAGATGAAATACATCTTGTAACGGGTAATCATGACGGTGGTATAGAGGATTACCTTCCCACCGATGTTAAAGTTCACGATTCTAGAGGATACAAAAGGGACGGTATAGGTTACTTTCACGGACACGCTAGACCTAATAAAGGGTTGTTCGATTCTGAAGTACTAGTTGTTGGGCACTGCCATCCAACCGTAACCCTTGAGGATAACCTAGGCAAAGGGAATAAGTTCCATTGCTGGGTCCGAGTTAAATTTAGTATGGATGGGATAAAAGGGGAAGTCGTAGTTATGCCCAATTTTAATCCCTTATTAGGCGGTGTTAGCATCAATAAGAACGGATACCTAGGTCCTTTTTTCAGAGATATCACTATCAAAGAAGAGGATGTATACCTGTTGGACGGAACTTTACTGGGAGAGATCAGCAGTAAGGACGTTCCTCATCGAGCATGATGGGAACAGCCATACATAACCTTGCAGTGGATAATCCTATATTTTTTGCTGCAAGACCGGCTTTTATCATCAAAGATGTTTTTACACCATGAGCACCTGCGGTTTTTAGGGCGCTACCTAATGCCATACCCATATCTAGGAGTCTATAAGCACAATTCGGTCCTTCGAATATATCCTCCGTTCCCTCACTTTCGAATTCCTGGCAATCCTTGAAACCACACGCCTGACAGTCTATACCTAGAGGTGGGTGACCTTTTAACCCGACCAAAAGAACCGCCTGTGCTTCTTCCTCTATGATCTTACCGTATTTCGAGTATAACTCTTCGTTCAGTGTATCGGAAAGTTGAAACATCTCTTCGGCCAGTATCTCTCTTTCCGCGTCATCCAATAAATATATGTTGATAAATGATTCTCCGCCTGATTTTGGTGCGATGCTCGCTGAAACTGCTATCAGATCAGATATTATCTCTATCTCTCTTTTCATTTTTTTCACTTCTTATACCTAGGACCGTATGGTACATATTATTCTATCGTTCGTTTCATGCTAAATCGAAGCCTAATAACCCTATCAAGGCTCCGACAATAGCGATAAAACCCGAAATAGCACCAACCGCTCCACCTAGAACCATCAATATCAATCCGAATACTGCCGCCAAGACCGTCCATCTACGTGTATCATCGGGCAGCTTCATATTTGATAAAAGAAGAGCAAATCCGAAGGAAATATTCACGATGAACTGAAAGATGAATATCAATTCCGCACTACTGATCACGGACACCAAAAAATGTGTAAATCCAAGACCTATGGCAACGTATCCCCCCAAGGTGATCAATACCGCCCCTAGCGGCATATCTTCAAGATCCGCAATGGATTTAGGAGACGATTCATAAACTTGCTTGATCCGTTCTTCTTCCATCACCTCATAAATCACAGCATGTCTTATTTAATGATGTCGAAAATAATGAGAAAACAGTTATAAGCTATATGGAATATGATTTGCCATGCGATTGATCGTATCTTCAAAAAGTGATCCTGCTAGCCAAAATATAAAGGAAAAATTGTTGGATACTCATTGGGAATGTATAGACGACTGGAAGGGCAGTCCAGTATATATGAAAGGTAAAGATATCCTTACCACGGTCAATGAACATCACATTTACGTAGATAACGTGGATGATGAGATATCCTCGTTGCTGGGTGTGGAGGTGGATCTGGTCGTTTACATATCCAAACATGCCTCGAAGGCAGGTATCCACTCTTTGACAGTGCATCCGATCGGTAATTTTGGCATAGCCAAATTCGGAGGAAAAGACGATATGCTGGTACCGCCGGCACCAGGTGAGATGACCTACGCCCTTAGATGCTTACGTAAAGAGGCGAAGAAAATGGGATTAGACGAGTATTACCAAGTTTCATTTGAAGTCACACATCATGGTCCGTATCTAACTACACCTACTTATTACATCGAAATCGGTAGTGATGAGGGATCTTGGGGGGATGACCGTGCCGGAAGGGCGGTTGCTTCAGCAGTTAGAAAGCAGGGCGAGCATGAACCGGATGATCATAATGTAGTACTAGGAGTGGGAGGAGGTCACTACGCCCCTCATTTTACAGATATGGTAAAAGAGAAAAAGATAGCTTTGGGACATATAGTTCCAGGATGGGCTTTGAAGGACCTTACCGAAGAGGGCTTGATGCTGGCGTTAAAACAGTCTAAGACTGATACGGTATGTGTTGACCCTGGCGGTGTACCTAGTATATTTTCTAAACGTCTTAAAAAATGGTGCCAAAACATAGGAGCAAATATTGTAGAGCCTTCCGAACTCTAGTTCACCTTCTCCCATTTCTGCAGCTCCATAACAACTGATAGAGTTCTTCCTTCTTTGATCTCTTCCCGTATCCTGTTCTCCTTCTCCATAACATCCAGAGCTCGGTTTGCTATCATGATAGCCTCTTCTTTTGGGATGACCATGACTCCACTGGCATCACCGACGATCCAATCTCCGTTTCGTACTCGTTGTCCTCCACACACTATATCCATCTCTAATCCACCGTATCCCTTTGGATCACCTGCGTTGGATGCTGCGTGCCTGGCGAATACTGGAAAATCTATACGGTCTATATCGTCTATATCTCTGACTGCCCCGTCGATCACTATGCCTGAAATACCTTTCATCTTACAGGACCATGATGCGAGTTCACCCCATACTGCGGTTTCTCCTCCCCCTGAATCGATGACGATAACATCGCCTGAATCCGCTTCTTCTATCGCCTCTACAGGCTTAGCCCAATCGCCGTCAACTGTTTTAACAGTGAATGCCTTACCTATCATCTTCTTGTCGTAAGCGGTGAGTTGATGTATCCCTTTCATGGATGGTTTCCTATGCATGGCATCGGAGATATTTGGGGTAGATACCTTCGAAAGTGCCTCCTTGATATCATCCAGTCCGAATTTTTTTGAAACCTCAGATTCCACAGAAACTCCCTCATCTAAAGCCTTCCTTAACGATTCAGTAGCCTTTTGTACGTTGCTCGCCTTGATGATCGCACCACCGACGACGACTATCTCCGCACCGTGTTGGACTATCTCTGCCGCGTTCTTAGACGTGATACCCCCTGCTACCGCAACAGGTACGGTACTTCTTTTGACCACTTCTGAAAGTATCTGTAAAGGGTCCTCCCCTCTCATCTGTGAGTCGATACCAACATGAACACCCACATAATCTACGCCGATCTCACAAACTTCAGATGTGCGTTGAGCCGGATCCGATACACCCAACATATCTGCCATAACCTGTGAATCATAGTTCCTTGCTGATCTGATCGCCTCCTTCAAGGTTTCATCATCTGCCGCGGCCATGACTACGATTATATCTGCACCAGCCTTGGCGGCTATCTCGACCTCCACTCCGCCGACGTCCATTGTCTTCATGTCTGCCAATACTTCTTTATCTGGAAACTCTCTCTTTAACTGCCTTACCGCATCGATCCCTTCTGATTTGATCAGAGGGGTTCCTGCTTCGATAATATCGACACCGCCTTTAACAGCTTCTCGGGCGATCCTGATTGCTCTTTTGATGTTCATCAAGTCCAGAGCGACCTGTAGTTTCACACTCATAGCATTCAATCAAAAAGGAGGATTAAAAAGGTGTCGCTAGTAAAAATCAAGGTTTTAAATAAATTCAGGGGTAAATTTAAATAGCGCCTTGAAGTATGATGGCCGAAATGATACGATGTTCTTACAGGGGGATAAAATAATATGATACGATTTGGACCTAGTGGGATACCCCTATCATGCAAGGGCAGGACACTATTAGATGGTGTGATGGATGTTCATAAATTAGGTCTTACCGCTATGGAAGTGCAGTTTCTTCGCACTAACGTCAGTCGAAGGCCGGTAACTGAGGATGAAGTAGGACTTATCAGTAAAGAGGTCGAGGGAAAATTTATCATCGGTGTGAACCGCTCTCCGGATGATAATAATCTATTCGTAGAAGACCTTGATAAAGAACTGGAGGTCGGCGATGTTTTAAATTTTTTGGCAGGTGGGATATCCGAGGAGTTTTATAGATTTGATCTAGTCGGTCAGGTAGCTAGAGAACTAGATACATTTTTAACGATACATACCCCGTATTATATGAAGTTCACCTCCAAAGATGATGACTTAGTTAACAAGTCAAAATTAGCATTCAAATATAGTGCAGTGATGGCAGGTGAGATGAGAGCGAATATAGTCGTTACCCATCTTGGATTACTCGATGAAGGGAACGATATAGAAAAGGTTCGAGAAGACGTTATCGATAATCTTCGGGGATTAAGAGATTGGATGAATAAGCATTATAAAGATGCACCTTTGATAGGTCTGGAAAATCAAGCTGGTGATGACGCTTATGGTAGTTTGGATGAGATATTAGAGGTTTGCAAAAAGGTTTCAGGTACTATCCCGGTTATCAATTTCCCTCATATAAAGGCTCGTGGTGAGTACGAATTAGAGGATCCAGAAGATTTCGAAATGATATTTGATAAGTGTAAGAGATTTGTTCCTAACAGTTACTATGTTAATTTTTCAGGAATGGAGATACGGCGAGATAATTATAGATTAACTCCGATCAAACGAGGTGAGCTAAACTTCGAACCCATGGTTGATTATCTTATAGATGAATATCCTGATGTTACTATAATTTCAAATTCTCCTCTGAAAGAGCACGATGCGATGTACATGAAAGTTATCTTTGAAAGGATCTACGCTAGAGAGATCGCCAAAGAACTCAGGAGGAAAAATAAGTGACCATAAAGTTTTCCGAATCTATCCAGCACATCTGTACATCAATGGATAAAACCCTAAAAAGCTCTAATAAAAGTGATGTTAGAAAAACCGCTAGGACAATTATTGATGCTCCTCAGATATTCGTTTATGGTGCCGGTAGATCCGGATTGGTCGGTAGAACCTTTGCTATGAGACTGATGCAGCTTGGACAGCGGGCCTTTTTTATCGGGGAGACAATAACACCAGCTGTAAAAGACGGAGATTGCGTGGTATTTGTATCAAAAACTGGAGAGACCCAGACAGCCATCCAAGCCGCCAAGATAGTTACAGAGAGGGTTAAAGGGAATGTTATCGTTATCACTTCAAGTCCTGAATCAACATTGGCTAGTTACGCTGAAGTTTTGATGGTTCTAGACGTACCTAGCTCAAAAAAGGATGCAGTATTAGCCCCTCTAGGAACAATATTTGAGAACTCTGCGATGGTATTTCTTGATGCTTTGATCGCTTTGATCATGGATGAAACCAACGAGAGCGAAGAAAATATGAGAGAAAGACACCCGATACTCGTTTAATATTTTTCTGGTTCAACTTTAGGTAAATATTATATACCTCAATCTCTTTTTGGATATGAGTTGATTACTATGGGTTTAGACGAAATGGATGAGGATTATGAGGACGAAGAGGCTGAATGCCCTACATGTGGGGCCATCATACCTCTAGATGCTGCTGAATGTCCTGAATGCGGTCAATTTTTTGAAGAAGAAGACGAAGAAGAGCTTTGGGATTCTGAGGAAGAGCTTTTAGAAGAAGATGAAGAAATGGAAGATGAATGGGAGGATCTATTAGAAGAAGAGCCCAGTAAAGGGAAACTCTATCTAGGTATCATAGTCCTTCTTTTTGGAAGTGTTGGCTTGAGCTTTATGTCATGGTTCCACAATCAACTCAATCTGTTCGAAGGAGTTGTCGATAATTATAGTCCACATTATGGATACATAGATCAGATGGTCGGAGGATCCGGTGCTGTTGTATCTATCATCGGTTTAATCCTCATCTACATGTGGTGGAAGGATAATAGGCAAGCAGAAGAGCTGACCGAAGATGACGACTTGTTCGAAGATGATGATGACTTGTTCGAAGATGATGATGAGGAATACTTCGAAGATGACGACTTGTTCGAAGATGATGACGAGGAATACTTCGAAGATGAGGAAGAATATCCCGAAGATATCCCTGGGATGGAAGAACCTGAACCCATGGATGAAGAGCTACGAGAAAGCCAACAGATCCAGTAGATAACAAGTCTCAAAACCTATTTTTTTCCCCTTCTATTTTTTTATCCTGTTAGTTTTGATATGAACTTAATCAAATCTGATAGATAATAGCTTAAAATATCAATCTATCTAAGTATAGATATATCGGGAAGATAGGGGATAAACCTATCTTCAAGATTACCGAACAGGATCGGAGACCAAATCATTCCCCTTATGACCGGTCAATTTTCACCAAGTATCCTCATCATCGTATCGTGGATCGCATCCAAGGTTTACGTATACTTCTTTCCAGCTATAGTGTGCGTCTTCTTCTTTCATTTGCATCACAATAGTTAGAACCACCATATTCTATATAAACGTGAACAGGGGAGGGGTTCCCAAAAAAGTGAAAGTGAAAAAAATACGCCGTCGACCGGATTCGAACCGGCGACCGCTCGGTTAACAGCCGAGTGCTCTACCACTGAGCTACGACGGCAATATGCTGCGCATATCACCACACATCAAAAGAATTCCTATCTAGCTACTGTAGATGATCCTAGGTTCTTTGAGTTCTTGTGTTCAGCACACTGTAAAAGGAGGATATATTAAAACTTTTTAGTAGGTTTTACTGTTTTTCATATCCCTAAAAACAAATTGATTTATCCTAAAGAACACAAAACTACGGTTCTTTCATATATCGTAAAATTAACGCCGAGAAAGGG
>PWKY01000068.1 GCA_003560595.1 Thermoplasmata archaeon | reverse complement strand
TCAGTGCAGCTACAAGCAAAGCTATCAACCGTTGATAGCTTTGCTTGTAGCTGCACTGATGATAGCAGCGTGGTTGTTGGTCAAGTTAACCGATCATGAAGACGATATATTGATGATATCCCTCTCTATTCAGTTTCAGGTATTTGTATTCGTATCTACCCTTGTATTTTTAAACTTCGGCTCGCTCTTCGGCTATCGTAACCCACCCGAGATAATACCCAATATCTTCCTATTCTCCGCCTGGTTCGTACAGTTCGTTTATTTGCGGGGAAGATTGACAGATGATGTAGAAGAAACACCTGAGAGCGAGTTCAAGGTTGTTGATAATGTTCCGTATCTCTCGGAAAGGTTGATGGATTTTTTCACCTGGAACGGCAAATTAAGAAAATATTTACCCCTAGCTGGAGCGGCGGTCTTTGCAGCGGTGATCTCATTCAACTTCTACACCAGCGGTTCTGATCTGAGTTTTGGTTCACACGACGGAGCTACGTTCCTCATGGGCGGTGCCATTATCGCATATAACTATGTGCCTGATAAGTACTCCCTTGAACGTGATTTTGTCCTTTTATTCTTAGTATTTTTGTTCTTGATCCTCATACTGCCCATAACCATAATACACTACTACCACGGGCCGATGACCGAGGCGACTAACTCACCAGTGGTTTACCACTTGCTGGCGAGACCAACGGCTTACCTTCTGAACCTTTTAGGCATACCCGCAAATGCATTCGTTAGAGGAGAGTGGGTGCTCATACGGATGCCTGTAGCTAGACCTGATTCGGTAAACTATATACGTGCCGAAGTGGGCATCGGTCTTTCATGCACGGGTCTTTACTCTGTATCCATATTCATCTCCGCATTCCTTTCTTTTCTGATGGTTTACTTCCGCAAGATCGACCTCAAGTTAGCTTCTTTTATGGCCCTAGGTATCTTCACATCTTGGGTTGCTAACGTGTTAAGGATGACCATCATAATGGTGATGGGACATCACTACGGTCTGCAGGCCATGTCGTGGACACATAACAACGCCGGCATATTCATCTTCATGGCTTGGATAGCACTTTTCTGGGGGTTCATGTTCAAGTACCTCGATATACCCGTCAGCAGATGACGATAGTATTATAGTGTTCAAATCTACTATTCAACACACCATGCTGGAACGTTACCGCTCGATATCAAAAGGCGAGGAAACACCGTACTTCATCAAAGCTAAAAAGGACAACGTAAGTTACGTACTGATGGAGACCGAGGAGTTGTGGTCCACTCATAGAACACTTTTAAAAAAGACGGTACCACCCCTTTCACTGAAGAGAGAGCTGGTCGAAAGGATGATGGGTTCCTGTAAACTATGCGAGCTGAGATGTGGTGTTGATCGCAGAAAGGGCGAAGTCGGTCGCTGCGGTGTGGATAAAGCAAGTATCTCCTCACAGTTCCTGCATTTTGGTGAGGAGAACGTGTTGATACCATCGCATACCATATTTTTCTCGGGATGCAACTTTCAGTGCGTCTTCTGCCAGAACTGGGATATAAGCCAGAGCAGAGGTGGTAGGTACGTCAAGCCGGAAGTACTGGCATCGATCATAGATAATAAAGGTGGTAAGAACGTGAACTGGGTCGGCGGCGACCCGACCCCGAATCTAGCATATATAATAGATGTACTCGAGTCGATATCAGAACCACTTCCACAGGTATGGAACTCTAACATGTACCTATCAAAGGAGGGTATGGAAGTTCTCGCTAAACTCATGGACGTCTATCTGACAGATCTCAAGTACGGTAACGACGACTGTGCTCGGGAACTATCACAGGTGGATGATTATACCACGGTAGTACAAAGGAACCACCTACTCGCCCAGGAGACCGGTGATCTGATCATCCGCCACCTGGTGCTGCCCGGGCATATCGACTGCTGTACTCGCCCATTACTGGAGTGGATCGATGATGAACTCGCATCTCCTGCGGTCAACTTGATGACACAGTACCGCCCATGCTACAAAGCTGATAGCTATGCGGGGATAGATAGGTACCTCTCGGAGGAAGAGATCGGTACGGTAAAGCGTTTGAGGTATGAGTATTCACATCTAATGATCTGATAATCATCCGAATCGTAAGATATAAATAATGCACTTCATACACCTTCGGCCATGAGAACGAAAAAAGCGTCGATACTGGTCATACTCTTAGTGATCTCAAGCATGGTGACAGTATCAAGTGGAAGTGAAGTCGAGCCAGATGATTTTAACGGAGATCTTATCTATCTAGATATACCCGCACCGGAAGGATTGGAGGTATGGAAAGACGGTGAGGATGTGTTACTTAACTGGGATGCGGTAGATGATGTGGATCACTATAAGGTATATTTTACTCAGGATATTTATTCAACGTTCCCCATCGAGTGGAGCTATGCTCTAACCGAAGATGAGGGATGGAACCACGAAGACGTGCTGCTTGGAGAAGAAAGCTATCACTACATAGTCAGGGGTGTACGCGATGATGTGGAGGGCAGGATATCTGATATCGGTTTCTGCATAGCAATCGATCTAACTTACGATCCCAATGCTCGACTAAATTATATATCGATGCCTGCAAACTTCAACAACAACGATACAACTACCGCCAGCGATATCGTGAAGGATATAGAAGGGGGTACGGATATCGGTGATGCGGATTTCGTCGACAGATTAACAATTTGGGACTATCAGGTAAAAGGATATGACCAAGTGTACGGTTATTCTTCTCTCGGAGGCTGGGGTGGAAACGACTTTATCATAGAGCCCGAAGCCGCCGTAGGCTTAAGTCTGGTCGATGATCTAACTTGGCACGTGAATGGTGTCCAGGAAGAAATTTCCATGAACTTCGTCGATGATGCGGATAATAATTTACACTACATCAATTTGCCATCCACTATCTTCGACTACGATTTAGACGGACGTTTGTCTGCCAGTGACCTGGTGCGTTCAATCGAGGGTGGGATCACCGAGGAGAATAATGAGCATATCACTAAGGTCGTAAAGTGGGACTACACCGTACGTGATTATACAGATGAGTACTACTACCTTGATGATGATTGGAACGGTGAGGATTTTTCTATATCACCTGGTGACGGCATAGGTATAAAAGTGCAAGAGGAAGCGAATTTCACGTGGACACCGACGCAGATGGATCTTGAGCCGCCCATAGTTGAGTTACTGGAGTTCGAAGATAACATAACACTGCATTTCTCTAAGGAGATGAACATATCCTCATCTGATGGTGCGGTGTATCTCGATGGGGAACTAGCGGACTTATATTGGGATGACAAATATACTATGCATGTAGAATTGAACTCTAACTCCACTGGAGAGCTTATCATCGAGGCATCTTTGACCGACACATATGGAAATACCCTCGATGGTAACGGAGACGGCGTTTCATTAGGTCCGTCATTCGATGATTTTGTTTACGAGTTACCAACTGCTGAAGAAGATGAGCCAGAGTTAAGCAAACCCGAGATAGGTCACATAGAAGCACCGGAAACCATCATATTAGGAGATACTTCTGAGATCAAAGTAAACGTTACGACCGCTGAGTCTGTTTATTTGAACTACACCTTCCTAAATCTCGAACACAATATCACAATGGATGGTAACGGCACCTACACTTACACTATACCTGCATCTTGGGATACCGGTATCATGGAATACCACATCGCCGCGGTCGATGAGCATGGAATATGGAACCGTTCCGTCGATTCTATTATAGAATTCATCGACCCAGGGATCTCCTCGTCCATCGTTCATACACAGGGTACCAACCGGACGTGTAAGACAGAAAATATCACGATAGAGGTATCAACCGATTATCCCATAGATCCGGATAACATCTTGATTTCCTACATCTATACGGATAACACGGAGCATAACGCCGATATGTTAAATAGATCTGATAGATGGTTTTATTCGATCCCCCCACAAAATCGAAGTGGGGTCCTGGAGTATCGGTTCACATTCCAGTACCATGAAGGTCCAACTATCACCTCCGATAACTACACGATCACGGTAGATAATCCTTTAGAAGTAGAATTTAAAGAGATAAATGGAGAGGAAGATACACCTTTAGACTTTGAAGTATCCATATCCAGTCCGGTCGGTGTTCAGGAAGCAACGCTTCACTACGAGATCAACGGCTCGCCTAAATCAAGTTCACTGATGCTGGAAGAAGGAGACCCTGGTGAAGGTGTATGGGTCACAACCATAACCGCCGATGAAGGCATTTTAGATTATCACGTGAGGATAGTCGATATGAACGGTGAGGTCGACTTGATATCTTCTTCAGAACCGATACAGGTAGATGCAGCCCCTAGTTCACTACCTATCCTGTACTTGCTTCCGCTGGTAGTGATCGCATCGGTGGCTTTAGCTGCAGTAATGTTAAAAAGGAAAGATCCAGAAAGTACGGTATATACCACTGACTCAAGTCCTGCAGTAGAAGAACCAGAAGAAGATCAACCGGTCGATAGTGAATGTACTATCTGTTTCGGTAATTTAGATGAAAATGAAGCCATGGATTGTCCTGGCTGCGGTAATTCCTACCATCCCAACTGCTTACACCAGTTAGGAGAATGTCCTGTATGCGGTGGTGATCCTCACTCAGAATAAGTGTGTATCCTCTTCTGGATATATATGCGGAGATCAAACCCCCTTTTCTTTTTTTTCCATCTCCAACGTATTTCCAAAAAATATAATATCTAACTTTTCCTAGGGTTTTATGAATATGGTGACTACTGCGCTAGAGGTGAAAGCCTTAAGGAAATCGTATCCTATGTGGAGGCAGGAAGACGTTATCGCTCTTCAAGATGTTAACTTTTCAGTAGATAGTGGAGAGGTAGTAGGGTTACTAGGGCCTAATGGAGCCGGTAAAACAACCGCCATAAAATGCATATGTGGGCTGATAGTACCCGACGGTGGTACAGTCACTTATTACGAACAATATGGAAAACAAAATCCGGCCGATCATTTAAGTGCAGTACTCGAGGGAAATCGGAACATATACTGGAGACTCACCGCAAGGGAGAACCTGGAATTCTTTGCTGGTTTACAGGGTAGAAGCGGTGTAGATAGAGAGATAAGTAGTACACTGAAAAGATTCTCACTCCATGAAAAGGAAAACACCCCTGCAAGGAAGTTATCTAGAGGTATGCAGCAGAAGTTAGCCCTGGGATGTGCTTTGATCAGAGGAACCGACCTTTTACTTCTTGATGAACCCACTTTAGGATTGGATGTAAAGACATCCAGGGAATTGAGAAAGTACATACTAAAGCTGGTTTCAGAAAAAGGAAAAACCATACTGCTAAGCAGCCACGATATGAACGTGGTGGAGGATGTATGTGAAAGGGTCATCATTATCAACAACGGTAAAGTGCTTGCTGACGATAGGGTCGATAATCTAAAAGACGTTTTTAACATCCACATCTATTCATTCGTTCTGAAAGGCAAGTACAAACTCAATGGGATAAAAGATAAGTATGATCTGAGTGACATAAAGTACGTAAACGGGAGGACCAAATTTAAGGTTGCTTTAAAGAGTTCAGACTCATTCTACAATCTCATCAACGATCTTCAGAAATCAGGTGTCCGATTAGAAAAGATACAGAACCTTGATACCCATTTAGAGGAGATCTTCATGAACATAATCGAGAACCATGATGTTTCTGGGGTGGTTAAGGCATGAAAGATCTAGTAGTATTTTATTCAGTAATGAAAAAATACTTTATCGAAAGGAAAAGGTACATCCTCAACTTGATTATGAGCATAGGAGGATTTCTTATGCTGTTTCTTCTGGTTTTCTTCGGTCTTCAGAGTTTCGGTGCAGGAACCGAAACCTTGAAAGGCAGCTTAGTGGGTTTTTCCATGTGGATATTTGCTGCAATGGCATACAGTGAACTATCGTGGAGTCTGATAGAGGAAGCGAGGAACGGTACATTGGAGCAGCTTTACCTAACCCCATCAAGCTTTAGAAGGATATCCGGTTATCTTGTCATCTCTTCTTTTATGTTTCAGTTCATACTGTTCACTGTATTCTTGGGGATCATGCTACTTATCACCGGTCAGACTCTGGCGTTGAACCCAGGAGTTGTGGTCCTTATCGGGCTAACATTACTTTCCGTTTATGGTCTCGGTTACATAATGGGTGGTCTATCTTTGGTATTCAAGAAGGTCCAAGCAGGTAACCAGATACTCCAGTTCATGTTCATACTGTTCCTAGTACTACCGAGTTTTACCGATCACCCTATAATATACTTTACACCTATATCCTGGGGAAATGTATTGATAAACAGAATGCTTATCCGTGGAATATCCCTGTTCGATCTAACCGTGTTGGAGTTTTCTATTCTATTCATCAACTCAGCTATATACCTGCTTATCGGCGTGGTTATCTTCACATATCTAGAGAAAGTGGCAAAGCAGAGAGGGCTTTTAGGACACTATTGAACCTGTCCTACAAACCTCAATTTGAGGTTCCTTCATACAGAACAGTTAAAAAAGAAAGCATTGATATATGGCTTGATTCTACGACCTCAGAGGCCGTTACCGGTTTACACGGTATAGGAACAACACACAGGTGTTGATTATGACGGAAAAAGGAAAAAAGCACGAAAACTTCAGCGAATGGTACAACCAAGTAATAGAGAAGGCCAACCTTACAGATAAGAGGTACCCAGTCAAGGGTATGAACATCTGGACTCCCTATGGGTGGAAATTGATGTCCTTGATCGATGCAGAGACCAGACGTTTGATAGAGAAGGCTGATCACCAAGAAGTCAAGTTCCCATTATTGATACCTGAAGAAGAATTTCAAAAAGAAGCCGATCATATCAAGGGTTTCGGCGATGAAGTATATTGGGTGTCCCACGCAGGCAGTACAAAACTGGATGTTCCGCTATTATTACGCCCTACTAGTGAGACCGCGATGTATCCTATATTTGATCTGTGGATACGCTCCCACGCCGATCTACCCTTGAAGATATATCAGATGGTCAACGTTTTCAGATACGAGACCAAACAGACCAGGGCGTTCATGAGGATGCGAGAGATCCATTTCTTCGAAGCTCACACTTGTCATGTGACCAAAGAGGACGCGGAAGCACAGATAAAGCAGGACCTAGAGATAATGGACTCTCTCGCAAAAAAGCTCTGCATGCCGTACCTAAAACTCAAACGTACAGATTGGGATAAATTCCCAGGAGCACACTACTCGGTAGGAGGAGATGCTTTACTGCCAACCGGCCGTCTTTTGCAGATAGCTGGAATACACCAATATCTCACCAACTTCTCCGAAGCATACGACATAACCTTCGAAGGCGTTGACGGTGAGCATCTTCCAGTACATCAGACCACCTATGGGATGTCTGAACGTCTGATAGGTGCTGTGGTTGCCATGCACGGTGATGACAATGGAGTAGTATTACCACCAACTATCGCCCCGATCCAAGTACGGATCATACCTATACTCTATGGAGAGAACCAGGAGCTGATGGATTACTGTGATAAAATCAAGAACCGATTGTCTGATACACGTGTAGATATAGATGATCGGGAAGATATCAGACCCGGAAGTAAATTCTTCGACTCCGAAGAAAAGGGGATCCCCATACGCATAGACGTCGGTAATCGAGAACTGGAAAATAAAGAACTCACCTTGGTAAGGAGGGATACCGGAGATAAGACCACCATACCTTTGAGTGAGTTGGAGACCGCCTTACAAGAGCTCATGAACAAGATGCAGGATGAGATGTATCAGCGAGCAAAAGAATTCCTCCATAAAAACATAGTAGAACCGGAAGATATATCTGATATAAAAGAAGAAAAGATATATCGTATAGGTTGGTGCGGCACTTTACGCTGCGGAGAAGGTATAGAGGAATCCACCGACAGAAATCTATTGGGAACTCTTTATGAGGGTGAGGAATTCAAAGGAAAATGTTTATGGTGTGATAAAGAAACCGATACGGCAGCTTATCTATGTAACACTCATTAATCTTCTAAAGAATAGAGCATGAAGCCGATCAGACCGAAGCCGACCAATACTACGGTTACCGTATATACTCCTAAGTCAAACCAAGTTCCGTAAACAAATGACCATGAAAAATAGAATGCTATACCTAGGGCTGCAAGTAAACCGTAAAGCATACTTAGGTGTTCTTTTTTTATAAACTCGTTCTCAGCCATGAATGAAAAAAGAAAGAAAGGGGTTATTAAAAGGTTTTGCCACTTCAGCCCGAATAATGCGATTCGTTGAAGGGCTGAGGATTGAGACCTTTCCGTTCACGTATCTGACGGGTGATCTCGTCCTGCATATTCTTCGGCACACGTTCGAAGCCAAAGTGTTCAGTGGACCATAGGGCCTTTCCACCTGTTACACTCCTTATATCACCGGAGAATCCGAACATCTCGGCAACCGGTGTTTTGGATTCAAGCATGGTGTTAGCACCCTTCTGCTTCATATCCAGTATCTCTCCTCTTCTCTGCTGGATTTCAACAGTAGTGTTACCCATAAGATCTGCCGGTACATCGATGAATACCTTCTGTTTAGGCTCTAACAATATCCTGCCTGCTTGACATATCGCACCGTATATCGAGTTCTTTACCGCTGGTATAGTCTGTGCCGGACCTCGATGTATTGCATCCTCGTGAAGTTTGGCGTTTACGAGTTTAACCTTTATACCTTTACACTGTTCTTTTGCCAGGGGACCTTCTTCCATAGCCTCATGGAAACTCTCTACTATAAGTTCCATGGTCTCGTACAGATACTGAATACCCTTGGTCATGTTGAGAAGAACGTTGTCTCCGTGGAAATCAACGATATTTTTGGATTCATCCTTGTCCATACCGAGTTCCTGAAGATCCTTAGCCAGCTGGTTCTTGTTCTCTATCTTTCCACTGACCTTTATATCACCATCTTCTATGGCCTTAACTATCTCTTCTTCCATGGGTTCTACTTCCATAAAGAATCGATTGTGACGATTGGGAGAAACTCCTTCAAAGGGTCCTCCTATACCTTCAACGCTTTCTCTGTAAACAACTATCGGCTTGGATGAGGTTATAGCAACCCCGTGTTCTTCTCTTATCCTGTGTTCGGTGACTTCAAGATGTAGTTCACCCATACCAGATAACAAGTGCTCTCCAGTTTCGGCATCGATCTTGACCTCTATGCTCGGGTCGGCCTTTGCGATAGACCTTAGAACTTCTATCAGTTTTGGTAGATCGGCGGTGTTCTTTGCTTCAACCGCCTTTGTAACCACGGGTTCTGAGTAGTGTTTCATCTCTTCGAACGGTATCATGTCCTCCAAGGAACTAACGGTTGAACCCGCTATAGCGTCCTTCAAACCGCTGACCGCCACAACGTTACCCGCCTTTATCTCATCCACCGTTACACGGTCGGCCCCTACACTCAAGGATACCTGCTGTACCCTATTTGGCTTCGGCTGTTTATCTATATGCAGCATCATACCGTTGGAAACTTTACCGCTAAACAGCCTCCCAACAGATATCTCTCCTGCATGTGGATCCATGATTATCTTTGTAACCATCATAGAGGTGGGCCCATTTTCATCACACTCTATCATAGCCTTACCGATGTCCGATTCTTCATCACCTCTCCAAATGTTGGGGATCCTGTACTTCTGAGCATATATCGGATCAGGCATATGACGTATAACCTGGTTTAGAAGTACTTCGTGTATAGGTGCTTTTTTCGCTAACTCCCTATCTTTGCCTGCTTCTATGTATTCATAGATATCTTTGAAAGATATACCTTTAGCTTTCATGTAGGGAACGGATATGGCCCAGTTGTAAAGTGCGGTTCCAAAAGCAACGGTACCGTCCTCTACGTTCAACCTCCAATCGTCTTTGAACTCCTTCGGGGCCATCTGCTTAATGAGGTCGTCAACTTCCTGTATTATAGCGTAAAGACGCTGCTGCATCTCATCACCATCGAGCTTGAGTTCGTTTATCAATCTGTCTACTTTGTTGATGAATAAGATCGGCTTAACTTTTTCTTTCAAAGCCTGTCTTATAACGGTCTCCGTCTGTGGCATCACTCCTTCTACACCACAAACCACTATGATCACGCCGTCGACCGCCCTCATGGCTCTGGTTACGTCACCACCGAAGTCAACATGGCCCGGTGTATCTACCAGGTTGATCAGGTATTCTTCTTTTTCGTACCCGTGTACCATGGATACGTTGGCCGCGTTGATTGTGATACCTCTTTCTTGTTCCTGTTCATCGAAATCTAGCATCAACTGTCTTCCGGCTAACTCCTCGGACATCATACCGGCACCAGCTATCAAGTTATCGCTGAGTGTAGTTTTACCGTGGTCGATATGTGCAGCTGTACCTATATTTCTTATGAATTTTGGTTTATCCATCAATTTTTGAGCTTTTTGAATATTCTTTTCCTTTCGTCCCATAGAAAATCACCTTGATTATCTTGCGGATTGAGCCATACGCTCCATTTCATCCTTTCTGGAAACCGCGAAGGAATTTCTGTCGCCATTTGCGGTTTTGATCAACTCTTCCGCTAAGCAAACTGCGATTCCTTTTTTGTTCTTGTAAGATGCTTTGATCGCTCCTTTTGCATTGTTACCTAGTGCTATGGAAAGTCTTCGCCATGGAGAAACATCCACTGCTTTAGGTACTGAGATCCCACCATAGGTTATCTGTGTGGTTTCTTCCTTTGGAGCTGAGTTCTCGATCGCTTCAACCAGTATCTGTACCGGGTTTTTATCTGTCTTTTGATTTATTATATCAAAGGATTCTTTAATTATCTTATAAGCCTTAGTCTTTTTACCCGTATATCTTCCTCCGCGCATCATGGAGCTTATCAAACGTTCTATGATACTGACCTCCTCTTTACCAAACCTTTTGTTGGCAAAAGAACCTCCACTGTGAGGAACCAGCATGGGTTGTAGATTTATATATCTTTTAAGTCCCGGGTCTTTAACTACGACTTCTCTCATATCATATTTATCGAAAAGAAGAGGCATCTCTAGTGTATCAAATATATCCTCTTCATCTGAATTATCGATCTTACTTTTGTTTTCTTCACTCATAAAAAACACCTATTACATCATCTTAGAGGTTTCTCTCTGTTACCTGCGATCAGTTCATTGAGGGAAACCCTGTTGACCTTGATAACTTTGAAACGTACACCAGGTATATCTCCATAGGCCTTTCCTCTCATGCCCCCTATGCCTTCGATCAAAACTTCGTCGTGTTCGTCGATAAAGTTGATCGCGCCCTCTCCTGGTGCAAAGGCGGTGACTTGCCTTCCATTCTTGATGAGCTGGACCTTAACACACTTTCTGATGGCAGAGTTGGGCTGTTTTGCTTCTATACCTACCTTCTCCAGCACAATTCCACTACCTTGAGGCGCACCTTCAAGAGGATCGGTTTTTTTCTTCAAACCCTTCGCTCTCTTTTTGTAACTAAGGTCGCTCCATCTGAATTTTTGTCTGTTCTTTTTTAGCTTACGTGCACAATTGAGACCTTTAGCCAATGTTTCAACTCCGTAAATCTTTATTGGTTATTGAATTGGGGTCGCTTATAAAGCTTTTGGTATTTAAGACTAATGCATCAAACCGCCATTATCACCTTTCTAGAGGCTTGCTCTATAGTGTCTTTGAGTTCTTCCGGGCATGAAACCATAAGAACCCAAGACTGTGAATGGCGTTTCTGAAGAGCCCTACATAGGGGGCTGTATTTGTACATATCGTTCAAACGTCCTTTGTCCAGCACTTTTATATTGGTTTTCTCCAACCGCGGCTCCGAGAGTTTTAGTTCTCGGTTGGGGATATCAACGATCACTTTGTTTGGTGATATGTGTTTCATGGAAGCGATCTTTTTTTCTAGTGAGCGGATGGAATCGATTGTTCCGAATTCAGAGGATCCTATCCCCTTCACATCTTTTACCTTGTCCGGTGCCAGCGTAAAACATTTTTTGTATAATCGTCGGTGTTTCAACCTGTTGACTATCTCTTCCTGAAAGCCCTTATTTCCTCTTAACGTACATAATAACTCCCAATCGGTCATACGGTATAGCTCGTTGAAATCTTCATCAGAAGAAGTGACCGCCTTTGCAAGCATCAACTCCGC
>PWKY01000031.1 GCA_003560595.1 Thermoplasmata archaeon | reverse complement strand
TGACCTGAAATTAACAACTTCCCTGCAACGAGCTTGGCTACTACGTGAACAGAAACCCGGTCTGTTTTTTGATCGCATAAAGTTTTTCTCATGCCCTGGTCACCTCAATATGGCGTAAGATTTTTATTCCCGGAAACTCCTTGTAAACGATCAATAGAAATAAAGCATGTTTGGACATTTAAAATGCAACACTTGCCTATCGAAGCAGTAATAAAATGCATTGTTTATTCCGTCCACATCCAGCCAGAAGGTTCTTCCACCTCTTGAAGAAAAACACCTGCAAAAAATTGGTTATGATTAAGATTTGGGGTATTTGAATATGGCTTATTATTATTTCTTAAAGGAATTGCATGCCAGCTATACCTTAATTTTGGCCCCAATGTCATCTATGTCAGTAGGCGATCCAACTACATAGGTAAATTAGATCGATTAATAGAAAGTTGAGCTTAATTTGCACAATACTTCGGAAGTGAAGGTAATAAAGCACATAAAGAAGTTTTAGAACCTTAATTCTGCTGTCTTGCCTAAATTAGATAAGACTTTTTAAGCGATACCGGAAACGCCTTAGTACAATGGATTTATAAGGGATCATTTTGAAATCCACTTTTAAGGCACCGTTTTGTCCGGGCTATGTATAATATATTTTCTGTCCTTATTCAGGAAACAAATCTACTTCAAATCTCTGTAAAACTACCTATTTAAGTTTGTATATCAAAATTGGAAGGATCATCAAAGAAATCTTCGCATCTTTTCTTTGTCATTGTATAACTCGCATCACCAAAAAAAATGTTTTTTATGCTACGCACAAAGCTTTTATAACCTATTTTATCGTTATGAGAGTAACGCCTTGGGATGCTCATGTCAATTACTTCTTTTCGAATTGTAATGCTACCTCCAACATGCTGCCCTTGCTTTGCAGGTACAATTTTGAAATAAGCAAATCTACAAGTGCCTGAGTCAATAAAGTACTCTATTTCATAATTATTTCCGTCTGATTTGGGTATAATTATGTTGCATGCTTTATTGTATATATCATTCGCCTCCTCCATTAAGCTATTTTGATATCTAACAAGTAATCTTTTCTCATTCTCATAGATATTTAAGAACCAATCAGGATCTTTAAATAAGACTTGGGGCAGAGTTAATCCTTTGTGTGGGCCAAATTTTAACGGTGTCCATGACATTTTATGTCGACCTCCAAAATAATAATATTAATAGTAACTGGGAAACTTAAAAAACCCCATCAAAATTCCTAGCACGCATAAGCTTATCAAATGTTGTATATCTTGCAGATCTGAGAGTTCCTTGTTTTTGGCCAGAGAATTTTAGAGGTCCTATTTCTTTTGCACCTTCTTTAAAATAAACAATATATTTACCAGTATCCTTATACTTTTCAATGTTGGCCACTTTGGCATAATGGGTAATTGCTGAAATAGGGGCTGTTTGGTAACCAGCTATATACTTTATGCGATTAATCATATTACTGGAAATGCGAATAGCGTACCAACAATTCTCTCCAAGGAAAGTTTCATTAAAGCCTTCTGGGTTAGCTGGAACAACAATAGTATCTAAATCTTCAGGATTTGTATCTGGATCGGATAAATCGGCTATATCTTCCTGGAAGGGGGTATATTTATGAATCACTTCATCTTCATGTTTGTATGTTTTAAACTCGATTATATCTGTTTTCATTGTCAATTGTCCTAATACATTTTCTAAAGCTTCAGTGCATTCATCTATAACCACGATAGCAGAGACTTCTTTTTCAAATATTAGGTTTTCAAGTAAGTCATCAATGTTCCTATACCCTGCCTTTACTAATTTATCTTCAACAAATGACTTTTTGCCAGTGTCACCCATGATATTATCAAGCAGAAATCTCTTTATTTTCCTTCCACTTGCTTTATATGAAATAGCGAATTTTAACATTTTCTGGCCGATATGCCTGTATGGGTCATGGCTAGACAGTTCTATTTCGATAATATGTAAGCGTGGAGTTTTTTCGAAATAGAAATCTATTAAGTAGCCATCCGGAATAGAAGCTATTTCGTCACCAATTTTTTTCTTGATATCTATGTATACAGAATGAGAACCAAAAATGTCTTTTGCATGTGTGATTATTTGATTTTCAAATTCTTTCTCTTGTTCATATTCGTGAGGATAGAAGATTGTATCACTGTAATAAAGCCTTTCCATGTGCTTTCCTCCTTTTTATGGAGAACTAAGTTTGGGATTTATGATTATTAGTGAGTTGGCTATAAAATTGATTTTTTCATGACAGTGATTTAATAGAAAAAGTGTATCATGGTTTTGATGTGGTAACTCGCTGTATACTTTAATGCCGTTGCCAATTATTCCAGTCATAATCATATACTTCTTGAATAACACTTTTCCATTTGTTAATCTGCTCTTCTTTTGTTTCACCTGGACATAAGTAATTTAAAAAGTTATCACCCGGGACAGAACTATCTTTTCTTATAACTATAGCTGTAATTGGAGGTAGATTTCTTTTTAAACGCATACTGTCAATTTCCCATAGAACTTTTGGAACCACCCTTGGATGTGTTCCTACATGATTAGCTATTTCTGAATAGGTAGTTAAACTTCTCTGCTTGGTCTTTTTAGTAAGAAAATCAATAGTTGGAGATATTAAGGATTGAACTTTACCCATGAAGACATCTCCTTTGTGTAGTTACTTTTTGTTTGACAGATTATTATATATATTCAAATCAATTTACAGACTTTATTCTTTATAAAACCAATAACACCTGCAACAATGTGATTATGATAAAGATTTAGGTTATTGGGATATGGTTTCATATACGCCTTTAAAGGAATTGATTACCAGAAATACCTTGATTTAGCTACCAATGTCACCTATGTCAGTGGGTGATCCAAGCATATTTGATATTATTTTGTAGCCTACAATATTTCTAGCTGTAACAGATATTTATATTATTATGCACTAATGAACTCCTTCAAAATAGCTTCTCACCTCAAAACTCCCCACGTAGCTATAGAGTTTTTGATTATGAGGGGCAGGTTAATAGGTTGACCTTAATTCTTAAGAATTAAATTACTATGACAGGGGATTACTCTGTCCGGTAGATAAAATGATTAAACCAGCTCCCCCAAACCCATTACACAGCCACCAAAAAAATGCTACTTTGCTACTTTTTGCCTATAAAAAACTATACTTTTTGTCC
>PWKY01000034.1 GCA_003560595.1 Thermoplasmata archaeon | reverse complement strand
GAATGTTTGCTCTAATAAATCCCTTTATTAGAGAGATCATCTAGTATCAAAATTCATAAGAAAGGTACAGGAAATCCGATAGGTGAATATGAGGTTAGCACCTTTTTACGCCAACCTCATCTTTTAAATATCTAGAATTCTTATTTGCAAGGTATATAAAAATAAACAACAAGGCGATCATGCTAAGGATAACTACTAATCTGATGACCTGACCGATCATCTATCCCACACCTCTGAGAATAAATCGCCGATATCTTTTAACATCTCCTTTTGGATCAGGTTTGAATTTACTGCAGCGATGAAAATATTATCATGGTCCGTTAGATCACGGATCAGATCTTCTAAGAAATTATATACTCTAGAACTGCCATAAACCATCACCAATGTATCTAGGCAGTCTATGAATATAACTAATTGATCAGATATCGACGTGATATCCGATACCCTCTTCTTTAAATCAATAAGTTCAACGATTTTTCCATCCTCATCATCTTCAAAAATCGAAAAAATACTACATCTTTCGCCTTCCCTGATGTTAAGACTATCGATCTCGTATTTAGTAATAGACAATAAACGATATCCCCACACCATCAATTCTGAAATTTCTTTATACCGATCTAATGGTTTTTTAGAAGTGATAAGATATGCTCTTCCTGGAGTGTATTTTGATATCACCAAAGGGATCTCCTTATCATAAAATATATCTAAGGTCCCTTGGTGGTAGAGGTATGCACCGTGGTCGAAGATAATCTCATCTAACCATCTTTGAGCAAGTTTTGCGTCGGTATTTTTCAGGATTTTATACGTATAATTTATCAGCTTTGCAGTACTTCGGTTAACTCCTTGCTCTACGTTCTTGTTTTTTAATCCTTTAAGTATTTTTTCAGTAGTTTTTTTTAACTCGTTTTGATTTAAATCGCCAACATTTAATATGAACATATCCCGATCTTTCATGGTTACGACATCCTTCAAACCAAGGACTTCGATATATCTTTGAAACCGAACTATCCTTTCTCCAAGTTCCTCTCCAGGTATAGAGTTATATAAGTTAGTGATCAACTCAAAGAAGATATTGCTTAGCTCTGATGAGGTATCTACCTTTATCTCGCCCATGGGCTGATTTATCACGTAGGCTATGATGATGAAGGAAGTGAAATTGACTATCCCGCCAACACGGGGGATTATTATATTTAGTTCTAACATCATAGTTGTGATGAATATGCCCAACATGTTTACTATAACCCAGCTAAAGAGGATGGTATACACCTTCTTTTTTAATGAAGGATATTTATGTGCTGTAGCAAAACTGATCACCCCAATCGATGCCGTGTATACCACTGCGATGATCATCGTCAAAATCAGGAAGTTTTCTGTAAAGGTATATATCCACCCATACATCTCATTCCAAGTCATGAAAAAGGGCTGTAGAAGTAATCCAGCTAATGCAAAGGGTACAGTAGGTAGAACGATGATCACATAGTACCATCTTTCCTTGGGTATATTCATCATAGAGGCTAACAAGAACCCACTTCCCAATAAACCCGAAAAAATAACTATGCCGTGGAAGTTAGCGGCCATCTCTTCATTCGGTGCATTTTTGCTTAAAAAATTAGTTATCTGCCAGATAGCGATAAATATCCCGAATATAAAAAAGTACCTAGAAGTCCAACTTTTTGGATTTTTTTTAAGTATGTAAAATGATACAGATGTGATAACGATAGCTGCGATTAGATATTGTCCCGTCCATGGTAATAGATGCCAACCTTCTATCATGTTTATTCTCTCGACAATATGACCAAAAATTATTTGTCAATACCCCGAAATCAAGGCATAATTCATCAAGAACGTTAAAAACTTTTTCTATAATTTGCTTTCATTTCCAAAGATATAAATAAGACGTAATTGGAATATGTTCGCATGGATGAGTACGATGTTTTGATAGTAGGGACGGGTCCAGCGGGATACACCGCCGGACTTTATACCGGTAGGTACAATTTGAAAACATTGGTGGTCGGTGAGATGCCAGGAGGCATGATGTCCGAGGCCTACGACGTCTGTAATTTTCCTTCCCATAAAAATATCAGCGGTATGGAATTGATGAACCTGTTAGAAGAACAGGTCAAGGAATTGGGTGTTGAAGTCAGATTGGATACCGTCCAGGATATAAAGGGAAGCGATATGGATTTTCAAGTCAAATGTGGTCGTGGTGAGTATGGTGCAAAAAAGATAGTACTCGCCACCGGTACCGAAAGGTTAAAGCTAGGACTTTCACGGGAGTCTGAACTAACTGGAAGGGGCGTAAGCTACTGTGCAACCTGCGATGCGGCTTTTTATGGTGATAAATTAGTTGGCATCGTGGGTGGTGGTGATGCAGCTTTAGCATCCGCACTACTCATATCGGAGTATGCACAGAAGGTGTACATAATCTACCGCAGGGAGAAGTTCTTTCGCCCCGAGCCGATAAGGATCAAAGAGGTAGAAAATAAGGATAATATCGAGTTCATTTTTGAAGCGGAGGTCACTTCTTTGAATGGAGAAGAAAAACTCAGCTCCATAGATATCATACAAAGATCAGAGGAAAGAACCATGGATTTAGACGGCCTTTTCATCGAGATCGGTTCTACTCCCAATTCAGGATTAGCTGAACAACTCGGGGCATCAACGGTAGAAGGCGGATTTATCAAAACCGATAGAGAAAGAAGGACCTCGGTTCCAGGTATTTACGCGGCAGGCGATGTGATAGATTCCCCACTCAAACAGGCTATCACCGCCGCCGGTCAAGGCGCAGAAGCCGCATCAACGGTTTTTGATGACCTAAAGCGTTCGGAAATAATAAAACAAAAGTAAGGTGTTCTATTGGAACGAGATCATGTATATGCAGGGATAGTCTCGATAGTTACAGTAGCCCTCATAGTGATATCTTCACTTTATCTACCCGCTTATTTTAGGGAGAGGGGCGATCTCTATACTTCTTTTGAATATGCTCAGATGTACCTGAACGATGATGATTACAGTGATCTTTTGATCGAATACAATTATGTTGAAGGATATCCTCCTTCACATACCGCTAGAAGCTCGTTGATCTCAACTATATTTGATCTAGGTGATAAAGACCAGATCACCGATACCTTGGGCGTAGGTATATCCATAGGTCCAGGGAGATCAAGGTATAGTAGTGACGAAATAAGAGTCTTATTCGACGAATACAATTCATATGACCGAGGGGGTTCAACCATGGTACTAAATGTCCTTTATTTAGATGGGGAATGGTATCAAGAATCCAATGTTTTAGGCCTGTCTTTCGGAGGTGACAAAATAGTCGTGTTTATGGAAACGATCCTCTCTCTTGCACAGAGAAGTGAAAACTTGAACTCCGAAGATATAGAAACATCGGTCCTTATACATGAGTTCGGTCATATATTAGGCTTGGTGGGTATTGGTTACGAATCAGGGCATGAGGATGAGGATTATCCTCACCATTGTGATGAATCCGCCGGTAGATGTGTGATGTCCGCATCCGTAGAGGTGAAGGTCGGCGCATATACCGAGCCTCCACCGAAAGAATTCTGCAGTCTGTGTCTGGAGGATCTAGATCGTATAAGGGTTATGGAGGATGATTGGGGTATCGAGGAATATTTGACATTGGTCGTCATCGGAGGGATCGCCGCAACCGGTATAGTTTGGGTTGCAGTATATATATCTAAAGATGAGAAAGAAGATGCAGTGATCTATCAAGAATATTACAACGATTCCGAAAAGAAACGTTATTGAAGTTCATAACTGATGGAAAAACTAACATCATCTTTTCCTTTTTCTTCCATCACTTCTTTGAGCCTGATGACCTTCAATTCCCTTCCTTCAAGTTCTTTGATCAAACCTCTAACGTGACCATCACCCACAACTGCCAAAACTTCATCGAAACGATTTTCCAACTCCCTAAGATTACGGGCCATGAACGTATTCCTTTCATCGATCAATATGCGGGATACAGACGGCATGTTCTCCTCTAATATCTGCATATAACTTTCTTCGTTTTTCTGATACCGTTCCATCTCTTTGTCAATTTTTTTCTTACCTACAAATAGACCGCCGATCATGCCTGCTACAAGGTACATTTTCTCTTTAAAGCTCATAGCCTTCATCAGGCGTTTGAAGCTGTAAGTCGCTGGAAGATCGATGAAGGCGACGGAAGAACCGATCTTACGGGCGGTTTCAACGGCTATTTTCATCTCACTTCCAGGTTGAACACCGTATTCGTCACCTATCCTTTTTTGGATGTGTGCCATCACTCTGTAGATCAAGGGCACGCCCTCTCTAGATGTTGGTTCTTTTAGTGCTTCATAACGCCCTCGATCCAACTCAACAGCGACCACCTTAGGCCTTCTTGAGCGTATCTCCTCCTTTAATCTATCGTGGACGTCGAATACGTGGGCTATACCGATGATAGTTATCATTCTCTCTTTGAACCTATCCTCTCTTATAAAAATCTGTTGAAGCTAATGTAGATGATCCCCAGGAGGGTGGCAAATAGTTTGCACCATCTCGTCACCACAACTTTCACATTCTATCTCTAATGTAGTATGCTGTATGTTGAATTCGTGGTGCAGTATTTGTCGAACCTCGTCCTTGATAACTCTTCCTTTGGACAACATTTGATCTTCCACTACTATATGGGCTGAAAACGAACGCAGGCTTGAACAAAGGGTCCAGATGTGAACATCGTGTACTTCGCTAACACCTTCTACATCTTCCAATCTATCGGCTATATCTTTGACACTGAGACCTTCTGGAGTCCACTGCATTATTATTGATATAGATTCTTTCAGTAATCCCAACGCGCTAGAGACCACGAACACGGCGATGATGATACTTATCACCGGGTCGATCAGATGATTTCCCGTATAAATTATCAACACGGTTCCTATCACCACACCGATGCTGGAAAATGTGTCCGCTAGAAGGTGTATACATGCACCCTTCACGTTTATATCCTCATTTCCATGGAGTAAGAATGCTCCAGTAGCATTACCACCCAGTCCAACTAACGCTATGATCAACATGGGTGTAGTTACCACCTCTTCCGGTTCTATGAAGCGCCAGTAAGCCCTATAAAATATATATCCACAGACGACCAAAAGCATGATCGAGTTAAACAAAGCTGAAAGTACCTCTGCACGATGATAGCCAAAGGTTGCCCCTTCGTTGAATTCTTCCATAGCAAGTCTAGCGGCTATTAGGGCACTGCTGATGGCCAAAACATCCGTGGCAACGTGTCCTGCGTCCCCGAGTAATGCTAAGGAATTAGTTAAAAGATATCCAAATATTTCTGCGACCAGTATACCTATATTGATCAAAAGTGCCGCCCATAACCTACTCTTTGTGCTTGAGAGAAATCGTATATTATCACTCCCCACGTATCTTCTTGATCATAACCTTCTTCATCTCATCGAAACCGAATTTACGATAAAAGGATATCCCCTTTTTATTGGATGAAAGAACTTCTATTTTCAATACCTTTGCACCGTCATCTTTACAGTATTTTTTTTCGTTACTTATCAATTCACCGCCTATCCCCTCCCCGAAGTGATCAGGATGTACGACGAGGGTCACTATTTCCCTTACCTTTTCACCTGTAACTACATCTCGGTATCCCATAGAATGCATAAAACCCATGATACTATCTTCATCTTCAAGGACCATCAACCTGTCCTTACCTAGCCTATATCTCAAGAAGACTTTCAACGAATGTTCATCGGAGTTGATATCTTCCCCTTCCCAAACCGTTCCCATACTCATCAATTCCAATCGTAATATCTCATCGATATCTGACTTATTCGCCTCTCTTATCTTCTTGACCATCTATTTATCTAAACACACATATAAGATATTAGTTTACCGGATGCGATTTTGTGCCCATAAAAGCAAATACTAAATAACGCATCAGTGATGGGTATTTATAGATAGGAGAAGCAAGATGAAAGTACTCATTCTTTGCATAGATCGGGACGATGACATCGGTTCGAAAACCGGATTGGAAACCCCTATCATAGGTAGGGAAGCCAATCTTGATGCAGCGATCGCTCTTGGTCTTAAAGATCCGGAGGATTCCGATACAAACTCCATTTTTTCTGCGATATCGACATACGACGAATTGAAGGCGGATGGAGAGCAGGTAGAGGTGGCTACGGTATGTGGTTCTCAAAGTATCGGATACAAGTCTGACCTTCAGTTGAGTCGTGAGTTAGATGAAGTTATCGCAGAGGTAAAACCCGATAGCGCTATTTTGATATCCGATGGTGCTGAAGACGAGTACGTAACTCCTATAGTCTCCTCCAAGGTGAATATTTCACATGTGAAGACGGTGTACATCAAACAAAGTGAAAGCGTGGAGAATATTTATTACATGTTGGTCAAAACTCTACAGGAAGACAAGGCAAAGAAGAAGATATTACTCCCGATCTCTTTAGCTCTTATAGTATACGGTTTTTTTGGCCTCATAGGTCTTGCTTGGGATATCACCATGCGGGGCGGCGAGGCCTTAACAGGTCTTTCAGGCTTTGGTGTAGCCATGATCTCTTTTGTGCTAGGGGTTTACATTTTTGGTCGTATCCATGATCTTGATAAAAAATTGTATGAGTATTACAAAGGTATCAGGAATGCAATAAGCACGGCAGCGGTATGGCTCCCGTTTACGATAGTGGGGATATTAGTTGTGCTTGCAGGAGCTGCTAATGGATGGAACACGATCATGGAGATGGAAGATGACACACCGATGATCTTGTTCTTGACCTTTTTCCAATCAGTTATATGGTGGTGGATCGGAGGTATATTGTTTCATGAACTGGGACAAGCAATACATCTATATCTTACCCAAGGAAGGGTTAAACGCTCATTTTGGGCGGTGGTCACATCTTTATTGGCCATAACCTTCATACTTTGGGGCACATTTGATTACATACAGGTGATGATATATGGTGAGGAGATCATGAGTGTTCTGCCTATGGTTGCAATAAACATCGCATTAGGACTTTCTATAGCCATATTAGGAGGTTTGACCCATAAAGCGGTCAAAGATGACGATGAGGAAGAGTGATCACATTGGAGTATCGTGATTGGCATCCTCTATATATGGAAATATTGAATGATTTCAAATTCTCCCATAAAGAAGATATCGAATCCGCATGTTTACTCGGCGAGGTAAGGGGAAGTGATGGATTACGACCGTTGAAAGAATTAAAAGATAAAGTAGTCGAGATACAAGGACCGTTGATCGAAGAACCGTCTGAGGGAATACAGATACCAGCGGGCTCAGCCATCTCAAGGGCTTTAAAAAAAGGTGCTGAACCAAGGCTTATCGTTACCGACCTAGATGGAGATGTCCAAAAACAGCTAGAGACCAATCTTGGAGGGGTTCCCGCAATTCTTCATGCCCATGGAGATAATATGGATATGATAAAGGAATGGGCTCCACGTTTTCTTGGACACGTAGTATCTACATGCCAGTGCGAACCCTTAGAAAACGTCTATAATTTTGGTGGTTTTACCGACGGTGATAGGGCAGTTTTCTTGGCCGATCATTTTGGAGCACAAGAGATAATACTAAATGGGTGGGATTTTGAACACCCTGCTCGAGATACCGGATTTATAAAGAAGAAAAAGTTACGATGGGCTAAACGCTTGATCGCACTTGTTGATACACCTATATCTTATATCCACTAGCGGGTTTGAGAACCGATCCAGTCCAGATAGGGTTGTAGGCCTTTTTCGATAGGTATCTCCAAAGCACATGGTACATCATAGGGGTGTATATCATTCAATGTATCAATAACTTCTTGGACCAGTTCTTTCTTAGTTTTAAGGATTATAGCAATTTCTTTGTCTGTATTCAACTCCCCTTCCCAATGATATGTGGACCTGATCTCGAAAGAATTGGCGCATGCTATCAACTCCATCTCTATAAGTTCTTTAGCTATACTATCGGACTGTTGAAGATTTTTTACCGTGGTGTAAACCATTGAGTACATGATGAGTTATCCGTTCCAAGCTTTTTAATCTTATTCATATCCACCTAGCACCTCGGGGCTTCATCCCGAAAGTCTAGCGAATTTCTATCCATTAGAAATATGATTAAAAGAAGGGACAATTTGATATAGTTTAAACTCAAATAACGCATTGCGGTTTTCGCAATAGGGTGGACTTGTGGTCTATTTAACCTGGATCCACAAGTCCACTCCTAACTCTTCGGCCCTTCGGCTCTACTGGAATTCCTTTTGAATTCCATCGATTCCAGGAACTAGTTCCTGGTAAAGTACAGCATTTGTTTAGTATTATAAACAAGGACTTTGAGAGCTAGTTCTCTTCTTCTTAACCAACCACGTTTAGAATAGATGAAGTCATTCCATCGTTGTGTTTCGGAATTGCTTTGGCAATTCCAAATATCGATGGAAAACAATCAGTTTTCCAGTAGATTTGATGGATGAAAACACTGCTTCAACGATCTCACGTTGGTAGTATATTTCCATCCATTCTTTTTCATTATCCGTATATCCGTAATATGATATCTTCCATGCAGGTTTTCCTTTCGCTGCTGAAATAGCGTTTTCCTTAAAATGGAGAAACGGTTCTCCATTTTTGTCAGCAACGATCTGACAGTTTTCTCTACTAGGGTATGCTTTGTCTGCCATCACTTCATTAACCTGTGGTAAATTTTTCATCAGACGTTTAAATTCTAGACTATCATGTTTTTCTCCTGATGTGATCGTGAAATGATGTATTATTCCCGTATCGATATCGACTGCAATATATAGCTTTAGATATTCTTTACGTGAATTCTTCTTTCGTATCCGTATATCAACCCATGTTTGACACTTGAATCACCTAGAGTCCGTCTCTTTTTCATACGTTTTTTCTAGTTTTTTCAGGTCTCTTCAAGCAATTGATTTGACAGATGATTTCATGTGTTGCCAGATAACCATCTAAAAGGAATTATTAAGAAAATCTACAGATAGAATTTGACAGTTACTGTAAAATTTTGTTCTACATGATCGAGATCTTCAGTAAAATTGGACTATGATTAATCAGAAATCAATGAATATTTAGGCCGTAATCCCCCGAAAAAAATGTTGTTTTTACTACCTGTCAAATAGATTTTCTTGACTTTTCCTAATGTAAAATGCAAATAACTGTCAAAGTTGGGTTATATCCCCAAGCGATGAGATAAATCACACGATTATAGATCATCAAAAAGCCATCTTTTTATGTCGACGTGGTTACCTATCCACGTACTGTTAAGGTAATAATAAATTCATTTCGTCATATTAAACCCCGATTTTAGAGGAGGCTTGATCTACTTTGTTGAATTATCTACAAAAGATTTAAACCATCATATGCAAGCTTGTACCATGATACATTAAAACATTTAAATAGGGGGGGGGGGATATTAGTCTTTTCATGGAGAGAGAAATACAAAAACCCCTAGCATTGATCTTGATACTCGTGACTATGATCAGTGTCATATCGATGTCTTTGGGCGTAGAGAATGTGAGAGCGAGTGAAATTGAGCAGGATTGTGACATGGAGGATGGGGGGACGAATGAGATACAAACTACGACGTCGAGTCAAAGCATAAGAACACCTGCGGAATGGGAGACGACTGAAGAGGTGTTAGTAGGCGCTGATGGTGGTGGTACACACACGGGCTTTATTAACAGATTAAAATCCCGTTTAGAAAAAACAAACGTAACTGTAAAAGATGTAAATGACTATCCAAATACAACTGACTTAGAAAAACCTTGGGTGCGGGATTATGGACCGATATCTATAATGAATAGTTCAGAACGTCAGATCAACGATATGGGGAATCATGCCTGGGGTAAGGACTACAATGAATTCCCACAAACGTATGGTGCTGCTGTAGGCGAAACTGTACACACACTTTGGGAGGAAATAGATAATGGTTACCCTCGATCAAATATTGGTTTGTGGTTCAGTGGCGGCGATTTCATGGTCGATAGCGGTGGTATTTTCTATCACGGTAGTAACTGGGACGATTCGTATAACGATAATTTTGGTATTTATGAATCCAACCAAGTAGATTCTATTCATGTCCATATCGATATGTATGCAAAGTTGGTATCTGAGAATACGGTTATCATCGCTGAAGCAATAGACGGGAATCAGGTACCGAATGGTGGTACTAATTTGAGTGACACAGACGGAGATATACTTGAGGATGTAGTGAATTATTTTGAGAGTTCATCTCCTAGAAATGGAGAAGACTATCAAATATTCCGAGTTCCTGCGTGGAAACAGGATGGAAGCCTGGTATCTTATACTAACTCATTGATTGTAAACGATTATGTAATTATACCTGAGTACAATTATGATTGGAAGGAAGGATATGATTGGGACGAACATGTGGCAGGTCCCGGCGGCATATACGCAAATGCGATGCCGGGATATAGCAGGGAAACTGTAATTTCCTCAGATATTATACAATGGGGTGGAGCAGTACATTGTGCCACCATGCAGATACCCAAAGAAAATGCCGCTCCAGTGATAAGCGATGTCGATGGAGATATTGAAGAAGTAAATAGTGAATTCCATGTGACTGTCAGTGTGGATATAACTGATGATGGAGACATAGAGTATGCGGATCTCTATTACCGTGTCGATGGAGAAGGTGACTTTACCGATGTGGCACTCGACCGTCAGGGAACGTCCGATACATATAATGTAACAATTGAATTAGATTCCTTACCTGGTAGTTCGGAATTTGAGTACTTCATACGGGTTGAGGATGATTATAGGGCGGTATCTTATTTCGGAGATGTTTGGGAGCCTAAAACCTTTGAACCACATGTAAACATTTACGAGCCTGGTCAAGGCCATACGGTTTGGCCAACGGTAGACATATATTGGGAATCGAATACGCCTCCCGGAGCAATAGATCACTATTCCATTCGATGCCGCTTTGGTTCAGAACCTTGGGACGACTGGATCAATAAAGATATGTATACAAATCATACCTATACAGATATGTCAGAAGGCGAGTGGTCCGTTCAGGTAAGGATTACAACATACGATTCTGAAACATATACTGATGAAGTAACATTCACTGTATCAAAACCACAACCGCATGTGGAGATCACGCAACCAGACGACGGAGAAACAATCTATAATGACACGGTACATGTTAAATGGACGAGTGACACCCCCTCTGATGCGATTGATTACTTTGCTGTAAGGCTTGATGACGGAGTGTGGATAAATGTGGGTACGGATACGGAATATACATTTACCAACCTTGAATATGGAATAGAATATACGGTAACGGTAAAAATAGAAACCACATATAACGATAATACCCAAGACAGTGTTACCTTTTATTCTGATAAACCGCATGTGGAGATCACGCAACCAGACGACGGAGAAACAATCTATTTGGACGCTGTACATGTTAAATGGATGAGTTATACTAACTCTGATGCGATAGATTATTTCGCTGTACAGCTTGATGCTGGAAAATGGATAAACGTGGGTATGGAGACAGAATATACATTTACTGACCTTGAATATGGATTAGAATATACGGTGACGGTAAAAATAGAAACAATATATAACGATAATACCCAAGACAGTGTTACATTTTATACTGAAGAACCACCGCATCTACCTATGTCTATAGAATCGGTTGAAACAGAGGATGACACAGCTACCGTACAGTGGATAAATCATGGTAGTATAGAGGTAGACTATTACGAAATACGGCTCAACGGCGGTGAATGGGTGAAAGTTGATACTAGTACCAGCCACACCTTCCAGAATCTAGAAGAAAGAAGATACACCGTCACGGTTCGAATGTGGGACACCGATGGTGATACGTGGCGCGATACCGCAGTGTTTTCGGTGGGTGATAACCCACCTTAAACCCTTTCTTTCTATTTATACCGGGTTGATATCTTGAAAGGGGAATATGCGGGAAAAATATACATAGGATTACAAATATAGATAAAGGTAGAGAGTATGATGATTAAAAAGGTAAGCGTGATTTGCATAGTGATTTTACTTATAGCTAGTGTATTTGGAGGGGTGTTTGGATCTGTTGTTGAGGGTGAGATGGAAGAGGATAGTGGTGATATAATAGAGGGTTTGGCTGACCGGAGCGGTATAGATGATGATCCATATAGGATGGATGATTCGAGTAAACCCGAAGTTTTACATGATGATCTTATAGATAAGCTCTCATCTGCTCCTGAAGATGAACACTTGGAAGTGATCATACGTTTATCGCCGAAAGAATTCCAGGAGTCCGTGACGAGTGAAATCCACTGGAGCGAGGCTATGAGCTCTTTGAAAGAACATTCAAGAAGAGAGCAGACGGGTGTTGTTGAGCTTGTGGAAAGTAACGATGGGCGTGTTCTAAATACATTCTGGATGGCAAACGCAGTCCTGGCCGAGGTGCCGGTGGGCTCATTGGACGATATCGCCCTGATGGACTACGTATGGAGCGTGCACGAAAACTTTGAGGTTAGCGTGCAGGATTCGAAGCCCGGGACCGGTCTTCCCTATGCCGATGGGCTGGGTGAACATATGTGGGACGGAGAACT
>PWKY01000082.1 GCA_003560595.1 Thermoplasmata archaeon | reverse complement strand
GTTCTGATATTATTAATGCGTTAAAAGATTATGAAGGGGATTTCCCCACATTGCCTCCTGGGGATTCAAGCATAATACTACCAGAAAATACAGTTTTAAAGTGGAGGGATAGGTGGCTATGAGCAAAAGAATACTTATTAGAAATGCAGATGGTGTGCTTCGTGCTTACCTCCATCCGCAGAAAGACAAAGTAACAGATTGTTTTATAACCAAAAACTTAAATGAAGAATATGCTTTGGAGTTTAAACTTCCTATTGATTCTCCTAAGTGGCAGTATCTTGTTCCTGATTGTCGGATTATAATTGATGAAATGGAATTTGTTATTGCTAAAGAAGATGCTGTCCAAGAGGTTAGGGAGGAAGATGGTAGCACTTGGGGGCATGTGAAAGCAGCAGGCAGCTGGTCATTGTTAAATAGGGTTTATCCTACCATATCAAATGACCCTCAAGTCCCTAATCCTCCAGAGTTGTATGTGTCAATTATTTCTGGTGGTGACCCTTATCCAGGAACAACAGCAGGTACAGCTGAAAGTGCGTTGAATTATCTTTTAGAAAATACGGATTGGCAGGTTGGAACAGTAGATGTAACCAAAATAAGAGATTTAGAAACAGAAAAGCAGTCTTTGCTATCAAATATTTCTGAAGTACAAAAAATATGGGGAGGTATTCTTGTTTGGGAGTACCAGATGGGAGAGAACAATCAGATAGACCATCGGATACTTCATCTAAGGCATGAAGATACATGGCAGGAATACAATGGATATGAGGTTCGTTATGGTAAAAACATTAAAAACATTTCTCGTGACATAGATTATGATATTATTACAAAATTGTATCCTTTTGGAGAAAACAATTTAAATATATCTTCAGTAAACATGGATCAACTATTTATAGAAAACTATGATTACACTAATCAGGTTTATGTGGGTATTATGCAGGAACAAAGTTTGTATGATGCTACCATATTAAAAGAAGAAGCTGAGGAATTATTAGAGAAAATATCAAAACCTAGATATAGATATACTGTGAACTTGATTGATTTGTCGGAAAAACCTGAGTACACCCTTGAAGAAGTTGACATTGGTCACATGGTGCAAATTGTCGATGAAACTATGAATTACAGAGATAAAGTTAGGGTTGTTACTTATAAATATAATGTTTTTGTATCTTGGCAGTGTGAAATAACGGTAGGTGAACCAGAAGATAGGCTTGAGTCAAGGTTGGCTGATATGGTTGATGTGTCAAGATTTATACAGGAAAGGCTACAACCTAACCCAACTACAGAAAACATGTTACAGGGTTTTATAGATACATACTCTACCCTTATTAATAGTGCAAACGGAAAGCTATATTGGGATGATGCTGCACTAGAAGCGGTTGAGATAGATCAGTATGGTGAAGAAACTTTGAATAGAGTGAGGCTGACAGCTGGAGGGTTAGGTGTCAGTGTGGACGGTGGCCAATCATATATAACCGCTATGACAGGAGAAGGTATTGTCGCTGATGTGATTGCATCAGGTTCTTTGTATACTAATCTTGTAGTGATTGAAGGGGATACTTATTTTAGGTGGGATGGAGCAAACATCGTTATCACCGATCCAGAAGATGCTAACAAGCAAATTAAGATAGGCAAATACGATGGAACTAATTACGGTATAGCTTTTACTAAAGATGGTGGTACTACTTGGACACATGAGTTTGGCCATGACGAAGTGAAAATTGGTACAGATGCTACTTTTGAAGGGATGATTAAGGCAGGAGCGATTGTCCAATCACCTTCTGAAGATACCTTCCCTGTGCCTGTTTATCGTGGTGAATATGATGCTTTAACAGAATACTATAGAGGAGATGTAGTTACCCACCAAGGACAAACATTTTTATATGTATCAACAACTTCTTCCACAGGGACAACACCTGTAGATGGTGATGTCTGGAATTTATATGCTTCCAAAGGTGAAGATGGGGCAGATGGCACAGATGGTGCGGCTGGAGATGATGGGGATTCCATATATGTAGAGTTTTCATCTGATGGTCAAGAATGGCACTACCCATATCAAGAAGGCGATATTTATATGCGAACAAAAGTGGGGGATGATCCTTGGTCAGATGCCATTAAAATAGTGGGTGAAGACGGTACGGATGGTACAGATGGAACGGATGGTGATCCTGGGAATTATATAGAGTTCAGGTTCAATAAGAACACCAGTACGACTGTTGCTCCTGCATTAAACGATACACAAAGAGAGCCAGAGGGTTGGTTAGAAGCACCTCCTTCACTAGAAGAAGGCGAGTATTTATGGAAAACGAAAGCAGAAATTGAAACTGCTACTAATAATCTAGTTGGCACATGGTCTCCTCCAACAAGAATATCTGGTGAAAAAGGCGAAGATGGAACAGACGGAGTGGATGGAAGTGATGCTCCTTTCTTAAAAGTGCAATATTCAGTAAATGGTGAAGAACCTTGGTACGACACTTACGAAGAGGGTAGAGATTGGATGAGAACCTCTAATGATGATGGTGCTACTTGGTCAGATGCCATTAAAATAGTGGGTGAAGACGGTACGGATGGTACAGATGGAACGGATGGGGTAGATGGTAGGTATTACCATTATATATTTAAAAGGTCAGCAACACAGCCTGCTACGCCTGAAGGAGATTACACCCCTGCAGGTTGGTCGGATTCGCCTCCTGTAGATGATGGCAACCCATTGTGGATGAGTACATCTTTAAAGGAACATGATGGAACACTTGTGGAGGGCGAAACATGGTCAAGCCCTGCTAAACTAGAGGGAGATGATGGTATAGATGGAACGGATGGAGTAGATGGAGATGATGGCTTAAATTCGGCGGTAGTTTATCTTTATCAGAGATCGGCGACAGAACCTTCTGTACCTACTACTACAGCTACTTATACCTTTTCAACAGGTGTGTTAACAGGACACGGTGTGGAATGGACTCAAAATGTTCCTGATACAGACGGTAATCCTTTATGGGTTATAACTGCTGTTGCTACTGCCACTGCTCCTACTGATACAACAGATATAACATCTGTGGAGTGGAGTTCGCCTGTCAAGATAACACAAGATGGCATAGATGGAACAGATGGTACAGATGGTACAGATGGGTATAATCAAGCTACTTTGTATTTGTATCAAAGAAATGAAAATGAACCTACAGTAACTGATATAGAAGATCCACTATCTTATACTTTTTCAACACAGAGTTTAGC
>PWKY01000044.1 GCA_003560595.1 Thermoplasmata archaeon | reverse complement strand
CGTCAACAAGTGTTCGCTTGGTCATTCATAACACCCCCTCAGAGCTAATCTGACGGCCCCTGACAGCTACCCGGGAACGGTCTTAATGGTTGTTCCCTTTTTAATGGCCTGGCTCCATCGACCACACCGGGGGCATTTAATCGGAGTGTTTAACGGTCGGTAGCCCAGGAATAAATCATCTACCCCGCAACGCTCCGGCCCGGTTTGGCAGTAAACGGGATAAGCCCCAAACCTTGCCCTTTTAACTTCCTGCAAACCATCACCACCTTTCACCTTGTAACACTTTGTCACGGTTGTTATACTGTTATTAGTAAACCGTTTGTTATATAAACCACCTGCTGTTAATCTGTTGCACTTCTGTTGCACCCCCTCCCGGAAACCCCTGTATTTACAGGCTTTTTTGAGTGTTAAACGGATACATTATCCGGTAGTCAAAGGGGATAGTTGACATAATAACCCCCAAATTTGTCTACATAATCTGTTCTGCCCTGTAAAAAACCATTTAAAATAAGGATATTTCAGCGTCACGGTTTACATAATACTAACCCATATTTAGCCCTATAAATACCCGCATTTAATATGCTGCTTCGTAAAAGTTCACCTTCTTAATACCCGGATCATTAAAGTGGGTTATGCACCTGTTGCAATCACCGTTGTTATATTCCTTATTAAAGTAGTGGTCTATCATCTGATAAATACCTTCGCTGTAGGTGTCAATAAAATCGCTGTCATATTCACCCTCTACCACTAGAAGGGTATCTACAACACCCTGCCAGGTTTCCGGCTTTAGCTTCATGTGTTCCTGGCCTGTAACCGCTTTGTAGTTATCGAGGTAGTATTTAATGGCATCATCAGTTAACTTATCTACCTGGTTTTGTTTTTTGAATTCGTAATAAGAAAGGGAGGGGTGTTTTTCTAAAACACTCCCTATAATTAGTTCTTTATAACCTAAGTTCTTTATAGGTAGTTCTTTATCCAGGCAATCTCGTTTACCACCCTGGTAAAGCTGTTTAACCAGGGGTAGTAAAGCACGTTTACCACTGTTCAAATTATCCGGGCTTCTATCGGTCTTATCCGGTGCAAGTTTAAGATACTGGCCCTGTATATCGTGGTTAACTTCATATAGGTTGCTGTTCATCCTGTCGGTATCTATCCTGCGCCTGGTTTTCTTTAACAGACCGATTTTGATTAACCTTCTAACTGCTTTTATGGCAGTTGGTTTACTACATCCCGCCCTTTCAGCTATTGAAGAATAACTGGGCCAGGCTGTTGTTCCTGGGTTACAGTATCGGCATAGAACACAATACACGGCTATTTCAGCCATTCTCAAACCTATATCGTGAATTTCATTTGGCACTCGGTAGTGTGGGTACTTCATGAATTCAATATTGACATTGTCATTAGTGTTTTTGTTCATTTCCAATCTATCGCCCCCCGGCACTTAAGCGTGTAGCGGTTCGTATTTACTCAACCGTGATTCTAATTCCTGTACCCTTGATTGCATTTCCTGAACCCTTTGTGCATCCGCAAACAACCTGCGCTGCTGATTGAACACCCACTGGTCATACTCACGCTGTTGCTGTTCAGCTTGTTGCTTGCGCTTTCTGTGATAAGCCCTAACACCTTCAATCATTTTCGCCTTATGTTCAGGCTTCATCAAAAACCCTCCCTTCATGTTATTAAGCCTCTTTCCTCCAACCACCCGGCCAGGTTTTACCACCACTGGCTATAAAGTTAGTGAGCGCATCAGTAGAAAATCGCACCTGCCGGCCCAGGCGAACATGAGGCAGAATGTTTTCCCTAACCAATTGGTAAACCCGATCCTCGGAAACCTCGAGCATTTCGGCAACTTCGTCTGCCTTAAGCAGTTTTGACATAGTTTCACCCCCTTCATAAAGATTAGATATAATGCTGTTCAACCAACCTCACCCCTTGCACATTTAATTAATCTGTGTTAATCTTAACTGGAAAGTCCACATTAAACAAACTGGTTAATGAGGACATAGTGCGGACACATTATTGAGGTGTTGTCATGACAAATTTGGAAAAAGAATATTCGAGATGGCCTAAATCATTCATGTGGAAAAAGCAGCCAAACCCCAGGATAGAAGATGACTATATTGTGGCAAATATGACCAGCTATGCTGATAAAAATGTTTACTGCCCTGCCAATCACCGGTCAACAATATTAAGCGATGTTCTTAAAATATTTGATGAACAATCTGCCTTAGAATTCGTTAGGAAGTGGGGAATTCTTGGTCTTGGTTCTTATGGCAAATCTTATGCTCATCTTAAATCAGGCATAGAAAACATTTTTGATTATCTTTTGCATAAAGAAGCCAACAAAAATAATGAGGAAATATTAGATCACATAATCACTGACTATTTAAAAACTAATAGTGATATTGAAATAAAAGAAGGTTTAAGTAATTATGAGGTGGGGTTAAGAATTAATTTAGGTGAACAGGAATATACAATTAATTTCAAGGGTGATCATGTAGAACATATTCTTGAATTTGCAGAAAAAATAAGGCGTATTAGTGAAATTAAATATTTACTCAATCTATTCAATGATGATCCATATATTGCAGAAATTGAAACAGAGGAATGGTTTAAAAACAATAATTCCTTTTTTAGTGAAGCTGAAAAAGTGTTGTTTGCTGAAAACATTCCCTATCAACTCAAGGCAGAAAGTAAATTGGCTTCTCTGCGTAAACAGTTTTCAAGCATCATGAATAAAAACATGTATATAGAGCTTACACCATTAGGCCACCCTGTTATTAAGTTTGACGGTTTATGGTGTTTTATAGAATTTAACTTACTTAGTGAAGATAAAGATCCAATACTAACACCTTTAAAATGTGCAGACGAAAGATGTACCCAGTTGTTTTTCCCCAATAGAAAAGGTCAAAGATACTGTCCACACCCACAATTTGAAAATAAAAGATCGCTTTGTGAGCAAAGACACCTTAAGAGGGAAAAAAGGAAGGAAAAAAAGAAAACCCGGAAGGAATAACCCCCCTGGGTTTTTAGTGCAACGTTAGTGCAACAAGTCTATTTTTTTCGGTCTATTTCCGTTCAACTCACTTCATCTTCCATTATCCCGGAAACCCTTTTATATGATAGTGTTTTGGTTTCCGTTCAACTCTGTTAATCTCCATTTATTGTAAAATTTATTGCCTTCTAATCCATTAGTCGGGGGTTCAAATCCTCCCAGGCGCGCCAGGAATAATTAAGGGTTTTGGGGTTGGAAAACGACTCCAAAACCCTTTAATTTTGGTCCCTGTTACG
>PWKY01000072.1 GCA_003560595.1 Thermoplasmata archaeon | reverse complement strand
CGATTACTGTCCCGATGGAGCTATAAAAAAGATAGAAGATGGGATAGAGTACGATCTCGACTACTGTAAAGGATGCGGAATATGTGCATCTGAATGTCCAGTAAAGGCGATCATTATGGTCAAGGAGGAGAAGTGATACCATGGGAGAACAAAAAGCGATGACGATAAAAGGAAACATGGCCACGGCCATGGGAGCCAAGCTATGCCGACCGAACGTTATACCGGCTTACCCCATAACTCCATCGACCTTATTCCCTGAGAAGATGTCGGAATTCGTAGCCGATGGTGAACTGGATGCATCCATGATCAACGTAGAGAGCGAACATTCAGCTATGAGTGCGTGTATCGGTGCAGCGGCTACTGGTGCAAGGGTGTGCACCGCTTCGGCGTCACAGGGTGTAGCTTTGATGCACGAGATGCTTTTCATCGCATCCGGTATGCGTTTACCTATGGTGATGGCTGTGGGAAACAGAGCACTTTCAGCCCCCATCAATATATGGTGCGACCATCAAGACACGGTAGCTTCCAGGGACTCCGGTTGGCTGCAGTTCTATGCGGAGAACAATCAGGAAGGATTGGATCTCATGATAAACGCCTTCAGGATCGGAGAAGACAAGAGAGTACTACTGCCCGTGATGGTGGGCATAGACGCCTTCGTATTGACACATACCATAGAGGGTGTCGATGTACCGGCACAGGAAGATGTGGATGATTTCTTACCCCCTTACGAGCCTCCACATGGCAAGCTGGATCCAAAAGAACCGGCTACTTTCGGCTCCTTCGGTACACCTGAATATTATCAGGAGTTCAAACAAGCTCAGGTCGAGGCCATCGAAGGCAGTAGGGATGTCATAGACGAGGTATTCGAAGAGTATGAAGAGATGTTCGGCAGGGAATACAACAAAGCCACACCATACTACTGCGATGACGCTGAAATAGTGTTGATCACCATGGGCTCCATGACAGGAACCGCCCGGGAAGCAGTGAAGAAGTTGAGAAAGGAAGGCAAGAAAGTCGGTTTGATCAAACTGACCGTGTTCAGACCTTTCCCGTCTCCCGAACTGAAAGAGATATTATCTGGAGTAAAAGGTGTCGCTGTTGTAGACAGGAACATATCACCTGGTGCCTACGGTGCCATGTACTCGGATCTAGCCGCCGCATATACTAATGACGAAGAAAAACCGATATTGAAAAACTTCATAACCGGTCTCGGCGGCCGAGAGATATTCGTCAAAAATTTCGAAGAGATGTACGAGATGACAAAGAAAGCGGTCGATACGGGTAACTTGGGAAAGCCGGTTGAATGGATAAACGTTAACGAGGATGTACTGAGGTGATCAAGATGGCAGAAGAAGAACTAGAATTATTTGCTTCCGGGCACAGAGCATGCGCGGGCTGCGGTGAAGGTACTGCGGTCAGACAGATACTGAAAGTCGCGGGTCCGGATACCATAGCGACAATATGTACGGGTTGTTTAGAAGTGATCTCTACAGGATATCCTGAAACCGCCTGGGAGATACCTATTATACACGCAGCTTTCGAGAACTCCGCAAGCGTAGCTTCCGGTGTTGAGGTCGCTCTTAAAGAGTTGGGAAAGAAAGAAGGTGTGAACGTCATAGCCTTCGGTGGTGACGGCGGAACCTTCGATATCGGCTTCCAAGCACTCTCAGGTATGCTGGAAAGAGGGCATAACATAACCTATGTATGTCTGGACAACGAGGCCTACATGAACACAGGTATTCAGAGATGCAGTTCCACACCTTACGGAGCGAGCACAACGACTTCACCAGCGGGTAAACTGAGCATCGGTGAACACAGGCCGAAAAAACCGATAGCCGCTATATGCGCCGCCCATGGAATACCCTACACGGCAACTGCTTCTATCTCACATATACCCGATCTTAAGAAGAAGGTAAAGAAGGCGATAGAAACTGACGGTCCGGCTTTCCTACACGTGTTCTCACCATGTCCAACGGGATGGAGACACGGAAGCGACGACACCATCAGTATCGCCAGACTTGCTGTGGAGACCGGTGTTTTCGTACTGTGGGAAGCCGAGGATGGAGACATATGCAACCTGAACGTTACAGTCAAGCCAAAGAAGAGGAAGCCAGTAGAGGAATACTTACGCCCACAGAGAAGGTTCAGACATCTATCCGAAAAGGATATCGAAAAGATCCAAAAAGAAGTCGATGAAAAGTGTGAAAAGTACGGCTTCTGATAGCTAACCCATTTCCCTCTTTTTTTATTTTTTTTACTCAGTAGTTTCGATGGAGAATGAAACGCCTAGACCGTTCAGTGCAGCGTGGATCTTGTCCGCGAACCAGATCGCGTCGGATACCGTTGCTTCATTGTTCCATTTGTACACCATATCATATTCTCCCTTCTGGGGTTCGAACCCCAGTCCGTAGAGTATATCAACTATTTCAGAGGGCTTTTCACCATCGCTGTGAAATACCAGTTTGATGTACGTTTTCATGATGACCAGTAATAATAAACCTTTCTTAGTTATTAATCTTTTTGGCCATAGCCTAAAAACCCCTTACCTATCACGTACATCTCTGAACTCGAATCTCGGGAGGCTTCAGGGGAATGACACTTTACGAATCTAAAACCCCCTCTGATCTCTTCGAGTAGATCGTTGAAATCTTCACCCTGGAAGACTTTAACGACAAAACTACCCCCTTCTCTCAGCACCCAGCGACATACATCCAGGGCGGAGCGAGCTAGATAGACAGACCTTGCTTGATCGAGACTGTAGTTTCCGCTTATATCCGGGGCCATATCCGAGATCACCACGTCTATCTCATCAGCGATTATCAATATCCTCCTCATGGCGGCTTCGTCGGTAACGTCCGCCCTGTACTGTTCTACACCATCTACATCTCTCATACCCTTTAAGTCAACGGCCATTACATTTCCCGGACCGACCATCTCTACAGCATATTGGCTCCATCCCCCCGGGGCTGCACCGAGATCGAGTACGGTGAGATCGGGCTGGAATATGTTGAATTTTTCATCTATCTGTTTTAACTTGTAAACTGCACGGGAACGGTATCCTTCTTTTTTCGCACGGCGGTAAAATCCATCTTTCTTGTTGTACGCTGACATCGATTCTCTTAATCTGCCGGTATGCTTTATATCTGTTGGGGTACTAGGACATCGAAAACTTTTATACTAGCGTACACTTAATGACGAGATATGCGTTCCAGAGATACATTTGATAAGGTGATGAAACAGATATCTAGAGTAAGGGAACCGGGCCAGAGCCCGGAAGAGCCCATAGATTCGCTGGAAGGTTTCGTCTGTGATCTATGTAAAGACACCAAAGTAAAAAAAGAGATAATACAGTGCGGTTTCTGCGGTAGATGGGTTTGCAAAGAGGGCTGTTGGGACACCGAGATACGAGCATGTGAAAGCTGCACTGGTTTGATACTACTTGCCAGATCAGAAAATGATGAGGAATGAGACCATGTCCACGGGATTGGAAAAAACAGTTGAGCTGTTAGAATGGGATGAAAGGCTGAGACGATATGAAGAAAAAGAAGAACATAGGGCGGGTTTGTTGATCATCGCCTTTTTACTGGGAACACTGTTCGGGATGTTACTGATAGAGTTCATAATGCCTGGTTTATTGACGCTTAACATGGGGGCGGTGCTGTGAAACTTCTTCTCATCCATTCGGATTATCTTGAGTACGAGGTAAAGAAGGACACGCCTGTGGCTGAGGACATATCCGAAGAGATGAAAGAAGGAAGGATGGAAGAATGTTTATCCGTGTTCACCGCCGTAGAAAAAGGTGACGAGGGTAGGGAGAAAGAAGTCGTGGACCAGGGTGTGGACGAAGTCAAAAAAGTGGCGGAACAGCTGGGCATAGAACGTATAATGCTCTACCCCTACGCACATCTTAGCTCAGACCTATCGTCTCCCGACACCGCCGTCGAAGTATTGAAAGGGATGGAAAGTATCCTTTCGGAGGAGTACACGGTTCACCGTTCACCCTTCGGTTGGTACAAAGCCTTCAAGTTGAGCTGTAAAGGACATCCACTCTCCGAGCTCTCAAAGGAGATCGTACCCGAGGGTGAAAAGGGAGAAGTGGTCTCTAAGGCCTTAGAAGCGGAAGAGGAGATGCAATCTACCTGGGGCATATTGGATCTTGACGGTGGATTTCATGAAGTCACAGTATCCGATAAAGTCCGAGGGTATGATTTTGGAGGAGAAGAAGGTCTAGAACGTTTCATCACCTATGAAGCCGGGGGAAAACGCACCGAAGGTAAGGAACCCCCTCACATAAGGCTGATGCATGAACACGAACTGGTGGATTACGAACCCGGCTCCGATCCCGGCAACTTGCGCTACTATCCGAAGGGTAGGCTGATAAAAGGTTTACTCGAGGACTTTGTCAGTACCAAAACAAGAGAGTACGGTGCAATGGAGATCGAGTCACCTATAATGTACGACATGAACCACCCTACTTTGAAGAGCTATCTCGATAGATTCCCGGCTAGACAATATACCATCGCGACTCCCGATAAAGATGTGTTCTTGAGGTTCGCCGCTTGCTTTGGACAGTTCCTCATGGCCAAAGATATGACCGTATCTTACAGGAACCTACCTCTACGTCTCTACGAATTGACCCGATATTCATTCAGAGTTGAGCAGAGGGGCGAGATAAGCGGTTTAAGGAGACAGAGGGCCTTCACCATGCCCGACTCCCACGCCTTGTGCAGAGATATGGACCAGGCTAAAGAAGAGATGATGGTCCGTATGGACCTGGCCATGGACGTGTTGAACGGTATCGGGATAGGAGTGCCCGATGGATTGGAACTAGCTATCAGATGTACAAGGGAGATATTTGAAGAACATCGCGAACACCTAAATAGATTAGTGAAAAATTATGGTAAACCTGCCTTGGTAGAGATATGGGAGGATCAGTTCTTTTACTTCGTATTGAAATACGAGTTCAACTATATCGACTCTTCCGGTAGGGCCAGTGCCCTCGTTACGGATCAGATCGATGTGGAGAACGCAGAGCGTTACGGGATCAAATTCGTTGATTCGGATGGGGAAGAAAAGCATCCATACATACTCCACCTATCGCCCAGCGGTGGTATCGAGCGGGTGATGTTCACCCTTCTGGAAAGGGCTGCGGAAGAGATGTCTAGGGGTGTTAAACCGTCGTTCCCATACTGGCTAGCACCTACTCAACTCAGGCTATTACCGGTTTCGGAAGATCAGATCGAGTTCGTTGAGAAACTATCGAACGAGTTCACAGGTGTCCGTGTAGACATCGACGATACGGACAGGACCGTGGGAAGAAAGGTACGTGAGGCTGAGAAAGAGTGGATCCCATATGTGGTCATAATCGGTTCTAGAGAGGTCGAAAGTGGGGAGTTGTCCGTTCGAGTGCGTGAAAGTGGAGAACAGGTCTCGATGGATGTTGAAGAACTGAAGAAAGAACTCAGCCGTAAACAAGGCCGACTTCCTTTCAGAGGTCTTCCTGTACCTAAGAATATCTCTAAAAGACCTGTCTTCGTTGGTTAGAGATCACATATCCGGTCTTATGATCACTTTGAGTGAGTCCTCGCCTCTAGCCGTTAGTTGAAATCCTTTCTGAGCTTCCTCCAGAGGCAGTTCGTGAGTGATCAGATCTTTTACTCGGACCTTTCCTGAAGAGATGAGATCTATGGCCTCTTTTATATCTTCATGGCTGGCGGCGTAGGAGGTTGTTATAGTCACTTCATCTTTCCATAAGTCCCATACGGGCATGGGCAGCATCTGTTCCGGTTTAAGGGGTGCAAAAAGGAGGATGCGTCCACCTTTATCGACGGTTCTGAACGCCTGTTCCATAGCGGAAGGCGCACCCACGCTGACGATGACTTTTTCAGCCAAGCATCCGTCATTGGCTTCACGGATGCTGGAAGGTGAAACATCTTCAGCGTTAAAAACGGTTTCAGCACCGATATTTTTTGCGGTTTCCATCCTTAGCTCCGAGATATCCGTGGCCATCACCCTTTTAGCTCCGTGGGCCAGGGCGAGTTTTACATGTAATAGTCCTGATAAACCACTGCCCAGGACCAGCACGGTATCTCCGGGACTGATACCTAAAAAGTTCTGCCCCCGGATCACACACGCCAGAGGTTCTATGAAAACCCCTTGGGAATAAGTCATATTATCGGGGATCACGTACACACCCTTCTCAACGTTGATCTTTGGCACCCTTAGATACTCGGCGAATCCCCCTGGGTCGAAGTTCGTAGAGCGGAGTGTATCACACACCGATGTATGATCGTCTTCACAGTATTTACACGATCCACAGGGAACGTGGTGAGATACGAAGACACGCTGCCCTTTCTCATAGCCCTGGACGTCTTCTCCCACTTCAACTATATCTCCTGCTATCTCATGTCCGAGTACTCGAGGAGCTTTTTTTATGCGGTACCACTCCATCACATCGCTGCCGCATATACCGCTTGCTCGCACCTTCACCAGTAGTTCGTCACTGCCGATGGAAGGTATCGGCATCTCCTCTACACGAACATCGTCGTTACTGTGATATGTGGCTACCCGCATATTCTACTCGCTTTTCAGTTCTTCGAACAGGTCGTTCGCCTCGTCAGCAGTATATCCTTCATGGATTATCGCTCTGAGAGCGCGGATCATAGGTACTGGATAATCGTTCTTCCAGACGTTTCTACCTAGATTGACACCGGCGGCTCCTTTGCTGATGCCGTCATAAACGAAGTCGAACACTTCTTTCTCCGTATCTACTGCGGGACCACCGGCCATGACCACTGGTACCGGGCATCCTTCTACGACCTTATCGAAGTTCTCGCACCAGTATGTTTTGACTACCCGTGCGCCCATCTCCGCGGCGATACGCGAGGCCAACCCGAGATAACGGGCATCCCTCTTCTCTAACTCCTTACCAACGGCGGTCACAGCCATCACCGGGACGCCGTAGTTCTCACATTCATCCACTAGGTTGGCCAGGTTGGTGACCGTTTGAGTTTCATACTCACTGCCCACGAAGATCGATATACCCACCGCGGTAGCGTTCAATCTCAATATCTCCTCTATCGACGTAGTCAGCTCCTCGTTGGCCAGGTCCTCACCTATCACACTAGGCCCTCCCGATACGCGAAGGATTATCGGCTTTGTGTTATCTGCAGGTATACAGTTCCTCAATACACCCCGAGTAACGAAGAGAGCGTCGGCGTACTCCATCAACGGCTCTACGGTCTTTCCCGGTTTCTCTAATTTGGTCGTCGGTCCTTGAAAGTACCCGTGATCGATGGGTAGAAAGAGACACTTACCATCCGGCTGGATCAACTGTGACATGCGGTTTTTTATTCCCCAATCCATTTTTCATCACCATTTTTTAAACCGTACACAACAGTAGGATATTTATATTTTATCAATCCTGACCTTCGATATGACCTTCCACTATATCGAGTTCCTGACCTACTGTCATGCTACCGAGGATCCACTTAAGGTGAAAGAAGCACTACACGCCGTAGCCCTGCATGAAGTCGAGTGGGAGGAGGATGAAGCCGAGGGATATCACGGCAATCCTATCCTCATAATCAAGGGCAAACTCTCTCGTAATCGAGAGATGGACGGTGTTTTCATGAATCTGTCAAGAGACGTGGTGGAAGGATTACTTCGAGACCTGGAAAGGCGTATAGACCAGGACTGTAACTTTTTCTTCAGACTTGATAAGGGCAAGGCCTATCTAGGCAAAACCCTACTTTCCACCGGTGACAACACGATCCGGGTGAGAGCCAGGGTCGAAAGCTACCCCTCCAGGAAAGAAACGGCAGTGCAAAAGATGGATGAATATCTAAGAGAACTGCTCGATTAGAAACTATTTTATATCCGAACACTTTGAAGCTGAACGTTATGGAAATAAACGTTGAAGGTGTGGGAAACGTTAGGATGTCGACCGACAGCCATGTATCGGACCTGGTCAAAGAACTGGATCACCATCTCGATGCCATCATCGTTGTCAAAGATGGAAGACCGGTCCCTCTAGATCACCCCTTAGAAGACGGAGATACCATCAAAGTACTTTCAGTCGTCTCCGGCGGATAACTTTTCTCTTTTGGGTAATGAAACTATACCTATGATATTATCGTAGAACTCGGGCATGATCTCGAACACGATCAACATCAGTATCACGAGTACTATCACGGAACCGACCTTGGCGATCTGATGATGGGCCACTTCGAAAGAAGTGATGTCTTCATATGTTAGATAAACGATCATCACGTTCCTCAATAGATTGGCTATATACACTGTGACCAAAACTATGATCAAACTCTTAATTTTCCGCTGCCATTCCGCTGCTGTGAGTGCCAACAAGGTACCTGCAGGGGCCAAGGTTTGAAGAGCCGTACATGCGAAGATTATCCGTATCCCCGAGCCGATTATCGGTATGCCTATAGGTTCTTGATTCACTCTATAAAACAAGGGGTTGCCTCCGTACTCGATGGCACCCAGTGTAAAATCGTAGCCCATGCCCGATAAGATCCAGTTGGTATGCTGTGCTACGATCTGGGTCAAAAAACCTGCAGCCAATGGTATCCTCTGTACGCTGTAGTAGATCAACATGGATATAGAGATACTTCCGGCTATGAACTTCATCAACTCCGGATCCTCATCCCACTTTCTAGAAAGGAACTCGTGGTATGCGAAGTAGGAGAAAAGAGGAAGAGCGGCTAAACACAGAGTCGCGTTCACGATATCACCGATGTCGAAAAAATATGGCGCCTCAGCTACCCAGAATAATCCAAGTATCACATAACCGACCATCCTCGTTTCATGCTTGCGATACTTTCCGATATATCCGAACAAAAGCAAGGCGATACCGGTCCAGAGAAATACATCCGTGTATATCGTCAATTTCTCTTCATCTCCTGTGTGTATTTAGTTGAAAGTCCTAGTTATTATAATTTTTGTAGGCGTTCAGAGTCTGATGACCATTTCCTCATCGAGCTCCTCCATGATCTCTTTGGTAGTATTGCTGCCGAACAATTTATCCAGTCTTCCTTTTTTAGTATCGTGTATTATCAATAGGTTAGCGCCCTGACGTTTGAATTCATCGACTATAACTTGGGATATCCTCTCCCCCATCCTGAAATAGACTTCTATGGGTATGTCCATTTGTTCAATCGTTTTAACTAAATCTGAGGCAAGTTCGTCTGAACAGATTTTTTTCTCTTCTCTGATGGATTTTTGCATGTGTGATTTTTCATCCATACCAACTGATGCGCTGACCAGTTCTTTGGTTTGTCTCTCCTCTACAACTTTTATCACCACTATCCTGTCTGGTTTCATCTTTTGTATCAAACGCTGAATCTTGTTTAGGGCAGCATCCGAATATTCGCGTTTATAGCTGGCTATCAGCATGATTTTTTCCTTTTTTTCTTTCATCTCTATTCACCTATCTATATCACCAATATCCTAAAAGTTTCCACCAACCTAATCCTACAGTCAGGAAGCACAGCACACCGAGGATACTGAGTATCATCCCCGATTTGAAAAAGTCCCTGGCTTCCAAATTTCCGGTACCATAAACCAGCATGGCGCTGGGTGTCCCCACTGGAGTAGTGAAGGCAAAGGCACTGGCAAGTGCGATGGTATAGACGGGTACGATAAGGGGTAACCCCAGGGGTTTCATGGATGTTATGGCTATGGGAAGTATTATAGCGGTAACGGCCGCATTACTCATTATTCCGGATAAGAAAACCGCCATGAGGGCGAACGTGGCTAGCACCAAAAAGGGGTTTGTACCAACGAACGAGAGTAGGGACTCGGCAATGGAATCAAGGATACCCGATCTTGGAAGTACCAAAGAAAGGGTCACCGCTCCTACATACAGGAACAGCATACCCCAGGGCATCCTGGATTCTACATCTTCCCACGTTACCAACTTCGTCATACCTATGGCAACTGCCAGCATAACGGCAACCACGCCCATACCGAGTACCTGACCGATTGTGGCCCATAATATGAACCCTGATATGAGAAAACCTCCGGCCATCCCCTGCCCCATGGTCAGGTCGCCCATATCCCTTAACTCACCCTCTATCTTAAAACGGATGTTATCCATGTCCACATCTTCGAGTTTAAAGATCTTTTTCAGAACTAGATACACTAAAACCATCATCACCAATGCGATGGGTATGGAAGCTATGAACCATTCTACGAAAGAAACGGTTTCCCCGGTATAATTGGTGTATATCTCTACCGCCAATATGTTCCTTGCTCCACCAAGGAAGGTAGCTATGCTTCCCACGGAGGTACCGTAGGATAGTGCAAGAAGAGTTGCCTTTGCAAAGTTGGATTCTAGTATATTTTTCCTTTTGGTATACATGTATATGCTGAGAAGGATCGGTATGAATATGGCGGTGATCCCGTGTTCGGGCATGAGCATGGAAAGGAACGCACCGATCATGGTTACCCCTAACAGAAATCGTTTGGTCGATGCACCAAAGTATCTCAAGAACGTTAGTGCAACCCTCTTGTGAAGATCTTGAGTTTCGAAGGCTATGGCCAGGATGAAGGCCCCCATAAGAAAGAAAAGGGTACCGGAGGAAAAACCGTAGAATGCTTCTTCGGTAGGTAGGAGACCCAGGAGAACCGAGGCAGAGATTATGAGGAATGTAGTAAAGATAAAGGATATCGGTGTTAACAACCACAGATAGATAGCGATTAAGATGACGGCACCGCCGTAGTAGATCTGTGGGTCAGCAGTAAAAAGATGGGCTAGGACCACTATGATAAAAAATATAGTCAAACCTAGGGCGGTCTGGAACTTATCGTCCCGTATGATATTATCTAGGTCCAAGTCCTCTTTCATAGGATATACAGATTATCCAGTCGATATATAGGTTTTTCCGGATAACTCTTCATATTCTACCTTAGATAAAGGCATGGATGGAGATGAAGGCAAAGTTTATTAAGGCGAAACACCATATACTATATGATACGTGTAACCTACATAGAAAATATGCCTAAGTAATATGGATGGTATATAAAAGGTAGATAGGTGATATAAATGGGGAATGAAAATATCGAATATAGGAAGGAAATGGGCGCGACAGCCATGTTCTGGAATGATCAGAAGAGCCTGTCCGAAAGGATGAAGGTGAAGAAGGAGAAGATAAAAAAACTGGCTGTAGCTTTTGGCTTTTACGGCCTGTCCATGGGGATAATGTATCTGTTCCTGTGATGGGGTCGGATAAAACAATAAAGGAACGATTCCAGAGCAGAGGAGATGAAAGTATACCTATATTCAGGCGGTGTATCTGATGGAAATTTTTTTCACGGTCATAGCGATAATATTCGTTTTCGATCTCATAGATAGCTCGGCCGGCCAGGGTCTGGGTACCGTGTCTGCACCTTTACTACTGATGATGGGATTCAGCTCGTACCAGGTGATCCCATCTCTGGTCATAGTCGCAGCGATGTCCGGCTTGGTCTCAGGTTGGTTCCATCATGAGTTCGAAAATGTCCATTATTCGTTGAAAAGACCTCTGAACGACGAGACCAAAACCGTACTGTTCACCGGCGGGGTCGGATCCTTGATGATCGCATTTTCCGTATTCTTGGTGCATTACGTGATCCAACCGCCTGATTTTGTTTTGAGCATGTATATCGCCATATTAGTGATAGTCATGGGTTTCCTGGGACTCGTTCGGGTGAAAGAAGGAAGTAAAAAGTACACTTACAGGCCCAAATTCATAGTAACCTTCGCAGCTATCGCCGGTTTTAACAAAGGCGTCGGCGGTGGCGGTTACGGTCCGGTCCTGGTCATGGGTAACATACTTTCCGGCATCTATGAAAAAACCGCCGCAGCTCTTACCCAAACCACCGAAGGCATAGTATCCACCGTGGGTGCGGTATCATTCTTCGCCCTGGCGTTACTTGATCCCACCAGCAGGATAGATTTCCTACTTTTACCGTCCATGTTCACCGGCTCCTTCTTTGCATCCGTACTAGCTCCTTACATACTTCGAGTACTCCCGAACAAGATCTGGAAAGTATTGATACCGGGATATGCGTTCATAATCGGCATTTACTTCATCATACGACTCTTACTATGAACTCATAGATTAGATTTAAATAATAGCTCTTGGTGTGGATAGTACAGGATACCCATGGTAAGAAAAAAGAAATTGAATCCAAGTGGGTCCAAAGGACAAGACGGAAGATTCCACAACGCTCATCTAAGCCTTAACGAGGACGAGTTAGAGGCCGCGGGAATGGAGATAGGAGACGAGGTCCTGGTACGTGTGCGTGAGGACTTCATCATAATCCAAAAGGCGGGTAAATGGCCGAATCGTAAAAGCCTAAAGATCGAGAGTAAAGACCCAAATAATATGGATTAGAGTAAAAGAGCATTTTTGCCTAGTATTCCCCTTGATCAACGTATATCATTTTATGGACTAGATTCGAAGGATTAATATACCCATAGTGAACTGTTAATACTGCCCGATCATGAAGGTCGTGGGGAGTACCCCAGCACTGTGATCTACGATGCAAGGGTCGGGTCGGATTCCGATGGGTCCCCCTGTGAACCCAGGGCGTGACGTCCAGTTATGATCAGGGAACAACCCCGGGATCAAACATGCCCCTGGCTAGAGTCAGGAAGGGGAGTTGGCCGTGCCTTACTATGAACCCTACTGTTACAGCCAGGGGACAGCTAACGATCAATATGACCAATAAACAGCTGATATGTCCCAAGTGTGAGGGAAAAAACATAGTACCCGAGGCGGGATTCATAACTGGATATAAATATCACTGTAGAGATTGTGGTTACACTGGCACATTGGTGTTTCAGGAAGATTGAAATAAACCATTAATTTTAAATCATTCTCAAATACTTACATAAAATATGGTTCATAGCTATATCTCAAGGATAAGATGGAGTGATGATGAAGAGGTTCACGGGACTATGGAATTGGATTGCGGGTATTCCTGCTCCTTTCACAAACCCGTAGAATTCGGAGGAAGGGAAGGAGTGATGAACCCCGAAGATGCATTTGTCGGATCTGTCGCCATGTGTTACTCTATTACATTTAAGGAAGTCTGTAAGAAGATGAGGTTGAATATATTAGATTTTGAGCTGGAAACTGAGGGTGTTCTTGAAGAGGTAGATGGTAAACGAATGATAAGTAAAATAATCCTTTCACCTCATGTCACATCAACGGATGCCATAAAAAAAGTGGAGAGGGCTGTCGATCTTGCAAAGGATAACTGTCTCATAGCTAGAAGTGTAAGATCTGAGATGATACTAGAACCAAATTTAGAAAAAAAATAAAAAAAGAAAGGGGGTTGGGGGTTTTAGAAGATATCATCGTCTTCGTAGAGATCATCTTCCTCTTCGAAAGATTCCTCTTCAAAAGACTCTGTTTCTGAGCCTTTAGCCTTTTTAGCCACCGCAAAGATGGCGATTATCAGGGCTAAGATACCCAGGATTATCCCTACCAAAGCCATGTTCGATGCACTTTCTATGTCTTCGTCCACTTCTTCTTGTACCGCGTAGTTCTGTAACATTGTTTCGATTTCAGCCATCATATCACTTTCTAGTTGGCCCATCACTTCGTTGATCTCATCTTCTTCTAGGTAATCTTCTAGAATCGTAGCCAAGCTTGTGTCTGTTACGTAGTCATCTAGCATGTTACTGATCAAAGAGTCTATCTGTTCTTCGGTTAGATAGCTTTCCAAAGTTGTGGATAAATCACCTTCAGTTACATAGTCTTCTAATAGCGCATCTATCTCGGCTTCCTTTAGATAATCTGATAGAAGGTCGTCTAAAAGCGCACGTATCTCTGCTTCTGTCAGATAGTCCTCTAACAGCGTGTGTACCTCGGCTTCTGTTAGGTAGGCTTCCAACAGTGTGTCTATTTCCTCTTCTGTCAGATAATCATCTAACAATGCATCTATCTCGGCTTCTGTAAGATAGTCCTCTAACAATGCATCTATCTCGGCTTCTGTAAGATAGTCCTCTAGTACTTCTGCAAGATGCGTTTCATTTACATAGTCCTCCAAGAGTGCATGTATCTCTGCTTCTGTCAAGTAATCTTCAAGGATTTCCGCCAGTTCGCCGTGGGTTACATAGTCCTCCAACAGTGCATGTATCTCTGCTTCTGTTAAAGTCTCATCCAATGCATCCCAAAGGTCATCGATGCTTTCCCAAATCAATGGGATATCTTGGTAGTCTGGTAGATAGGTGACATAGATCTCCTGTTCACTCGTGATTCCCGCTGGGTTCACAGCTAAAATTTCGAAGACGTTTAATCCTTCTTCGAGTGTCGTTTCATATGTGAAATCAGCAGTTGAATCCCCTAGTATTGTATAACTGCCCGTTGGGCCTTCTTCGATCGGTAAAAGACCTTCGATAAGGATGTTGTCTATACGCCATCCTTGATGTCCTGTGTCCCAATCATCAGCACCGGCCTGCCAGTTCAAATGTATGGTTTCATCTATGTAATCACCGAGATCAAATGTTGCGATCTCCCAATCTGCTGAGTGACCCCACGCCTGTTGACCAGCAAGTGGATTGTTGTATCCTCCGATCACAGTTCCATCATATCCTTCTTCAGGTATCAAAAGGTCCCAAGAATCACCGCCATCAGTAGATATCTTTAGATTGCCGCCGTCCCAAAGGTCGGCCGCATCTTCGAAGTCTCTCCAATGCCAGAACGTAAGTCTAGCATCTCTTGAACCGTGTAGGTCTATCTCAGGAGATATCAATTCGCTAAGAGCACCTGTTGGATCAGCATCGTAGTTTCCATCTCCAAAGTCCCATGAAAGGTCTCCAACATAGGATCCATGGTCTCTTATGCCCCATTCGTTGACACCTTCAGGATTTTCTCTAGTTGTGTATCCAAGATCACCTTCTGTTAGATCGTCATGGAACACAGCCTGCCACTCTACTTGTGGATCATAGACTTCAACGCCATTGACATATGCATAAGAATCTTCGTCGACCAGACCTTCGATGATGAATTCATCGTCGTATGTCATGTAACCGTAATCGCTGGTTATTTCAAGGTATGGTTCATGGTTCAGTACTTCGAATGTGACATGTTCTGTGTGGTCGTTTCCGTATTCATCTTCCACGTAGAATTCGTAGTCATGTGTACCCTCACTTAATGCGACTGGTACGTTCCACCAGGCATGATTATTTTCGATCTCTACATTATCATATGGGAACCAATCACCCAATGATATAGAAGCATCTACTAGTTCATCTTCGAAGTCGACCATCCGCGCTTGTATGGTTAAAGGATCACCGCGGACAAATTCTCCTTCTGCAGGTGAGGTCATCAACCATTCAGATAGGTCCTGTAAAACAACGGGGGTACCTATAACACCAGTTTGCTCAGGATTCCATTCTATAACTGGTTTCCATTCATAAGTACCATCTTCTAGTCCGGTTACAGTTTCATGGAATTCACCAGTTTCGGTAAGAGTTTGACCTTCTGATTCATTCCAGTCATCTTCTCCTACCTGTCTGTATCTGAAAGAAGCATTTACCTCGGCCGCTCCATCAGGCATGGCTAACAATTCTCCTGGGAAGTTTATAGCACCTCTGTCAACTACTCTTGCTTCATCTCTAGGTGTCCGTATGTAACTGGCAGTCAATTGTCCTGAGAATATCTGAGAAGGTTCATAACCGGATATCTGATGGCTCTGTAGAGCTATCATATAAGTTCCTTGTTCGAGACCTTCTTCTCTAACAAACGCTACATAGTCCCCACGGTCAATATCAGTTTCATGAATAGTTTCGAGGGTGTTCAAACCATACCTACCAGCATTCATGATGCTGAAGGGGTCAACGTCGAACGGTGCTCCAAGTTCCAACAAGTCGTGTTCTGCTCCACCGAGTAAGAAAGCGGTCATATCACTCATCTCGTTATCGAAGTTCAGTTCTAGAGTGATATCTCGATCCAGTATATCTTCCTCTAGATGGAATGTGTAGAATCTCCAATCACCGGTGAGTCCGCCTTCCCAGCTCCCGTACAATCGATCATTTCTGAATATTCCCTGGTCGTGAGCAGGATCTCCGTCACCAGCACCAAAGAAGAAGGGTTCTTCAAGGTTAGTATACTCCCCTACAGTGATGGTTATCGGTACAGGATGTATTCTATCGTTTGTGACGTCGTTGATCATCAACTTACCACTGTATATCCCTTTGGGTGCATCATTTGGTACTTCCGCTTCCATATCGTATGTAATGAAATCTTCACCATCGATGGTTCCAGGTAATGCGCCATCTACCTCTATCCAATTCCACTGGACATGGTTGTACTGTTCTATATTCAATGTGAAATCGAAGTCGCCGCCCACGACATTGTTCATCTGTACTATTATCCCATCTTCTGATCGTTCGATAGCATCGTGTATGGTGAAGTAGTCGCTCGTATGTGGAAAACCGATTGCATCTAAATTAGTCAAAGTATATCCGATCCTGGTTCTTTCCTCTAATCCGTCGAATGAACCATTGTCATTTACATCAGTCCAATGATAGAATTCGGCTAAACTGTAGGCTCCATTCTGTTGTGATTTAGGTGTGTGTGTTCCAAACCGGAACAATTCAGCGTTTGGATCATCCAACACAGCTATGGGTTCTTCGCCGAGGTCCCAATTTTCATTGGTCTCGTTGTAGATCAATTCGTAAACACCGGTTTCATTGATCACTATAAATGGGACTCTTCCAGCTGGACCGCTGTTGAGCTCTATCTGTGTTGAACCCACATGCTCTTCTCTGTAAGCGTTGATCTCGAATTCGATCTCTTCATCGTGCCAATTGTGCAAAGTCAATGTGTCTATATGACTGTCACCAGGTTCCAATATGTTGACGTGATGTTCAACATGCGCCCCCCACTCTGGATTCGTTCCAGGTCTCCACTGGAATTCCTCGGAATAAAGTCCTTCGCCTTGAGCGATCAAAACTGAATTCAGAGCGTTTGCATCTCCAGGTCCCTGTAGATTTGGTGTGTTGTTGATGTCGTTTGCACCCTGCATTATGATGTTCTTCAAGGTGGCTGCATCTGGCGCTTCACCGTGTGCATCTACATATGCTTCGAACACTAATGCTGCGATACCTGCTGCGTTGGGCGCGGACAAGCTCGTACCAGACCATAGAGTCCATGAGTTATTACCCTGGAAACCTCCGATATTGGCTATCTGTTGGTTCAATGGGTCTGCACCATATCCAAATTGACCATTAGTCATTATATCCGGACCGTGTGAACCCTTGGCGTGTGGGCCTGTACTGGTCATACCCGTGACTTCACCATACCATGGATTTGGACCACCATCATACATGTTCCATCCATCTACTCGGTATAGCTGATTACCGGTGGCACCGACAGAAAGTACTCCCTGTGCACCCGAGGGGGCACTTACAGTACCGAAACCACTACCTTCGTTACCTTGAGAATTTATGAACAAGGTATTCTGGGTGTGTTGTGTCCCTACATAATCGAATAATCTCTCATAGAAATTGAAACCACCGTGGTTTTCGTCTATAGTTCTACCGAAACTGCTAGATGCGATGTCTGCAGAATCCGAGGTTATCGTTACATCACCTGTATATCCTTCGGCGGTAAAGAATATCGAAGAATATGTAGTCGGGAACATACCTAAAGGATTGTCTTCTGGCATCCCATCAAAGAATCTACCCATGGGCACTATCTTTGCATTAGGTGCCAAACCTCTTGTTAATCCGTCACCACCCTCTGGTGTTGGTGGGAAAGGACTCGGTTCACCAGTCAACATGTCTTCATCGGGAACACCGGTGACTGCCTGGCCTGCCACTGCAGAAGCCGTCCATGTACCGTGTGCGCCATAGGCTCCAAAAGAGTTGAAATCTCCCATGAGAGCTATCATATCACCCGGTTCAGGAGTATCGTAGAAATCCGGACCGATAAATACTTCCCACGCATCATCATCAAATAGCGCTTCAATAGTTCCGGGCGGATATCCCAGAAAGAGATTGATAATGGTATTCATCGTCTCTCTAAAGTGCTGGGTGTAAGGTATAGGCATCGGTGATCCTTCATACTCTCTAGCGACAAAGTAAACCATACCTCCAGATATATCAGCGATCCCGTCACCGTTCAGATCTCTAGTAAGTACTTCTGAATCCGGAACGTCTCCGTCGATATAAGCCCGCTTTTCTTCGGCAAAACTTCTATCCATCCACAAGTCTGCATACACATTAGCCCATTGTCCGTCTTCGTCCTGTGTTAATAAGACTGCGGGTCTTTCTCCCCAACCAGCATGAAGCTTCTCATCAGGGTGAAGGCCGAATCTTACAAGATCTCCGGCTTCTACTCCTTCTGGCATCTCATAGACGTGTAAGCCTTCTGGTTTTTCAGTATAATTAGCCCATATGATTCCGTCCTCTTCGTATGCTGTGGTCTCGTAACTGGTGTTCACGTACCAACTGTTGTCGGTAGTTCCCCACCAGGTGGTGTAATCCTGACTGATCTCACCGTCAAAGACAAAATCGGCCATAGAGACTGGGTCGAAAGCTATCGGATATCCATGATACATCTCCATCTCTGGTTCCATAACGGTATCATCGTACTCAAATACCGCGTGGGTGCCTATCAGATCGGGGTGTGCCATATCGAATCCAGTGTCCATCAAAGATACTATTACGTTTTCACCGGTTATACCCATATCATGTACGGCCTGAACGTTGTGTTGATCTATGGTGTGAGGATCCGTTAACAGCTCGTTATTGGACGTTAAACCTTCACCGGAGAAGCTAGCCCCACTCAGTAGTTTTGTCAACTCGGGGTCTAGAACATCTGGTCTATCAACAGGGTAGTTCTCTTGGATGTATTCTTTCAGTCTGTTGGTCAACTCACTGATGTCATGGTTCTCTTCTGCATCACCTCCGGCGATCACAGCTTCATCCTCTACTTGGGCAACCAAGCTGGAAGATAGTGCTGAAAAAACCGAAAGCAGCAGTAGTAGTGCTATAGCAGCACTAAAAATCTTTCTTTTTTTCTTATCTAACATATTATTCCCTCTTTGTTATTGTTTTATGTTACTATATAGGCAATTAGGCGGAACATATTTAAACTTTTTTAAAATCTGCGTCTATTTTTATACATATTATTTTTCTAGAACCCATGACCATATTAATTAATTTTTATAAATAGGATTACGAGAGGATAAATTGAATTGATGCAATAGAGATAACACGTCATTTTTCAGATATACACCCAAAAATCGATTCTACCTTTTCTTTGATTTCCTTATCATGAGCTATAGATAGAACCAATAAAACCCTCTTGATCGCTAATAACTCAAGTAGCGTTAGATCATCTCCACCATCTAACACGTTCTTTACTTTGTCAGTATATATCTGGTCTAGGTCTGAAAAAAGCTGGTATATATTATCTTCTATACCGATAACATTATTATCATAACCTATCTTTTCTAAACAGTCGAGTAGCCTTTTTACCTGATTTTTACTCCATACCAATCTCAACTTACTTTTTCCATTCCCGTTTATAAAACTGCAGTCCGGTATAAATAATTTAGCAGTCCTTCCATAAACGTATTCCTCACTATGGCGTTTCCATTTTACGCCAGAGACCCGAACAAAGTCTTTATCCTCCAACTTTTTTATATGTCTATAAACGGTTGTTGGATGTTTGTCTAACCTATCAGATAATTCAACAACGGTCATGTCCTGTTCAGACAATATACAAAGTATCTCACTTCTAGTAGGTTCTAAAGAAATGTGCAGAACCTCAGGATCACTTATCACCCTAATCTCATCTCTCATCAACTTTATAATAATCTTATTTTGTTAAAACCTTTCGAAGAGATTGCACAATCATACAATCAGTCTTCGAAATCTTCGATCACTTCCTGTCCATCCCGCTCGATTATCTTCTTTATCTCAGCATCAGCTTCTTCTAATTTATTAGTACAATGCTCTATAAGTTTCATGCCCCTCTCATACAATCTAAGAGTTTCTTCCAAAGAAACTTTTTCTCTTTCAAGCCGACCGTTGATCTCTTCTAGCTCGCTCATAGATTCTTCGAACCCTTTCTCTTTCAATTTTTCTTCTTCCATTTTTTCACCTCTATTATCTCAGTTGAAACCGATCCATCTTTCATCCTTAATTCCAAGTTATGTCCTTTCTTTAAACCTTCTACGGAGTTCACAACTATACCTTTGGAGTCCATTACAACTGAATAACCCCTTTCCATAGTTGATGCAGGACCTAATGCCTTAAGACGTTCTCTTTGAAGGATCAATTGCCCCTCCATGTGTTCTAGTACTACTTCAACATTCTTTTGAAGTCTAGATATACTCTCGTCGAGCATCTGCTCCCGCTCTTCTAAAAATCTATTTGGGTATGTAAATACTATGCTTTTGGTTATTGTCTGTAAAAGATTTCGTTTTTCGATGATCACATTACTCAAGGATGATATCAGTCTATTTTTTTCCCTGCCTATCTTATTGGTCAATTCCAATTTTTTCGGCACTGCCAACTCAGCGGCCGCAGAGGGTGTTGGAGCCCTCTTATCAGCAACAAAATCAGAGATGAGGACATCGGTCTCGTGGCCAACAGCAGATATCACAGGGGTGTTTGCTTCAAATATCGCTCTGGCGACTACCTCTTCATTGAAACTCCAAAGGTCCTCCATAGAGCCACCACCTCTCCCAACTATCATCACATCGATGTTCTGTTTATCGATCGATTCGATGGCCTTAGCTATGTTTTCAGGAGAACCTTTACCTTGTACTGAAGTGGGGGAGATAAGTATGTTAACGTTGGGAAACCTTCTATGTAACACATTCATGATATCTCTTAGAGCTGCCGCGTCTAAAGAAGTAACTACACCCACACGGTTGGGTAAAAAGGGTATCGGTTTTTTATGATCGGTGGAAAAAAGACCCTCGTTATCTAGTTTCTTTTTTAGCTTTTCATAAGCCAAATACAGTTTACCGACTCCATCTGGAACCATCTCTTGGACAACGAACTGATACTTTCCTTTCGGGTGATAAAAGCCTACATCACCTCTACAGATGACTTCCTGCCCTTCGGAGGGGAAAAAATCCATATCCTTATTAGACCCATAGAACATAACACAGTTGATTTCACTGTCTTTATCCTTGAGGCTAAAGTACATATGCCTCCGGTTATAATGAGTAAAATTAGATATTTCTCCTTTAACCCAGATATTTCTAAGAGTAGGCTCGTTTACCAATATATTTTCAACGTGCCTGTTAAGCGAGGAAACCGAGAATATCTCGAAGCCTTCTCCTTTGACAGTTAAATCCTTTATCATCTTTACCCGCTAAACCTTAAACTAACTAGACCTATATAAATATCTACATGGGAGTGGGGTCCGAAAGTGAACCTCAACCCTAATATACAGCCAATATGATTCTACGCCATGGCCCTTAGAGCAGCCATAACTGGAACTCCGGGCGTTGGAAAAACCACCGTGACGGGTATCCTTGAAAAACAGGGATATCTAGTCCTAGATCTGAATGGTTTTATTCACAACAATGATTTGATCATCAAAAAGGATATGAACAGAGATACCCATATCGTAGATATAGAAAGGATGGTGAAAATGTACGATGAAGCCCCTGAGCATGACATCGTGGAGGGTCATCTTTCACACTACCTAGAAATGCCCATTACGATTGTTCTTCGTTGTGATCCAATGATTTTAAAAAAGAGGATGAAAACAAAGGATTGGAGCGTTGCAAAAAAGGAAGAGAACCTAGAATCTGAGATCATGGACGTTATCCTTATAGAAGCATCAGAATTGGATACTGAGGTTTACGAGATCGATACTACTCATCTGAGCGTTGAAGACGTTTGTCGATCGGTCATAGACATTCTAAAGGGCGATAAAAAACGATATGAACCGGGTCAGGTGGATTGGTCCCACTACATCGATACAAGATTTTAACGGATAAAACTGTTATATACCGTATGATATATGCTTCTAAGATGGTATTAAACGATTACCGTGATGAGGCCGATTCAATATTGAAACCTCTGGCTAAAAAAATGAGGCACATCGATCCGGATACTTTATCTTGGATAGCTTTTTTAGCCGCGGTTCTCGCAGGTACCTTTTTTTTCATCGGTAAAAACACTACTTTTGTGCTACTCGGTTCGATCTTCATCCTTTTAAACGCCTTTTTCGACGCCATGGATGGAAGGGTAGCTAAGTTTACGGGAAAGACCTCTATCAGAGGTGACTTCCTAGATCATACACTTGATCGGTATGCCGATATATTTATCATAGGTGGCATAGCCTTTGGCCCACTAAGTCGTTTATCACTGGGATTTCTAGCATTACTAGGAATTTTGATGACTAGTTATATGGGAACACAGGCCCAGGCAGTGGGGGTAAAGCGGAACTATGGAGGTGTAGCGGGTAGGGCCGATAGACTGGTACTCTTGATCTTAATACCCATCATTTACATTTTCCTTTCAGCCTTTGGATATGGATCTTTAACCATTGCAGGTCATGATCTCACTCTTTTCGAGTTGTTGATGGTCTGGTTCGCTTTGGCCGGCCATCTAACGGCTTTGCATAGAGGTATTGCCAGCTGGAAGGCTCTGTCTGGTTAATCTTTTTCTTCACTTTCGTGCTTTTTTTTATACGAATAATAAGTCAAAGGGTGATTCATCCATTCCGTACCACAAAGGCTGTCCGGTTTAAAACATATCCCTCCTGTCTTCATATAACCACAACCGGGAGGAGTGTATTCGGTACTGGATACTTTACCTATAATGTGTTCGATCTGATAACTTGCTAGGTCTACCCTGAAATCGGGGGATCTGGAAAATATAGCGATTATCTGATCTTCGTCAAATCCTATCTTGTGTAAAAAAGAAGTGAGTGCGAACCGGGCTTCATGGGACAGGTTTTGTCCTTCCGCTTGCTTTTTTATCAACCCCTTGATACAAGGAGGGAACAATCCTTCTTCAACTTCGCCGAGATCTCGATCAACAAACTTATCTTTCATCTTCTCTAACTTTGCGATCACATCATCGATTATACCTGAGAGCGATTCTTCAATATCTGCATTAACCGATATGGGCAAATCCTTCAATATCTCATGATATACTCTTTCCTTAACTAAACGTATAAATTTTGACTTATCAAGATAAACCATCCCTTGGCGTAAGTCCTGGTTAACCAATTTCCAATCAACCGCACTCATATCCTTTGTTATCTCGATGAAGTCATGGAACCCGACAGTTATCTTATTTTCTTTTTTTTCTCCATCCAATCCAAGTTCTTTTCCTACTGCAAAGAGGATATCATGATCATCTTCATTTTTAAGAAAAGCCGAAACGTTCTCAGCCTCGGCTAAAGCATAACGTCTGATTAGAAATTCATCGGATATGCAGGAAACGATCATCCTTGCTAAAGGATAGGATATGATCTCATTTAATCTTTTAGGATCGGGAGTATCAGGAGAGGTCCATTTGCCTCCGACTTTGCCTTCCTCTATGGCTTCGATAACCCTCTCTTTAGCCCGACTCCGTGCCATACCGAATGTTCTTGAAGATAGTAAGGATTCCAAAGTTAGGTCTAGATCCGAGATGAAAATTTTAGCTGGTGTTGAAAATGGGTAGCGTGCATTGTGCTCAGGACGCCAATTCGCATATATCGTTTCCGGACCCATGGTCGATGAGAACGTAAGAGACCTACTTAACGATTTTGAGTTATCCTAGCATCTGTTTTAAACCCCAAGCTATACGTCTCATGTGAGATGGTTCCAGGATAGGGTGTACCGGCACCCATATAACTTCCTGGCAAGCACTCTCCGACTCGGGACAGTTATAATCAGAATCGATAAAACCTTGTTTATATATAGGTAGATCATAGCCTGTTCTAACTTCCACTCCTGCTTTCTGCATGTTTTTTACAAGCCGAGCTCTCTTCTCCTTTGGAACTCTAAGGGCATATTGATGATACACATGTGTACCTCCTTCTTTTTCTCGGGGTATATTCACAATACCTTCTTCCTCCAAAGGTCTCATCTCATCATCGAGTATCGCCGCGTTCCTACGTCTTATCTCGTTCATCTTATCCAGCTTTTCCAGTTGAACTAAACCTATAGCCGCCTCTATATCGGTCATGAGATAATTAAATCCTAACACGTCGTATCTATTCCTGGAAAACTTGCCGTGGGCACGTAATTTCCGAACCTTATCTGCTAGTTTAGGATCATCCGTGGTAAGCATACCGCCTTCACCGGTGATCATATTTTTTGTAGCGTAAAAGGAAAAGCATCCGAGGTCACCCATAGAACCTGTCTTCTTTCCTTTATAAGTGGCGCCATGTGCCTGACATGCGTCTTCGATAACATACATATCGTTATCTTCGGCGATATCAAGCATACCAGACATCTCAGCTGTTTGACCGTATAAGTGAACCGGTATCAATGCAGAGGTATCGTTATCTACGGCCTTTTTGACATTATCGGGTGTAATACAGTATGTTTCCGGATCTATATCTACGAACACCGGTTCGGCTCCAACAGCAATAACTGGTGAAACACTAGCGATAAAGCTGTAAGGTGTTACGATAACCTTATCTCCTTTACCTATACCTAAAGAGAGGAGTGCGAGGTGTATAGATGCTGTTCCTGAACTGACTGCGATGGCTTCATCGACTCCGATGTATTCTGCAAACTTTTCCTCAAAATCTTTCACCATTGGACCTGTAGCGATCTGCCCTGATCGCAGCACTTGTAGAACTGCCTCTTCCTCCTCCTCTCCTATAACCGGTTTACCAGCGGGAATCCTCCCGTTCATAGGAGGGTATATAAGCGAACAAATAAGGTATTTTCGATTGATTAAGACGATTCGATCCTAGGTGCTAATAGGAATTTTACATCCCCATTATCTCCGGCAAAGGCAAACTGCAGTACGACGGGATAATCCGAACCGATGTCTATCTTTATAGGAACATCGTTGGAAACGGATTTGATCATACTAGAGAAATAATCTAGTGCGAATAAAGAACTAGCTTCTTCATTGGCATTGAGCTCTTCAAGCTTATCCTTAGATAAACTCAGCCTGACCATATCCTCATCCTCTTCAGAAAATATCTCAAATCCGTCAGGTCCTGCAGAAAGTGCGATGTGGTCTGAGATGTTTTGTGACGCCTTGACACCTTTAAGAAGGTGTTTGCCTTTGACGATCAAGTTCACTGGTAGATCCAATTGAGGTACGGAAGGATCGGTCATTCCAGCGGTATCGAGCAGGGGCATCTTCTGTGTGATGTTATCCACTTCCAGAACGAGCCTATTTTCGTCCTCTACGTGTTCTAGTGTAACTATTTCTCCTGAGGAAGATAGTTTAAGGAACTGTTCGATCTTATTTAGATTGATACCTATCTCCATCTGATCTGCTTCAAAACTTTCAAATGCTTCCTTTGATAGTTTAAGGTCAACCATTGCAACGTGAGCGGGATCAACTGCCTTCAAACCGATCCCATCTTCACTCAAATTCATCTTAACTTCATCAACTATGGTACCTACGATATCGACTAGGTCCCTCAATATGTCCGATTTTATTTTAGCATGTAACATGTTAGTCCCCTTGAGGAAGAAAGGTTATCAGGTATGTAGATTTAAATATTATGGTTGGAGGTATGAAGGAGATGTGTGTAAACGATAAGAGAAATTTTTACATATGATCTTATGATACAGAGTAAAAGGAGTTTACACTACCATGGGGGACTACATGTAACCACCGAAGATCTAATTATTTATCCTATGATCGAGGTCATGGCAATTTCGATATAGAGATACAGAATTTGTTGCTATCTTGAAAACAAGTTAGGTGATTGACTATAGTTCGATATCTCCGTTGAATTTATAATGTAGTTTTCCCTATTACACAACATGGAGAAGTTGAAAGGCCTAGACCTAGAAGGGAAGAAAATACTCGACGCAGGTACAGGCGGCTGTAATATGACTAAGTTTTTGGAGGACTGGGGGGCAGAGGTTGTATCTATCGATATCAGAGGGGATTGGCAAAAGGAATGTAGAGAGATCGCATCTCAGTCCGAATTCATTACAGGGGACCTAACGAACATGAGTTTTTTAAAAGACGAAAGCTTCGAATATGTTGTATGCAACTTCGTTATAAGTGCCCTGTCTCAAAACAAGAACCTGTTCATCACGTCGGCACTAAGAGAATTTTACCGGGTAGTTAAAAAACAAGGGATGCTGGTTATCATAGATTATTATCCTTTTGAAGCTGAGTTATGTCCCGGCCCATGTGATAATTTACAGATAGAACTTTGGAGACTGGAGAACACGGTTTCTGAGATGCTTGGGAAAGGTCATCTAGAAGAATTCTCTCCCGCGGTCATAGAGAAGGAACTAAAATGTATCGGCTTCTCCGAAACCGACACGTCTATACTTATGGAAGAAGTACCATGGCCTATAGACCTATTCAAAGAACATGAAGAAACCATAAAACAAAATATAGGATATGTAGAAGAAGAATACCTAAAAAACGCCTTCAGAAAAAAACTCAACGACATCATGGATAAGGTGGAAGAAAGTGTGGTCAAATCCGGATCCATCTACGAGTTAAGAGCTCAAAAATGACCTATTTTCTAAGTTCTCCAAAGGTGGTTATACGCTCAGCAAGGGCGTTATGCTTGTGGATAGATTCTTCGCTCTCACTTTTTACTTCTATACGAGTTTGGTCTGGAAAATCTTTGTAATGTTCAAGAACTTTTGAGAGAATGTCACGGACTACATCTTCAACAAATTTTGGATTTTCGTGAGACCGTATGACTACCTGAGCCTCGTCATCTCTTTTTAGTATCTCGTGGGTTGGTGATGATAAAGATGATTCCACAATATCTATCATATCGTTCAATTCCACCTGTTTCCCGAGCGGGACTTCCATCATCAGAGTTGAGCGGTTACGTTGGTTATGTGTGATCACAGGTATGATATCTAACATCTTTTCAACCTCTGGATGATCTTTTCTATATACGTTTTTCACAGATTCCATAGCACACGGGCAGGCGTTCATACCTACAACCTCGACACCGATGTACCTTCGTTTATCACCCTTTCTGAAACATTCGGTTTTACCCATTATACGATAATTCTCTAAGCTAGCTCTTCCTACTGGCGATCTTCTTTCTAAAAAATAATCTGCAGAGATGTCTACTTCAGAATACGATGCATATTCGTGTCGCTCTAAGAGTATTTCACACATCTCGGAGGTGAGTTCTTCAAGACCTCTCACAGGCATCCGAACACTCCTATCAACCACCTCTCCGGTAACCTCAACGTTCCTAGACATATGGGAACCCTTTTGATCTGAAGGGAGGTCAACGTAGACATCGATGGTTGCATTCAATGTCACTTTGCCCCAGGGTCTTTCCACTACAACGGGCTTTTTAACTCCTGTTACACCGACCCTTGTGAGCTTGAATCGCTGTTCAGCCTTCTGGTTCTGTACATCGTCGCTTTTGATCATAGGCTCAAACCACTAATTTCTCTATATATTAAACACTTTTGGGGTGATACGAGGTAGAACTCGTTCTTGAATCAACATAAACCATACAAATAGATCCATGGAAACCAGAGTGGAATAAAATAAAAAATATGGGATTTGATGTGTTGATCCCTGTTTATAGTAGTAAAGGTTTTTAACATCGAATCATTACTTTAAAACATGGAGCTTGAAAGTATTAAAGTCAAGAAGGATGAAGAGATGAATGTGATACTCGGTCAAAGCCATTTTATAAAAACAGTCGAAGACATCTACGAGTCACTGGTGACCAATGTTCCCGATATCAAATTCGGAGTGGCGTTCTGTGAAGCCTCGGGCGATAGGTTGGTGAGGTACGACGGTACGGATGAAAGGTGTAAGGAGTTGGCAGTTGAGAATGCTAGGGACATCAACGCAGGACATTTTTTTATAATAGTACTTGACGGAACTTACCCGATAAACGTGCTTCCCCGATTGAAAGAGGTGCAGGAAATATGTAGGATATACTGTGCTACCGCCAATCCACTTGAAGTGATAGTTGTTGAGAATGGATCGGGTAGAGGTATACTTGGTGTGATAGACGGCAGCCCCACCATTGGAGTTGAAGCAGAAGAGGATAAAGAATGGAGGAATAGTTTCCTCAGAGATATCGGATACAAACGTTAGGCGCCGAATTTTTCGGCTCTTTTAGCCAGATCCATCAGCACGTTCAAAAGATCCGAACCTCTGATACGTCCTAAACCTCCAGTCGCGCAGCTACGTTCTCCGTAGCTGTCAACGGCGTCAACACGGACCTCTTCACCCTTAATGATCAATGGTAGTGGATCACCGCTGTGGTTTTTTACAGTGACCGGTGTAGAATGGTCTCCGGTAAAAGCGAAGTAGGTGTTTTCGATGTTTTCCAAAATCGGTAGTGAGGAGTCGATACGCTCTATAAACTCTATTTTCCCCATATGATCTCCATCATGCCCGGGTAGATCAGGTCCTTTGATGTTGACTATCATGAGATCATAATTGTTTATATTATCTACGATACCATTCATTATAGCTTCTATATCCGTATCTAATCCACCGGTAGCACCCTCTACCTGTACAATATCCATTCCGGCTAGTTCACACACACCTTTCACCAAAGGTATTCCAGCGATGGCTGCGCTTTTCAATCCCTTCATCTCTTCTAATTTACCCATCTCAGGCACAGCTCCTGCACCCCTTGAAAGTATAACGTTCGCAGGTGGTAAACCCCTTTCTTTCCTTTCAATGTTTATCGGATGCTCAGACAGGATTTCGATACTTTTCTCTGTGAATCTGTTCAAATGTTCAGCAGTAAGTTGGCTTGATGTCTCTTCCCGGTTTGCTTTTGACTTTTTCAATGGGAGGCCCTCTTCATGTGGGTCAACATCCGAAACGAAAGGACCCAAAGAAGGATCTTTAAAGAGAAGAACCGCCCGGTGTTCTACACTCTCCTGAAAAACAAAATCTATATCAAAATCCATCTCGTTTATAGCCTCGGCTAAAGAGTCGGTGCCCTTCTTAATACGTCCGGCCCTACGGTCGACCACTATTTTGTCCTCTATTGTACCAAAGTTACACCTGAAAGCAACCTCACCACTCTTTAGCTTCATCCCTATCCCCGAAGCTTCGAATGGACCTCGGCCGGTGTAAACTTTGTAAGGATCATAGCCCAATAAAGCCAGATGTCCTGTGTCGCTTCCCGGCACAACTCCAGGAGCGATGGTGTCCATTATGCCGTTGATGCCTTCCTCGGAGTACTTATCCAAATTAGGCGTATTAGCGGCCTCAAGAGGTGTTTTTCCATCTAGCTCTTTAACCGGTCTATCACCGATCCCATCGAATATCAATATTATTATCCTATCATCCATATGACCACCCAACTTATCATTACTGTTATAGATATCGCGATCACGTTAACTGCAGACTTACCTATTATCTTTTTCCGTTCTAATGTAGCACCCAAGATGCTGTCGAACTGACAGCTAGCAAATCCTAACACACTTCCGATCAGAACCATGGAAGGTGAAAGGACATTACCTTCTAGTAAAGAAAAAACCACAAAGGCCACAACGAATGTATAAGCGGACCCTATATATGCCCATAATTGACCATAGGCGGATACACCGCCGTTGGTACCGGGGGGTACTCTCTTAAAATTTGTTATAAGATAAGCTTTATCACAAAGCACACCCATCTCCGAGGCAAGGGTATCCGACGCCGCACTGGCAACTGCAGTTACGAATAGAAAGACCGCCAAACTTCTACCTAGGATCCCTATACCTAAAAGACCGAAGGAATTGTCAGCCCCGTGTAGTAGGGCTATGATAAGAGGAACCATACCATTTGCAAGTACGTTGAACACCCCACGTTCTCCCTTTTTTCCTTCCTGGAGACCCCTTTCCTCTTTATATTTAAATTTATACCTAGTTGCCAAAAAAGAACTTGCTAAGAATATCAAAAGAAGGAATATCCATAATATGCCCCCCTGTATTCCTAGGAGCAGACTGAGAATTAGTGCGGTCACCGACCCACTCAAATTTAGCAGACCGCAGATATAGGCTACGGAGGAAAGTATAATACATATTACCATTATCAAAACTAATTCTAGAATACACATTTTATGGATGAGTTAAGGCAAAGAATATAAATTTTGTCCCATTGATAACTAAAACTATGGAAGATAAGCAGGATACGCAGAAAGTCTTTGATTCTATTGCGTCACATTTCGATAAAACCCGTAAATACCCATGGAAAGAGGTTGAAGAATTCATAAAAGATTTAGAAGGTAGGATCCTAGACCTCGGTTGTGGAAACGGAAGACACTGTTCAGTGGCAGTTGATCTTGGACTAGATATCATAGGATTAGATGCTTCCTTTGAACTGCTTAAGATCGCTAAACAAAGGTGTCCAAAAGGAGGATATATCAAAGGAGATGCAAGGGATCTCCCCTTTAAAGTTTCGTCCTTTAACGGTATCCTGTACATCGCCGCTATCCACCATTTGAAAGAGGGGAGAGTAAAAAGTTTGAAGGAATGTAAACGGATATTGAAACCAGGGGGAAAGATTATGGTTTCTTCCTGGTCTAGAGAGTCCGATAGGTGGGATCTCCCTGAAGAGCAAAGAGATGTGATGGTTCCGTGGAATAGAGACGATGGAGAAGTTTTTGATCGTTATTACCACTTGTACACACTTGAGGAACTTAAAGAAGATGTCGTCAGATCCGGGTTAACAATCGCTGATCATTTTATATCTGGACAGAATAACTATATAAGCGCTGTAAACGAAGGGTGAAAGGGATAAAACCTTATATACCATGCAGGATAAGGTCAGTTGCCGGGTCTAACCGGGGCGTTCGGCGTGCCCTTATACACCGAAACCGTCGATACGCGGGGGTGACCGCCGGGGACGGCGTAATCATCCCGTTCATGAGCCAAGATCCAACTGTGAGACCTCGTCCTTTGGGATCGGAGGTGCTATTGGAGACAACCGGAGGGTTGTTCACCTTTAGCTTTGCCTCGGAGAACGGGCCAGGTCCGGAAGGGAGCAGTCCTACCGTGGACTACCGATGCTCGATGGGTAGCGGGGTCGAGAAGGTCCTTGGAGTCCTCACGAACGTGATGAGCGCCAACCTCGGTGATCCGGCTTTTTACCTACTCTTAGCACAGATAACGACTCCTAAAAGTGTGATAGCTCCACCTACTATAGTCAAAGCTGGAGGTATCTCATGCAGTATTAAAAATGCAAGAAGTGAAGCACCTACGGGTTCTGCGAGGAGACTCGTGGATACCAACCTCGCTCTTACGTACTTTAAAGCCCAGTTGTAGAGTGTGTGACCGAATATGGTAGGGATCAGGGCCAGGGATAAAAACAGCAAGTACTCCCTGGGAGGATGATAAGAGGCGGCTCCACCGAAAAGAATGCTCAGGACTCCAAGTATCAATGAAGATATACCATATACCACGAAAGAATAAGTAGTTGTAGACATGGTCCTCCTCATCTCCCTTCCGCGTATTATATACCCTGCAAAAGCCAGCATACCAATCATCGCTAAAAAATCTCCGAAGAGAGACCATCGTTCTACTCTATAATTGGATGCCGCCATTATGGTTATACCTAAAAGAGATAATAATATAGCCATATATGCTTTTTTACTGGACCTTTCTCCAAGATACCAACCAGATATCCAAGTTACAACCAATGGATGAGAAGTTACCAAAACTACTGATGAAACAACAGAGGTATAGCGTAGGGATGTTATCCAAGCGGCAAAATGTACGGCGAGAAATATTCCAGTACTAGTCAGATTTTTCCATTCATCTTTTTGTATCTCTTTTAGCTCCGTCCTTTTTAAAAACACCAATGGAAGTAATATCAAGGTTGCAAAAAACATCCGGTAAAAAGCTATCGTGAACGGGTGCGAATCCGATAGACGTATCAAAACCGCTGCAAAAGATACCGCTATCATCGCCGCTGGTATCACAGCTTTTGACACCGATTTGATAGATGACTTTGATTCGGACATTCAAGGGGTAAATGAGGGCGTTATAGATGAATATTTTCCATCAGAATTTATACAAAATCTTAAAATAGGACAATAATTGTATAAACTATGAAGATAAGGGTGTTTGATGCCATATTCAACAAAAAAGATAAGAATGGGTAGAGGATATCCTCCATCAACAAACAAAAACCCCCTAACTCCTTCGCTGAATGGAGGTCTAAATGATGAGTGAAACGATAAAAATAATGATAGTTGACGATAACCCCGATGATCGTTCTTTAGCGATAAGAGAAATAAAGAGAAATTTTAGAGACGTAGAAGTCAACGAGATTGTAGATTCAAATGAACTAAAGGATGCCTTAGAAGGATGTGATTTCGATATAGTCATAACAGATTATCATATAAGATGGACTGATGGGATGAAGGTTTTGAGAGAAGTGAAAAAACGTAAACCGGATTGTCCAGTTATAATGTTCACCGGTACAGGTAATGAAGAGATCGCAGTTCAAGCCATGAAATCGGGATTAGAAGACTATGTAGTAAAATCTCCTAAACATTTTGTTAGACTATCCGCCTCCGTGCATTCAGCGATCGAAGATATCAAAGAAAGGAAGGAAAGAAGAGAACTTGAAGATTTATATACTCGTTTGTTTGAAAGGGTGCCGATACCATTGTATTCCGTAACTGTAGATGGAAAGATACTAGCAGCTAACAGCGCGATGGTCGATCTACTAGGATTTAAATCTAAAGAGGACTTATATTCTTGTGAAGCACATGATTTTTATCCAGATAAAAGCCTTAGAAATAAAGAGATCTCAATTTTACAAGAAAAAGGTGTCATAAAAGGGTATGAAATACCTTTAGAAAGAATAGATGGAGAGAATATATGGGTAAAAGATAATGCTTATGTGATACGCGATGAGGATAACGAAGTGATATACATCGAAGGGAGCATGGAGGATGTAACCGCCATAAATAAGGCAAACATTAAGTTGAAGGAGGAAAAAGATAAGATAGAAAGACTTCACGATTTTGCTTACAAAATCGTAGGTTGTACGACTGAAGAAGAGGTTTATGATCTAAGTATCCACGCGGCTGAAAATATATTGGGTTTCAGTGCATGCACTATACATAAGGTAGAAGATGATGAGTTAGTAGTTAAAGCGACCAAAGACGGTGCCCTTGAGGTTGGTAGTAAAAATCCGGTAACAGGAATAGCTGGGAAGAGTTACAGAGAAAGGCGTTCGATACTTGTCAAAGATGTTGACGACGCAGAAGATGCAGAACCTGCCAATAAAGAGTACCGATCAGCTATTTCTATACCTATTGATGACATAGGTGTATTTCTGAATATTTCAACCGAGAAAAATAGATTTGACGAGAACGATCTGAAGATGGGGGAGATCCTCGTTTCACACATGACCGATGCTTTAAAAAGGATCCGATACGAAAAAGGGATAAAAGAAAAAGAAGAAATGCATCGAGGCATACTAGAGAATACGGGTACTGCGATGTTGATCATAGGTAAAGATATGAATATCTCGATGATGAATAAAGAGTGTGAAAAGCTTATCGGTTATTCACAAGAGGAGGTGGAAGATAAGAAGTTCTCAGACTTTGTTTTTAGCGAGGATTTAAGTAAACTGAAAGATTCGATCGATGACTTATTTAATAAGGATATCGAACGTTCAGATATGATAATGAGTATACAGAACAGGTACAACGATATCAGGGATGTTTTCCAAACCGCTTCATCTCTCCCAGGTTCAGATCTTGTTTTGATATCGATGATAGACATAACACAACATAAAAAGAATTTAGATAGCATGGAAAATTCTCAAGAGATATTTAGGATCGCCTTAGAAGGGGCACCGATAGGGATGTTACTAGTTGATTCAGAGGGGAATATAATCGAAGCAAATCGATCTGCTCTAGAGATGACGGGATATACTGAAAAAGAAATGTTATCATTTAATTTGAACCATCTGATAAAAGATCTAGAAAAGTGGGAAAGAGAACTAAAGGATCTCACTGAAGGACAAAAAGGATCCTGTAGTTGTAATGTATCTTTGATCAAAAAGGATTCTGAAAGGCTAAGTTGTGAAGTCAAGGCACTAGCAGTGAGGAAAAAAGACAAAAGTATCAATAATTTATTGATTTATCTGAAAGAAGGGGGTTTGACGGAGTCTGGGGGAAATGAGTGATTTGATTTTTATCGACAGGGATAGGGAATGCAAAACCCTTAACATGGTTCTGGAGGAGGTTAAGAAAGGTAAAGGTAAAACCGTGGTTATTTCCGGGGAAGCGGGTATCGGAAAAACAGAACTTGTTGAATGGCTTTTAGATAAGGCAAAAGAAAACGATTTTAAGTGTTTTCAGGGCTCATGCATCTCAAGAGATGCTCTTTCATATCATCCCTTCAATGAAGCTTTTGAAGTTTTAAATACGCCGGATACATCCGTATCATCTCTGCCTTTAGGTATATCCATTTTCTCTGGGCAAGAAAATACAGATAGCATCTCTATTTTCGATGTTGAAAAACCAAATACATTGAAAGAATCTTTCGATAATATAGCGAAGATGGCAGATGGATGTCCCCTTATTATAATTATTGAGGAATTACATTGGGGGGATAAAGCCACATTATTGGCCTTTAGATATATATCGGAACACGTACCGAACCATCCCATTTTACTATTGGGTACATATAGGCCTGGGGAATCCATGGGATATATCGTGTTGGATGAAACTATTCATCATCTAAAACAAAGAAATCTATGTAAACATATCGAACTCAAACCATTTGATTTAAATAAAACAAAAAAGATCATAGAAGAATTATTAGACGTAGAGCCGTCGGATAATTTTTGCAAAATGATCCATTCCAAAACCCAAGGAAATCCATTGTTTATAGTAGAAACGGTAAAATCTATGTTGGGTAAAGGGCTGATAATACCTGAAGAAAGTATTTATCCACCTATGGATGATTCCTTTGAATGGCCTTCTACGGTGAAATACGTTATAGAAAGGAAGATAGTTAAGCTGGATAAAAAAACTAGAAATCTACTACAATCTGCGAGTATACTAGGATATAAATTTAATTATGAATTACTATCGAATTTTGCAGGTATGGATGAAATGGAAATACTTGACTACCTTGATACAGCGTTAGAACACGGTATTTTAGAGGAGATGGATGAAGAAGAAGGTTACTGTTTTAAGAATCTCCCTGTAAGAGATATCCTTTATGAATCTTTATTTAAAGGGAAGAAAAGGTTACTTAATAGGAGAGCTGCTGAAACTATTGAAAAGCTATACTCAGATTCTCTTCATCTATATCGAGATAAATTAGCAAGGTATTACGAGAAAGCGAAGTTATATGATAAAGCATTTGATAATTACGTCAAAGCTGCTGAACTCGAAGAAGATGAAAATGAAAAAATCAGCTATTATCGATCTGCTTTAGAATTACCTAAGCTCGAGTCTAAATCCGTGAAAGAAAAAGAAATAAAAAAGTATCTAGGTATCTATCTTCTAGAATACGGTTCAGACATGATGAAAGATGGAGGATCTTCTTATGAGACGTATTTGGAAGAGGCTTTAGATATATTTGATGAGATAGAAGAACAGGAGTTATATCAAAAATGCTTTGATTTACTAAAAGATGATGTATCCTAGTCAATTTTGATTTATACAAGCATTTCTGATTTGGTACCGATACCAATGTTGAAAGAGTTATATATTAGGACAAAATGCAGTTCTTCATGTTAAGAGGAACCAAAGGTGTAGCAGGTTTCTTTGTGGATATTCCCGCTTTATTAGCCATCATAATCGGGATATGGCTGTTTAGCTTCAGCCTTTATAGCACGCATTCTAGATACATCGAAGAAGTAGAGATGGAAAATATGTACCATGATCTGGAAGATTTCATGAGGATGATTAGGTCCGAGGATATGATGGTAAGATCTCCGGGAGTATTTTGTGGCGACAAATTACAAGTATTGAACCATTCTTACTTAGTAGGATCACTCGACCCTCAAGAGTTGGGGTTCAATTATCGCATTGATATAAGAGACGACAGTTCTTACACGGATACCTTTACGTTATCTATGTCATCTGCAGAATTGCCTGAAGATATGAACATTTATTCGAGAACAAGTTCCATGGTTTTAGCAAATAGGGATGGAAGTATGCGTCTTTCTTCTTTACAGATACGGATATGGGGTTTAGGATGAGAAAGAATGAGGGTGTTTTCACTTTGTATGATGGAGTTCTCTTCTTCGTTTTCTTACTGATTGCCTCTACGATACTATCCGCCTATATTATGTACCCATCTAACAGCGATCATCGACAGACTATAACCTACAACAAATGTATGGAAACTAAAAGAGCCATAATGTCGGCCACAATCCCAGTAACATCTTATCAAGATGCAGGGGTAACGTACTATCGTGAAAATCATCGTGTACGTAATCTAATATTGGAGATGGTATATTTGATAGATGAAGGGATATCAAGAGAGAATTTTACATATCTAAAAGATATAACCTCTCTTATCAACGGACATCTAGATGTATATTGGGCCCTAAGCATCGATAGTACAAGTATCGAAAACTTTGTGTTACATCGAAACGGGATATCAGAGGATTTTGATTCTGTGAGAAGGGGGTACGATGGTAACATTATATCTGCAGGGTCAGTGGAATTTGGATTGGAAAATGAAGAAGTGAATATAATTTTTTATATCTTTAAATAAGGAATAGTTTTACATGAGTAGTTCTAATACCGAAGATTTTATATCTAAATTATCCTATCGGGTATTGATATAAGATTGAAAGTCAACAGGAGAAATTGTATTGCCGCTGGGAAAGAGTAAAGAGGAGAAGGTATTGGAAGAAGTACGAGAGATACTTCGAGAAGCATCTCAAAACATACGAGATGGAGAGAATTTAAAAGCATTATATAAGTATAGGCAAGCCATCCGTTTTCTCGTAGATAAAGAGGACGTTGTATCTGAGAAGCCAAAGGTTTTTTCCAAGTTCTATGTAGATATCGGAAAGGGTTTATACAACTCAGAAGAACATGATCAGGCCATAGATGCTTTTGAACTGGCGTTAAACCTAGATTCTACTAACATATCTGCTTGGTTGAATAAAGCAATGACCTATGTTAGCATGAACGAGATGAACGAGTACGCTTTATTGTGTTTAAATGAAGCACTTAAATTAGACCCCGAAAATCAAAAAGCACTGTTAAATAAGGCAAATGTGCTGAGGATATTGGGACGAAAGGAGCAGACATATGAAACTTATGAAAAACTCCTAGAAATCAACCCTGCCAACGTAAAGCATATCCATAAGATGGTGAAAAGGACCCCTGATGACCCAGGTCTATGGCATCTCGAGGCAAAATACTTTGAGAGTATCGGTAAAGAAGACAAGGTTGTCAAAGCTTATGAAAAAATTTTGGAGCTCGACCCAAATGATGAGATCGCTTTAGAGAAATTAGCTGAATTTAGGCCACACGATAGTCGTTTCGTGACTCAAAAAGCGGAGGCCTTGTTGGATGATGGGAAAGAAGAAGATGCAAAGAAACTTTTAAACAAAGCTCTAAAAACCGACCCGGAAAACCTTGACATCATCGATTTGCTATTGGATATAGATGATAGTGATACTGACATATTGCGTAAAAAGGCAGAGATCCTCGAAAAGAAAGGCGATAGACCTAAAGCACTGAAGACTTACAAACAAATCCATGAACTAGATCCTTCAGATATCACTTACTTCAACAAAGCCTTGGAGATGAATCCAAAAAATAAGGCTCTATTGTATCGTAAAGGAGATGCACTTTACAACGCTGAGAAATACAAAGGGGCTTTAGAAACCTACAACAAACTGGTAGATTTAGGGGAGAACGATATAGATCTTTGGCATAACCAGGGTGCTTGTCGATATCAGCTGGGAGAATACGAAAAAGCTGTTGAGTCCTTTAAAAAGGTTCTTGAAAAGCAAGATGATGAGATATTTGCATGGCTCAGTATGGGTGCAGCCCAATATCAACTAGGCAATTACCAAGATGCAATGAATGCGTTCAATGAAGTTGTAAAAAGAGAAGCCGACACTCCTTCTGCATGGTATTATAAAGCCAAGATCGCAGCTAAACAGGGCAACACTAAACTGTTGAAACCTCTCTTGAGTAGGGCCATAAAGTTAAACGATGAATATAGGGAAGAAGCTTTGAACGACGAGGCATTTGATGAACTAAAAGATAACCCTATTTTCAAAGACATAGTTTCCTGACATGCAGAAAATAAAATTAGAACGGGATCTCTACATAACTTCTTCTCGGTGTGTATGGTATAAAGCCAAGGATACGGTGATAATCGCAGACCTCCATCTTGGACACGAATCAAGTTTGGCAGATCAGGGTACCACCGTTCCGAGGATACAAAAAGATTTAATGATCGACGCATTGTCTACGATAATAGACCAGTATGAGCCTAAAACACTCGTTGTTGCTGGGGATTTTAAACATGAATTTGGTAGAAATCGTAACCAGGAATTCAAAGAGATATACGAAGTTATGGACTTTTTACGAGAAAGAACTTCCCTTGTAGTAGTCAGAGGAAATCATGATAATTTTCTGAAAACCATCACCAACTCAGCTGGAGTGCCTTTTTATGAAAAAGTGTTAAAAGTAGATTCCCTATCGATAACCCACGGACATATCGAAGTTGAAAAACAAGGCACACTTATAATTGGCCACGAGCACCCATCTATTACCATCAGGGATGAGATGTCCGCGGCTTTTAAAAAATCCTGTTTCCTATATCATCCTTCAGGCGTGGTGGTATTACCTGCCTTTAGTCCACTTGCATACGGTAGAAATATTCTGAGAGCGAGGAAGTTCATATCAAAAGCGCTAGAAGGCCTGCCACCGGAGGAGTTCCATGCATACGTATTAGGTGAGGAAGGATTGATGGATTTCTGCACGATCAGAGATATGAATAAAGCGATGCTAGAAGATTAAAAGGTGAAGCTACATAAGATAGAAAGTGTTG
>PWKY01000075.1 GCA_003560595.1 Thermoplasmata archaeon | reverse complement strand
CCTGAAGCCGTGCTTTCCGAACCTGCAGTCTCTCCGTCGGAAGCCCCCCTCGAAACGATGCGCTCTCTCTACCGGGAGGCGCGGCGGCTGAACCACGAATCGCGCCGGGACGAGGCGGCTGTCCTGTTTGAGCGGGTGTTGGAGATGGCGTCTGCGAACGACGAACCGGAATATATCTTCGCCTGCTACCGGTCACTCGCCACGATCTACCGGAGGCAGGGGGATACCCTGGCGGCGATCGATTACTACGAAAAATCGCTACCTCATTTACGTGAATACGGTGATCGCGGCAACGACGTTACGCGGATCGAGTGGCGCCTCCTCAACAACATCATGGAAAGTCACCTCAGCAGGGGATCGTTGACGATGGCTCAGATGGCGCACTGGCGCGCCGAGGAGTCGGCCGTCGAGTATCTGACGGATCGGCATCCGCAATTCGACGCGAAGGATTTTTATGTTCCGGCACCGTGGCACGAGCACATTGTGCGCGATCTGTACAGCTATGTTCAGGTGCTCGTGAATGAAGCGGACTTCCGCGCCCTGCGCGGTGACCTGCATGGAAGCAACACCCTCCTGCTCGAAACCGCGAAGCTGCTGGAGGAGCGCGGGCGGACGCATTGCGATCAGCGATTATTGACGCGCACCTACCACTTGCTGTCTGTCGGCCTGGACCGCGAGGGGCGGGCGGCGGAGAGGGATGCTGTTGTGGAAAAGCTCCTAGCTATCGACACCTGCGCCTGTATCGCGCGCTACCAGCGCATCGAAAACCTGCGGCGAATCGAGCGCACCGCCCGCGACGGCGGGAACCCCGAAGATCTTCTTCGACAGGTCGGCGATCTGGTTGAGGCGGCGGATAACAACGCCTTCGATACCATTGAGACGCAGCTCACCGCAAAGAGCCATCTCGCGCACCGCCTCGCGGGCGCCGGACGCCTGAGCGAGGCGATCGAGATGATGGACAGCTTGATCGCCAGGGCGGAGGAAGTGGAGATTTTTCGCACGCTCGCGCATCTCAGGCACGAACGTGCCATCCTGCTGCTCGACCACGGCCTGACGAACGGCGTATCGAACGATCTCTTCGCGGCGCTGGATTTCTATCGCCAACACGGCCTCATCCTGGAGGAAGCGGGCGCGTACAAGGAGTATATCCGCTACCTCATGCTGACCGATCACCACGACGCGGCCCTCCCCGTTCTCACGCTTGCTTTGCAGCGAGCCGATCGTTTCGGCTGGGAGACTCTGAAGGCGGAACTGCTCGGATTCCTCGACGAGTCGAGGGAGGTCGTCGCCAATAGCCTCCCTGAAAAGCGGGAACCCGAGCCTAGATCGACAATCGCATTCGATGCCGCGGGATTCATCGATCTCCAGCCAATTCAGATGTTTTCGCGGGCGGAGAGCGGTGAGTTCCTGCGCGGTCGCTTCACCCTCACGAACACCGGGATCGCCGATGTGGAAGGAGTTCTGGAGATCGACGGGCCGGTTGTCTCCGATCAATCGGGTCTTGCCAACGGCGTGTGGGCGGTGGCCGTCGGCGCAGGCGGCGCGCCCGATTCACGCGCTTTTACCCTGGCGCCGGGGGAGAGGAGAATCATTTACCTCGAAACCGAGGGAGACGGGGCGACATGGAACGATATCTCTCTCCGCTGGAGCTCCGAGGGCGAAGCTGTGCAGGAGGCCTGGTGGCTATATAGCGCTTCTGAGGGTCCTGAAACCGTAACGGTCGTACAGGCCAGCCTGGCAATGGAGAACCCATTCTACGCGGTACCGTTTTACCACGAGACGTACCTGCGGACTGGAGAGGCCGGTGCCGTGGACTTTCGCGTGCGTTCCAGCCATCCCGCCTACATCGAGGCCGTCGATGTGGACACCGGCCGGCTGCTCGCCATCGATTCCTCCGGAAACGGACGATTCGACGGTGTTGGGGACGCCGTCTTCCGCGACACTGAACGCAATGGTTTTCCGGACATCTTTTTCGAAACCGGGAATGAGGTTCCCGCGATTGAGTTGCACGTCTATCCGCGCCTCTCCGAGGGAACCGTTCCGGAAGAAATTATCGTCGAACTCGACCTTCGCACCCCCGGTTCCGACTGGGAAACCAAAGCCAGAAACCGCCTCGTGCCCGGAAGTTGACCCTAACGTTGCAAACGTGTTCTGGCAAACGATATATTACTATGAAAAAATGTGGCACGTTATTTTGGGCTTTCCTGTTGTTGGGTGTCCTTGAAATGCGCCTCGCTGCCAGGAGTCTGTCGGGCTTCGCCGACAGCTTCCTGGAATATCCAAAATTCAGACTCCTCACTGGCCCAGGCTGCCGAAGCGCAGGACGGAGTGGCTGGCGCGTCCGGATTGCAGGCAGGCCAGGTCGGTGAGGGCCTCCTGGGGGGATTCCTGCGGGAGATGAAAGTCGAAGCGGAAGCGGTCTCCCGAGGCGCGACGGTACAGGCTTCCCAGGTTCAAGCGTCCGGGACGGGTGCGTTCGATTCCGTGTGCCAGGGAATAGGGAAAGGGGAAATTGATGTTGTGAACCTCTGTTTCCCGGTTTTCGCTTCCGGCCAGTCCGGCGGCGAATTCGGCGGCGGTTTCGCAGCAGGCTTGCAGCGTTAGTTCGGTTTCGGGATTCATGGCCTCGGGGTCGGCTTTGAGGCGGTTGAAGATTTCCGGGGGAAGCTCCAGCGAAAACGCCGCGGCCGGGAATCCGAGAAGCGCGCCCTCCAGAGCGGCGGCGACGGTGCCCGAGCTCAGAATCAACGGCAGGCCGGCATTGAAGCCGACATTGATACCGGAGAGCACCAGGTCTGGTTTGCGGGGCAGGAGATGACCTATGGCCAGGTTGACGCAATCGGCCGGAGTGCCTTCCACCCGCCAGGCGGGGCAAGGGAACCCGGCGGCCTCCTCGACGACGATATCCCCGTGGCGGCTCATGGCCTTGCCGATCCAGCTTCGTTCCCCTCCGGGGGCTGCGACATGGACCTCGGCGTCCCGGGCCAGTACCGCAACGAGGCGTCGCAGAAAAGGAGCGTCGATGCCGTCGTCGTTGCTGACCAGGATGAGTGGGCGGGCCATGGAGGGAGAATGAGTCAGTGGACGAAAAGGGCAATAGCGGTGGCGTTATCCAGCCCGTCGCGTTCATTCGCCAGGTCGATCAGATCGCGTACCGCGCGATCCGGAGAAGCGGCCTGGAAGATTCGTTCGTGAATTTCGTCCGGGGTGATCGCAAGGGTGACGCCGTCGCTGCAGAACAGAATGCGGTCGCCGGAAGCGAGGGGAACGGAAGCGGTATCGACGGGCAGGTCTTCGATTTGCCCGAGGCAACGGGTGAGGACATGGCTGTGCCGGCGCGGGATGGGGATTTGCGGATTGTAGTCGGGCCGGCTGCGG
>PWKY01000045.1 GCA_003560595.1 Thermoplasmata archaeon | reverse complement strand
TCTCTTCCTGAAAGCCCTTATTTCCTCTTAACGTACATAATAACTCCCAATCGGTCATACGGTATAGCTCGTTGAAATCTTCATCAGAAGAAGTGACCGCCTTTGCAAGCATCAACTCCGCGATCCGGGCGGTTTTGTGTAGGTAAACAGATGAGAACATCAAACTCCTGGCGACGAGCATACCCTCCACTGCCGGAACACCTCCTTTTGTGATCACAAGATCTCCGTTATGTATCTCCACTGTTTGAAGCAACCTTTCGAGATCGATGATACCATGGGCCGCACCGGTGTAGTGTGAATCCCTCAGCAGGTAATCAATCTGATCCACATCTATAGGCCCGTGTATCATGTGGTAAAGGTAATCCTCTTCACCGAAGTAGGCTTGACCCTTGTGTACGTTTATATCGTCTAATATCTGTGTATCTTGTTTACCTTTAACTAGATCAGCGACGTCCGACGGGTCCATACTATTGTCTTGCAAAATTTCAGGTATAGTCGGACAATCTCTCTCCTCTGTGTGCATGTCACCCAGTATAAGCTCTTTTGTGATATCCATGTGATCTTTACCGGATTCATGAGCGAGAATACTTTCTAGGGTATGGCTGAAGGGTGCGTGGCCGATATCGTGTAGAAGTGCGGCTGCCATGACTGTGTGTTTTTCATGTTCTGTTAGAGCCAAAGCGTCGCCCATCCTTTCAGCCACTCTATAAGCACCGATAGAATGTTCTAATCTGGTGTGGTTTGCTCCTGGAAAGACCAGTTTCGTTAGTCCAAGTTGGCTTATACTGTGTAACCTCTGTATTTCGGGTGTTTCGAGAAGCTCTAGGAACGGACCGTAGAATCGTATACTCCCGTGTACCGTATCTTGAACAGTCTTATATCTCATCAAAAAAGGTATTGTTTGTTACTTATTTAAAATACCCGATAACTGGGAAAAACCAAAATAGGTAGAGAGGGGATCGGTCATCGTGTTCAGAGATGCACGGTCTATACTAGATGATAAACGTACCATCTTCAAAGAGAGGGAAGTGCATGTTGTATCGTTTAGATGGAATGATTTTTCACCCGAGCTTAAGGTGTATCAAAATGAAAGATTAGTAGAACTTGATCTAGGATACATAGATTTTAACGTGTCACAGGGTAAGTGGTGTGTTGGAAGCTTTGAAGAAGGATACACACCGTGTCCCGATGATGAACGAGTTTCTCGATTCAACCAGTGTGATAAATGTGTCTCTTCTTCCATACCAAAGTTAAAATGTATATTCGAACCGGGGCCGTGTGATGGTTGTGTCGGAGGGTTCTGCCATCAGGAACACATCGTGTACCTGGCTTTTCACGGCGTATATCCCAAAGTAGGTATGACCATGAAAAACCGCTTAAAACGTAGGATGATCGAGCAGGGGGCGGACGCCTACGCAATTTTAGGGACCTATGAAGGAAGGGTGGAAGCTCGAAAGAACGAGGTATCCCTTAGTGAGGAACTCGGTATACCACAGAGGGTAGGCTCTAAGAAAGTATTGAAGTATATGAGTAGAAAGCTGGATAAGCACATCATCGAAAGAAAATACAGGGGTGTGAAGAACCAGGTTCCCATAGGTAAGCTGCACTTTATCAACGATCATCCCATACCTCGTCCACTTAGGGCCGAGCCGAATCTTAGAGCTACCGCTGGAATACATAGGGGTAAGCAGGTAGGGTTGAAAGGTAGGTATTTGATCTATGAGAGCGGGGGATTACAAGCACTGAATTTATCCGATCTACAGGGCAGAAAGGTAAGGATCAACGAGAGCTATTATGTGGAAGTTTAGAGTTCTTCTAACACCCCATCGGCAGCCAAGAGGCCGGTAGCAGCCGCGTTGACTATGTCGTGGGAAAGTCCTGCTCCATCCCCCGCCGCATGTAAGTTTTTGACGGAAGTTTGTAAGGTGGAGTCCACCTTCAGCCTTTTTGCGTAGAATTTAATTTCCGGAGCATAGAGTAATGTGTTGTTTGAATTTACTCCGGGTATGATATTATCCAGCTTCTCCAATCCTTCGATCATGTCAACCACTGTTCGATGGGGTAGTGCCATTGATATATCCCCGGGTGTAGCGTCCTTGAGGGTTCTCTGTACCGGATTTCGGTCCAATCTGTCATGTGTGGACCGGCGGCCAGACCGCAGATCACCCATACGCTGAACGATGGGGCTGCCGCCTCCGATGGTAGTGGAGAGTTGGGCGATGGCGAGTCCGTAGCGAGTGGTATCCTCCAAAGGTTCTGTTAGATGTGTTCTAACCAAGAAGGCAAAATTTGTGTTCTCCGTCTCTATATCCTTACGAGAATAACCGTTGACCCCTATGAAACCGTCGTATGATTCCTTAACCACGAATCCTTTGTGATTGGTACAGAACGTGCGTATGAAGTCGTCATAGCTGCGGGTGTAAAGATGGAATTTAGGGTCTCGATTAACGTCGATAACCGGATCCATGATTATACTGGGCACTTCCACCCGCACCCCTATATCGATGGGTGCGAACTCGGCTTCAAGATCGTTCCTTGCGATCATCACCTGCATCCAGTCGGTACCCACCCTGCCAGGGGCGATGATGGTTTTTGATGCTTCAACAGTTTTATTTCCAGATAGTATCACACCTATACACTCCCCTTTTTTAACTAGAATATCTTGAACCTCGGTTTCCACCAAAAATTCTACACCTCTGGCTTCCAAAGTATCCTTCATGGCCTTTATCAGAGCGGGTGCATGGTCCGAACCGATATGGGCTTGAACTATAGGATAGAATCTAGCTCCCACCGAGGCTGCCCTTCTCTTCAACTGCTCTTCCTTTTCACTGTCCCCGGTTTGTGGGGAAGGCATGCCGTGCTCCGAAAGTATATCCGAAACTTGATCTACCAAGGACCAAGCTTCTTCGTCGTTTCCAGTATAATCGATCAAATTTCCACCGATATCAGGCCGTAGATTAACGGTACCATCTGAAAAAGCTCCCGCCCCACCGACACCGCTCATTATATCAGACTCTTCACGATCGACGATATCTTTACCTTTCTCCACCACCAGTACTTTCATATCCTCGGCACTTAAGCGGTGAGCAGCGAACAAACCTGCCGGCCCGGAACCGACTATGACTACATCGTAACTCATATGATCAACACACCAAGGTAAGGATAGGCCTCTCTGATTATTTATTAGTTTGGTCGAGATATTCAAATTCATACCCGATGGTACGTCAACATTATGTATCACCCCTGTACTTTCCCAAACATGATGATCAGGGCCGATCTTCACTTGCACGGAAAGTACTCGGGAGCAACCAGCAGTAACATGAACTTCGAACTGCTTGCCCATGGGGCGTCGAAGAAAGGTATCGAGCTGCTGGGTACCGGTGACTGTCTTCATCCGAGATGGTGTGCCGAGATCGGAGGGATGGAGGAAGTTGAGGATGGGGTTTACTCTCAAGACGATACATACTTTGTTCTAAGCGGAGAGGTGGAGACTAAGGATAGGGTGCATCATCTACTTTTCTTTCCATCCATGGCTCAGGTGGAGGAACTTTACCAACGGCTGAAAAAGTTCTCTAAAAACATCGACTCCGACGGTCGGCCCAACGTTTCACTCACCGGTGAAGAGCTTGCCTTGATCTGCATCGAATCCGATATATTGTTGGGACCGGCACACGCCTTCACACCGTACACCGGTTTGTACGGCAAACACGACTCTTTGAAACAATGCTACGGAGCTATGGCTTCTAAGATATCATACCTTGAACTTGGACTGAGTGCAAAAAGCTCCTATGCCGACGGTATCTCCGAACTGCACACCCTTACATACCTTTCAAACTCCGACGCTCATTCACCCTATCCCCACCGGCTGGGTAGGGAGTTCAACGTTATGAAAATCGATGATATAAGTTTTGATTTACTGAAAGGTCTGCTTGAAGGGAAGAAAGGACGTGTTTTAAAGAACGTTGGTCTGCCCCCCGAGGAAGGTAAATACAACGAGAGTGCCTGCAACAGGTGTTATACACATTATTCGTTGGAAGAAAGCGTGGCTAGGGATTGGAAGTGCAACTGTGGTGGAAGGATCAAGAAGGGTGTTAAAGATAGGGTACGTGAGCTGAGCGATACCGAGGTAGCCCCCGATGACCGGCCGCCTTACATAGCAACACCGCCTCTGCAGGAGATAATCGCCGCCGGTATAGGGCACTCCAGCACCGGTACGAAAAAGGTGAGGGAGATCTGGGATAGACTGCTGAAACACGTTGACGAGGTCTTTGTTCTACTGGATATGCCGGTAAACGAGATAGTATCTATAGGCGGGGAAGAGATCGCTGAGATAGTGTCTTCAGCTAGAAAAGGAGATCTGAAGATGTCTCCAGGCGGTGGGGGAGAGTACGGCAAGCTGGCCGTTGAAGGAAAACAGATGGAGAACAAACAGCGCTCGCTGGTCGATTTTTAACGAAAGTATTTTATGCGGTTTTTGATTTTCGTAGGCCATGGAGCGAGCATTGATCCTGACCGATGGACACCTGGACAGTTCTGTAGCAAAAACCGCCCATGGTTTGTTACGCTATTCGAGAAGATTCGATATACTCGGTGTTATCGACCCACGATTTTGCAGTAAAACGACTGACCAGGTTGTACCTAACTGTCATAAAAAACCGATCTATAAAGGCGTAAAGCAAGCGCTGGAGGAAGTCGGTGAAGCCGATATCCTCGTCGTCGGTGTAGCGACCATCGGAGGATATCTTCCAGACAGCTTCAAAAAACACATAAAAGATGCTATATGTGAGGGTATGGACGTCATAGCCGGACTCCACAAGTACTTGAGCGATGATGAAGAACTATCTACACTAGCTAAGAAGCACGGTGTAAAGCTGCACGATATCAGGAGACCTCCCCCACTGGAGGAGATGCACTACTTCATGAACAGGAAGAAAGAGATAGATGCTTTAGTGATCCCATTCATGGGCACCGACAGCTCCATCGGAAAGAGAACGGCCTTGATATCTGTATTCGAGTGCATGAAAGAGAGAGATATAAAGGTAGAATGGGTGGCTACCGGACAGACCGGCTTACTTCAGGGTGCGGCTCACGGATTACCGTTAGATTCGATAAAGGGGGATTACATGGTGGGTGAATTAGAGTACAAGATATGGTCTACATGGGAGGAAAGTGAACCGGATGTTATATTGGTGGAAGGGCAGGGGAGTATATCTCATCCGGCCTATGTCTGCGGCTCGAGAGCGGTTTTAGCGGCTTCACAGCCCGACGGAGTTGTACTGGTGCACGCTCCAGCAAGAAAATACCGCCATTATCGAGAAGATGATATACACTGGCCTATGCCTAACGTTGAAACCGAGAGACAGCTGATTAAGATCTACTCTGGCGCCGACGCCATAGCGTTATGCGTTAATCCTGAGGATATATCTGAAGAGGAAAAATTATCTGTAGAAAAAGATCTGGAAAATGAACACGGTATCCCCTGTGCAAACGCATTGGAACGGCCTAAAAAGATCGCGAAGGCCATAGGAGGATTATTGAAGCGTCACTGATCAAAAACCGCACCTTCGTTATCGGGCTCTGCTATCCAGATCTCGGCAGATAGGCCGATATCATCCAGCCATCCTTCCATCTCTTTTTTGATACCGTCAACCTTGTCCCTAGTAGTTATCCCATAGGCTGTCGGTCCCCATGAACTCTGGCCGGCTCCGTAGGTTAGCTCTTCTAGCTTCTCGACGGTCTCACTCACTGCGGTGTGAAACGTCCCACCTTGATACTCGGAAAAAGATTCACCTACAAGACGCTGTATACGTGAAATATGGTGAGCAAAGTCGTGTATATTTCTGTCCTTTAAAGAGGGAAGAACGCCCATGACTATATGATGAGATATCTTACGAGGATATTCCACAGGTACCTTCACATTCTTCATTATCGGTTTTTCCTGCACCTCATCATAGGATGAACGGTGCTCCGGCCATACTACAACGAAACTCCAGTCCGATGGAACTTCCATCCTTGTTGAAAGTGGTGGTACATCGTCTGTAGCACGTTTTCCTCCTTCCAAAATAAAACCGCCGTGCATGAAACCGTAGGTTCCGATGGCTGAAAAACGGCTTCTCCCCGCCGCTGTAGCCAATTCCTCAACATCATACTTTATACCTGATATATTCATCATCAAAGCAGCGGCCCCCATCTTTAACTGTGTTGTTGACCCCAGACCGATGTGTCTGGGAACGCTTCTTTTTACTTTTACACCAAAACCATTATCTAGCTTGTAGTTGTGTTTTAGATTGTCATAGACCGACTCAACCTCTTTTTGTTCCTTTTCACTACCATCCACCTTTACCCCTTGTTCCCCAGTTACAACTTCTATACGGTAACCGCCTTTGACCATCAATCCCAGGGCTCCGTATTCTCTCTCGAACCGCCTGCTGAGATCGATTATACCTAGGTGCAGTCTTGAGGGCGTATCTACTATCACACAACGCCCTCCAGATCCATGTGATATCTCTCCAGCTTATCTTCCATGACTTTTATGCCTAGTCCGGTTTTACCGGATAACCAAAGTTTACCGTCTCTAAATTCTAAACCTTCGAAAACCATATCCGAAAGCATGAAGTGGCTGTCCAGGTCTGCGTATTTGATCCTGTCTGTGGTTAGACATAGGTTAACACCGGCTGCAATGGCGGGAACGTCTTCACCCATACAGCCAACCATGGCATCGACTCCGTATTCCTCCAGAACATCGACTATCTTCCATGCACCGGTCAAACCACCGCACTTCATCAGCTTGATGTTGACCATGTCCGCGATCTCTTGGCTGCATATCTTCTCGGCGGTCTCATGATCCTTCATGACCTCATCTGCCATAACCGGTATGGAGGACTCTTCCGTCACCTTTTTCAATCCTTCAAGATCTTCTTCTTTGACCGGCTGTTCGACGAACGCCACGTCCAGATCCGCGAGCTTATGGCAGAGTGTTATGGACTCCTCCACCGAGTAGCCCTGGTTTGCGTCGACCCATATCCGGATGTCACCGCCTACCTCTTCTCTGACTGCAGCCACTCGTTTTATATCCTCTAATAGGTCCAAACCTATCTTTATCTTCAGTGCGGTGAATCCTTTATCAACGTACTCGCGAGCGTGTTCTACGGTATCGCTCAACGGCATTATACCTATCGTCCTGTCGGTGACCACCCCTCTGTTCTTACCGCCGTAGATTTCGAATACCTGTTTACCCTCTATCTTACCCTGTAGATCGTAAAGCCCGATATCGATCCCTGCCAAGGCCGAAGGGTCGTGAGGGTGCCTTCGAGATAATTCGTCCCATCTCTCCTCTATCTCCAGATCCGCACCTTGTATCTCATTTTGCACTCCTCTAAGCATCTTTAAAATAGACTCGGTGGTCTCTTCAGTAACGCTGTTGGGACTGGAATTTCCCCAACCAGAGATATCTCCACTCTCAACTTTTACGTAAACGTTCTCCGCAGTCAGGGAAGAACCGGTCGCGATCTTGAACACCTCACTCCTGTCTATTGCGATGGGATACGCTCTCAATCTATCTATCTTCATCTACATACACCTCTTCATAATACTTACACATCTCAGTAAGAGGACATGCGTCGCACCTAGGGTTTCTAGGCCTGCAGATCTCCTTACCGAACTCTACCATGAGTTTGTTTATCTCTATCCAGTACCGTTTCGGCATGGACTTCACCAACTGTTCCTCGGTCTCCTCCGGTGTTTTCGCGTCGGCGATACCCAGCCGATTGCTGATACGGTGTACGTGGGTATCCACGGGTATCGCAGGTTCTCCGAAGCCGTACACCAGTACGCAGTTGGCGGTTTTCCTACCTACTCCCGGTAGTTCCAACAGTTCTTTTATATCCTCGGGTACGGTATCGTTGTGATCTTCATGTATGATCCTGGCCACCTCTTTGACCCGTTTTGCTTTCACGTTGTAGAAACCAGTGACGTGTATGATTTCTTTTATGCGGTCAAGTGGTGCCTGGGCCAGTTCCTTTGGAGTACTGTAATTTTTGAACAGTTTCTTGGATGCCTTGTGGGTGTTGACGTCCTTGGTACGCTGTGATAATATGGTGGCTATCAACACTTCGAAAGGAGACGAACTGGGTACCTCCGGCGATTCAGGGTTCTTGCCGGGGAATGCACCCACTTGAAACAGTTCCTTTAAACTCTCCATCATCACCCCGTAATCGAAACCATCGTTCATATCTCGTCAACCTCCATGTCCCGCAGTATATCCCCCAATAGATAGATCGAACCGGTCACCAGGATCAGATCGCCTTCTTTCCAGACCGATCTGGCTGCATCTAGGGCCTCTATACCATTACCGTAGCTTTCAGCCGGGCAGTACTTCTCCATCTCATGGGCCAATATTTCACTTGAAAGCTTTCTCTCACTCACAGGTTCTGCTGTGAAGGCTCTATCGCATCTAGGTCCGATTACATCTACCATACCTTTGTGGTCCTTATCATCCAGTATACCTATCACCAGTAGGAGACGTTTATAGTCCAAGTCTCCTATAGCTCTCACCAGTTCTTTTAGACCCGGGACGTTATGGGCGGAGTCGAATATCATCCATGGTCTTTCACTCCTGATATCCATACGGCCGGGGAGGGTGGTTCTTGAGAATCCAACTTCGATGTCTCTTTTAGATATCTGGTATCCACACTTTTTCAATCGTTCAAGAACGCCCAACGCCACCAGTGCGTTCTCGGCCTGCCAATCGGCAGTACCGGGTACTTCCAACTCGCCGTACTCCGAAAGCTCCAACCGCAAAGGTGATCTCTTTATCTTATGGTCTCGGTCGAATGCATGCCCATACTGAGCTCCACGCTCTTGGCATACCTTTTTGAAGTAGTCTAAAACAAAAGGGTCCTTATCACCTGTGACGAACTCGTTACCCTGATGAATTATACCCGCCTTCTCGTAGGCGATGTCCATCTTGTTGTCCCCGAGGTACTTCACATGGTCCAAACCGATGGTGGTGACTGCGGATACGATGTGCGAAGATACGTTCGTCGCATCCAGTCTACCGCCCATCCCGACCTCCAAGACCGCGATATCCACGTCCTTCTCGGCATAGTGGAGGAAGGCCAGGGTGGTCAGCACTTCAAAGAAGCTGGGCCTTTTTTCAGGCTCTCTCTCTTCTATCTCTTCCAGCACCGGTTTCACACGGTCTATCAAAGACCATAGCTCGTCCTTGGATATCGACTCCCCATCGACGCTTATCCTCTCTTCGAAGTAGGCGAGGTGTGGGGAGATGTATCTACCTGTCCTGTATCCGGCTTCGGTCAACACGTTGGACACCAGTGTGGTAACGGATCCCTTCCCGTTAGTACCACCGATGAGAACGGTGTCGTAATCGTACTGTGGATCATCGAATCGTGATAGAAAATCCTTCACCTTGTCTAATCCTATCTTGTCTCCCTTGCGTTTCAAGGAGTAAAGGAACTCCTCCGGATCCATATCTCTTTCTTTCAATGTTTGAACACCCTGTAACCTGTGAATACCATGCTCATATCGTGCTCGTTTATGGCGTCGATCACCTGTTGATCCCTTATAGATCCACCGGGTTGGATCACCGCCGTGATACCGGCTTCCGCCGCGGCATCGACCCCGTCCCTGAAGGGGAAGAAAGCGTCGGAGGCCATGACACACCCCGATGTATCGGACTGTGCTTTCATCTGAGCTATCTTTACCGAGTCGACTCTGCTCATCTGTCCTGCGCCGATGCCGACGGTGTGATCTTCTCTGGTGAACACGATGGCGTTCGATTTAACGTGTTTGACGACCTTCCAGGCGAACTCCATGGCCTTCATCTCTTCTTCCGTCGGCTCTCTTTCACTCACGACTTCAACATCATCTATGTTCAGCCTTTTGAAGTTCCTATCTTGTACAAGCAGACCCTCTGCCACCTTTGCGTAAACCACTCCCTGAGGTTCCGGATCCCAACTATCTAATTCCATGACCCTGATGTTCTTCTTCTTCATCAGTACCTCATCGGCACCGTCCAGGTAACCTGGGGCGATGACACCTTCTAAGAATATCTTGTTCATCTCTTCGGCCATATCCCTAGGTATCGGGCGATTGGCCGCCACCACACCGCCGAATATGGATATCGGGTCGCATGCGTGAGCCTTCACGTAAGCCTCTTTTAGGTCTTCCCCGGAGGCTATACCCGATGGATTGGTGTGCTTGACAGCGGCAACAGTGGGCTCGTCGAAGTCCTTGACCATGTCCAGGGCTGAATCGAGATCTAATATGTTGTTGTAAGACAGTTTTTTACCGTGAAGCTTATTTGCCTTCAGAACCGAGCTCTCGGAGGTGGTTTCTGTATGATAGAAGGCCGCCTTCTGGTTAGGGTTCTCTCCGTATCTCAGGTCCTGCACCTTTTCTCCCACGGCGGTATACCACTGCGGGAAGTTCTCTCCCACATACCTTTTTTGGAAGTAATCGTATATCGCGGTATCGTAATCTGCAGTGTGCTGGAAGGCTTCGACCGCCAGTAGTTTCTTCGTTTCTTCGGTCACCTCACCATGTTCCCCCATATCCTCAACGACCCTGTCGTAATCTGAAGGTGAAACCACCACTGCCACCCGCTCGTGATTCTTTGCCGCGGCGCGTATCAGGGCCACCCCTCCGATATCGATCTTCTCGACGGCATCTTCTAGAGTGTGCTCTTTACCGACAACATCTTTGAACGGATAGAGGTTGACCGCCACCAGGTCGATGTCCGGCAGACCGTGGGCTTCCATTTCTTTTTCATGCTTGCCCATCTCGTAAAGGATACCTCCGTGGATCATGGGGTGGAGCGTCTTCACCCTTCCGTTCAACATCTCTGGAAACCCGGTGACCTCTTCCACCTTGGTGACGGACAGCCCGGCATCTTCCAGAGCGGCGGAGGTTCCGCCGGACGAAAGCAGCTCGAATCCCATCTCATCTAATTTCTTCGCAAAAGCAACTATTCCCGTTTTGTCGTAAACACTTAGTAGAGCTTTTTTTGACAATTACAGCACCAATTTCCCCTCAATAGAAGGGTGTTTGATAAGCTTTACTGCGGCGCTCTTGATCTACTCATCCTCCAACCGCTACGTCGACGAATCCCTGAACGATGTCGAACTCTTTCGTGACGCTGGTTATACATGTGTAACGGCATCTGAACTCGAAGGTGAGTATTATGTGCTCTCCGGATACGATGGTCACCATGTCACCGTTACCTTCCAGCAGGATGTCGGTAACATCCTCTTCTCCGTTCAACATGGCGCTAACGAGTGAAGCCTCCTGTACCATCACCGGCCTTGGTGTTGAGTTATCAAGGCCGACGAAGTCAAGGTAGTGGCCTCTAGTGCTGATTATCTTCACCTCCAGTTCTCCTAGTCCGCCGGGCATGAATTTTGTATTCGTTTATCTTTTCTTACCTTTTTTCTTGTATATCATCACACCTATTATCGCTACTGATATCGAAACTACTAAAATCAGAGTTATTATGTGACTAAATCCGAGAGACGTTGAATTATTATCGTTATTATACTCTATGGAGATACCTTCATTGTATTCAATTTCAACATCTACGAACGTATTATTTAGATTCTCATTAACGCCATACGTACCATCATGCTCTACATCTATACCAAACTTAAAACCAGAGATATGATTATATGCTATAACATTATATTCGGAACACAAAATACCAATGCCTGCGAATGAGGGTTCGTCACGGGAATTAATTATATAATTGTTAGATATGGTATTATAGTCAGACCACCACAAATGAATCGAAGAACCATAAACACAGGTGATCGTGTTATTGTGTATTAGATTATTCTCGGAGTACCATAGTACAAATCCGAATCTGTTGTACAGAATATTATCTTCGAACCTACCATTATTTACCTTGTAAAGGTAGATGCCTGTGCTCTGTTCTTGTGTCCCGTCTTTACCGGTAACATTATGGATATAGCACCCCCGCACCACAAAGTGCACGGTGGTATTCCCCACATATATCCCGTAGCCGTGTCCGGTACCATCGATCTCGTATCCTTTGATCACGTACGGATCCCCCTCACTTCCATCGCCGGGCCATCCCTCGGCAGCCGCCTGTGCTGCAAAGTCGTCGTTTCCGTCGATACGGATGGGATCGCGAACGGTGTAACCCTCGTCTTCATCCGGATCACCGCGAATGTTAACAGGAATCACTACACTGATGACCAACATTAGTGATATCGCTATCATGAATAACTGACTAAATTTACATAATTTCTTGCATTTCATTTTATCACGTCCTTATCATCTTGATAATATCTAACAGATATAACATTTGTCGTTCCAGCCAGAGAGGGGGGTGACATAATATCATCCCCCCTCGTAAAGCTGGTAGTACCCTCTGGAGAACAACATGTAGTCCCGAACCGCAAATATCGGAGCCGGGAACTGCCACGGTATCTCGAAGGTGAGTATTATGTGCTCGCCGGGTACGATGGTCACCATATCACCGTTACCTTCCAGCAGGATGTCGGTAACATCCTCTTCTCCGTTCAACATGGCGCTGACGAGTGAAGCCTCCTGTACCATCACCGGCCTTGGTGTTGAGTTATCGATCCCGACGAAGTCAAGATAGTGGTCTCTGGTGCTGAGTATCTTCACCTCCAGTTCTCCTAGTCCGCCGGGTACGAACTCCTGAAGCGCATCTTCCAAGGGTACAACGATCGCCGAGGGATGGTTGCGTGGATGTAGGATTGTAACATCGGTCCATTCCCCGCCATCGACTCTTAAACTAACGTAAAGGGATGTTTTTATAGGCCCCCACCATGCCAGTCCCGGATCATTATTTTGGCTGGAAGGTTCAGTATAAGACTCAAAACCATAACTCCTTACGATCAGTTTCTGATGCCGCCATAGGGCGTTACCGATTTCTCCGAAACTGAGAGTGACCACGGAGCCTTCTTCCATCTGTAGAGAGTCATTATCCGGATCACTTATGTTCTCCAATACGTCCTCACCTTGAGAATCGTATGCAGAGATAGGTGGCTGTGGATCTTTGTAGGTGAGATACTCACCGTCGGGAGTTGTACCTACTTCGTATCCCTCCTGATGATCGATGGTATAAAGTGCAAAAGTATCGAAGAAGTCTTCAGAGTACTCGAACTCTTCTATCATCAGAGAGTAGTGTCCGTCTTTGGGTGTCATCGTGTTCT
>PWKY01000057.1 GCA_003560595.1 Thermoplasmata archaeon | reverse complement strand
TTATCTGCTTTTTTAATTCTTTAGGCATGGTTAGATAATAATGTCTGGCTATTTAAAGCTTATTTCCATTTTTCCTTGTGATTTTCAAAAACCTGAAAATCACTAAAGTTTTGACAGGCTCTTGTATACATAAAACTTATAAATGATATTGCTTTAGACACTATATCCATGACCAAGGGTTTAACATCTAAAGCCGCTTTGGAGAGGCTAGATAAATACGGACCTAATGAGCTAGAGAAGGGGGAGGAGACGACTCCTTTGGATGTTTTGATTGATCAGTTCAAAGAGAATATATTGATCTGGATATTGATGGTAGCGGCCGTTGTTTCTTATGCCGCTAACGAGATGGCCGAATTCTATTTTGTAGTAGCGATAATCATCATCGTCGCCGCCATGGGATTCATCCAGGAATGGAAAGCTGAAAAGGCCATGCAAGAACTGCAAAAGATGGCCGCATCGTCAGTTAAAGTATACCGAGATGGCAAGATCAAAGATGTTCCCAGTAGAGAACTGGTTCTAGGGGATGTGATATCACTTGAGATGGGGGACAAAATACCGGCGGACGCGGAGGTCGTCCAGTCAAACAACCTTAAAGTGGACGAATCTATACTCACCGGAGAAAGCGAAGCGGTGACCAAACACGATGGCGACGAAATATATTCGGGAACCGTCGTTGCCAGGGGTAGATGTGAATCAAAGGTGCAAAAGACCGGTATGAAAACTAAGCTAGGTGAGATAGCGGGTGAACTACAAGAGGAAACAGTCGACACTCCTCTTCAGAGAAAAACCAAGGATCTGGCAAAAAAGATCGGATATTTGGCTGTATTGGTTTCCATCGTACTTTTCGGTATCGGCTTCATGGCCGGCGTTGAAAGGGAATTGATATTAACTGTTACCATCGCTGTTGCTGTTGCAGTAGTTCCTGAAGCTTTGCCACTCACCATGACGGTTACTCTTTCTTTGGGCATGAAAGACCTAGCCAAAAAGAACGCCTTGGTCAAAAAGATGTTGGCGGTCGAAGGATTGGGTTCGACCACGGTTATCTGTACCGATAAAACCGGAACGCTTACAAAAAATGAGATGACGGTGAAGCAGATATATGCAGGGGGAGAACGATACGAGGTCACCGGCACCGGTTACTCATCTAAAGGAGAAATATTAAAGGATGGAGAACCCGTGGATCTTAAGGAAAATGAAAGTTTGGACTTGCTCATAAAAACAGGGTCGCTCTGCAACAATGCACTGATACATTACGAAGGGGACGAAGAAGAAGTTCACGGGGAGCCCACAGAGGCAGCCTTGGTCACCCTGGGAGAAAAGGCCAAGTACGGAACCGAAAAGTTGAGGGAGAAGTACAACAGAGTCGAAGAGATCTTGTTCACCTCCGAAAGAAAGAGGATGTGTACCATCCACGAGGATCCGGATAATAAGATACCTCGTGCGTTCATGAAAGGTGCTCCCGAGTACGTTATAGAAAGATGTTCACATATTTTGATCGACGGAGAAAGAAAGAGTTTGACAGAAGATTTTAAAAAAGAGATCTTGGAGCAGAACAAAAGATACGCCCAAGGTGCTATGAGAGTTTTATCTTTTGCTTATAGAGACGACCCGCCTGTGTGTCCCGAGGAAGACGAAGTGGAAAAAGAAATGACATTTTTGGGACTCACCGGGATAATCGACCCTCCTAGAGAAGAGGTCCCAGAAGCCATAAGGAGATGTAAGAGTGCAGGTATCCAGGTCAAGATGGTGACCGGCGATAATTCAGATACAGCTAGAGCCATCGCACAGCGGATCGATCTTACGGACAATCCTCGTGTTATCACCGGTGCAGAACTGGATAATATGAGCGATGAGGAACTCAGCAATGTGATCGAAGATGTAGATGTTTACGCCCGAACACACCCCGGAAACAAGTCCCAGATCGTGAAGGCGTTACAAGCCCATGGCGAGGTGGTCGCCATGACAGGCGACGGTGTAAACGACGCACCGGCCGTCAATCACGCAGATATCGGTATAGGCATGGGTATCAAAGGGACCGATGTTACCAAGGAAGCCAGTGACATGATCCTTTTAGACGACAACTTCGGGACCATCGAAAAGGCTATCGAAGGCGGAAGAAAGATATATGATAATATCGAAAAGTTCGTTACTTTCCTTCTTTCAAGAAATTTCACCGAAGTCATACTGATAGCGGCGATATTGGGTTTCACTAGAAACTTCGCTCTACTACCGCTAGGCGCTATGCAGATACTTTTCCTTAACATGATAGGTCAGACAGGGCCCGGTATGGGTTTGGGCGTTGATCCTGCGGACAAGGGAATAATGGATAGACCCCCTAGAGATCCGAACAAAGAGCTTCTGAGTACCAGAAATATATTCCTGATCACGTCTATGGCTATAATGATGGTCTCCATGGCCACCGTCTCCTTTTACTATGGACTGACCAACGGGGATATAGATTTGGCAAGAACCATGGCTTTCACATCCATATCCGTGATGATAGTGGTCAATGCCTATAATTTCAGATCGTTGGATAAGACCATAGGTCAATTCAATCCTTTCAAAAATAAATTCATCATCTTGGCAAGTCTGATAACCATACCCATGATACTTTTGACCTTGTATTATGAACCTTTACAGACGGTTTTCGGGAACGTACCCTTGGGAAGGAACGAATGGTTGATAGCCGGTGGAAGCGGATTGGCAACCATCGGTCTATTGGAAGTGGTCAAGAGGATAACCACGATACTGGATCTATGATGAAAAACTATAAATGGTAAAATTCACCGAGAAAGCAAAAAGCATCTAACGTGCTAGTGATAGCAAAAATCCTGCATCTAGTTGGTGCTGTTGAACGATTAATAGAATATTTACCTCTAGTATCGATAAGTTAGTCTTCCACGATAAGAATAGGATTCCTAGTTTCGACTATAATTTCTCTCTCTAGAGTTCCTATGGCAAAGGGTGGATGCAACTTTCTCAATTTATATTTTAACCCAGGTCTGCCCAGGCTTGCGATTATGAGGTCGTGCTTCTTTGATTCTTTTACGATCTCTTCGTGAGGTTTTACCGCACAAGATCTCAGGTGATACGGTATGTTATGTTCTTCAGAAAAGTCATGTAGCTTTTTAAAATTCAGCATTGTTTCTGACCCACCTCGGGTACTCAATATAACAACATCCCCATCAAAATATTCAGCCAGTTTGATAGCTAGACGTCCAGCTTTTAAAGAATATTCAGTTCCGCTGGTGGGGTGAAGTAGTTTTTTCGGTTTCTTTATATCTACGATATAGTCAAAAAGAAGCACCGGGATGGTACTGTGTTCTAGTACATGAAGACAGGTCTCTCCTATCTCGTAGATCTGAGTCCCTGATTTGGATTGAGTGCCCATGACGATCAGATCAATATTTTTAGCTTCAGAATATTTCACTATCTCCTTACTCGGTGTACCTTCCCGTATAACCTTTATACAATCATCGACACCCATTTTTTTAAGTATTTTAATACCGTCCCTTATCGCTCTTTTAGACGCCTCTTGTAAATCTTCCATGATTATATCGGTGATAGGGATACTCGGGGTACTAGTATTTATCACACTGATTATGTGGTAATCCGCATCGGGAAAGCAGTTTGCGGTATATTCCATGGCATTTTTGATAATCTGTGAATCATCCGTAGCTACCAGTATGTTCTTGAACATATTATACTCTTATACAACATACTACATATATAGATTTTCCTTTGGACCTAACTATATCTAATCTTATGGGGGAAAGAAAAAACACAAATACACGGCCTTAGATATGGCAGTTATGTCACAGGATGTTCGTAAGGTCGTGTTGAAGTATGCACTGAGGAACGCGGTTAAATTCGAGGGAGAGGCAACCGTGGGTGCGGTGATGGGAAAAGTTATGGGTGAATGTGAAGAATGTAGGAAGGACCCACAGGGGACCAAATCGTTGATCGAGGATGTGATCGAAGAAGTTAACCAGATGTCTTCTCAGGAACAGGTAGATGCTCTCAAAGAACTGATGCCTGAGTATTTTGAGGAAAAAGAGGCGGAGGAAGAAGATCATCTTCCAGAGCTGCACGCCGATACCGTTGTGATGCGTCTTGCTCCTTATCCCAGCGGTCCTCTGTATATCGGAAACGCCAGGATGGTTGTGCTCAACGACGAGTACGTCAAACGGCACGACGGCAAGCTGATACTATTCTATGACGATACTATAGGCTCGGATAAGAAGAAGCCTTTAAACGTCGCTTACGACCTGATCAGGGAGGGATTGGAATGGCTCGGAGTAGAGTGGCATGAAACCTATTACAAATCCGAGAGGATGGAGCTTTACTACGAGTACGGTGAAAAACTGCTGGAGATGGGAGAGGCCTACGTTTGCGAATGCTCTGCAGAGGCACTAAGAGAACATCGCGAAAAGGGGATGCAATGTAAGCACCGTTCCCGTCCGGTAGATCAAAATCTTGAACTGTGGGATTCGATGCTCAAAGGTGGATTCCATGAAGGTGAAGCCGTGGTAAGGATCAAGACCGATATGCAGTATCCGGACCCAGCGTTCAGAGACCGAGTTCTGTTCCGCATATCAGGCAGCACACATCCTAAAGTAGGGAATAAATATCATGTTTGGCCGCTCCTCGAATTCTCCTGGGCCGTGGACGATCACTTACTGGGCATGACCCATGTGTTGAGAGGTAAGGACCTGATGATGGAGGACAAGATGGAGGAACATATATGGGACCTCTTCGGATGGGACGGTCCAGAATTCCTACACTACGGTATGCTGAGACTGGAGGAGTTCAGGCTGAGTAAAAGTGACTTTCAGCAAAAGTTGAAACGTGGAGAGCTCAACGGATGGGACGACCCCCGGACCTGGACGCTTCAATCTTTGAAACGAAGGGGGATTCAGCCGGAAGCTGTTAGAGAATTCATCCTTGGATTCGGTATGTCTTTGACAGATATAGAGGTGCCCGCATCTAAACTGTATGCAAAGAACAGGGAGTTGATCGACGACGAGGCAGATCGGTATCATTTTGTTCAAGATCCGGTGGAAGTTGAACTAGAGGGTGAAATCAAAGGCGAATTCACAGAATTACCTTTACATCCAGATCACCCTGAAAGAGGAAATAGAAGATTTAAGATATGCGATACGGTTTACATCTCCAAAAAAGATTGGGAAGAATTTCAGGGACAAGAAGTACGGTTGAAGAATTTCTGTAATTTTGTATTGAACGGAAACACTGCTGAGATAACAGGTTACGAAAACAAGGATATTAGGAAGATACATTGGCTTTGTGAAGGTATCGATGCCGTAGTTGAACAGACCGATGGGTCCCGGGATAAGGGTATCGTCGAACCGACTATCGAAGATGTTAGGGAAGATCAGGTAGTTCAGTTTGAGAGGTACGGCTTCGTGAATATTCTCGATACGGGCACACCTATCTTTGCGGTTTTCGGGCACCGATAAACCCAAACGATTATATCCGTCAAAGCAATATCTTAACTGATGGAACCTCACAAACACTGTCAAATATGCGGAAAACCGATCCCTCTAGACGAAATTTTCTGCTCTGAGAAATGCAGAGAGGGTTACAACGATTTGATGACTAAGAGGAAACACAGGATGTACATAGTCTATGCACTATTGGGGATATTGCTCGTGTTGATGTTTTTGCGTTTATTGTAAAGGGATGAACTTTATGGTTAAAAAAGTGATACTAGGTGGAACATTTCACAAGCTTCACAAAGGCCATAAAAAAATGCTCGATACTGCTTTTGATCTAGGTGATGTGAGTATAGGTTTAGTTTCTGATGATTTCCTCGCTAAATGGAAACCTGAACTCGATGCCCCCTACGAAGAAAGGAAAAAAGAATTAGGATCTTACCTTTCCAAATATGAACGTTGGGAGATCGTTGAGATATCGGACCCTTACAGTGAAGCACTCAAAGGCGACTACGATATTTTGGTGGTTTCATGGGACACTAAGATGAGGGGTGAGGAGATAAATGATATGAGAAGGGATAATGGAGAAAAGGCGTTGGAAATAGTTGTAGTCCCTCCAGTCATGGCCGAGGATTTTATACCGATAAGCTCCACCCGTATTCGAGAGGGGAAGATCGACGAAGAAGGAAAAAGACTGAGTCCTGTGAGATTACACGTAGGTACTGAAAACTCTACAATAGTAGAACAGGTCAAGAAGGTATTCTCGGTGTTTTTAAACATAGAGGTAACATCCAGATCACCCGAAGGTTTAAAAGCTCAACCATTTGGAGAGGAGACTGTTAAGCAGGCTGAAGTAAGGGCGGATTGTCCTAACGGTTATGATTATGGGGTCGGTGTAGAAAGGGGGATCTTCTTCGATCATGATAATTATTTTTTAATTGATTATGCGGTTATAGAGGATTCTACCAGCTATCAGACAATGGGACACGGGCCAGGTTTAATGGTTCCTACAAGTTGGATTAAAAGATTGCAGAACGGCGAAACCTTGAGCGGTCTGATCGATGAAAATTATTTCAAATCTGAGAAAGGAGACGTTTTCAGTGATGATCGTTCACGACTCTACCAGTTCATCGAGCAGGCATTGATCACCGCTATGATCGCCAGGATCAACATCCCGCAATACCTTTTGGACTAAGTATGAATGATCATCATCAAAGTCAAGAATGGCTGATAGCCATCGATATACTTAAAACTAGTCAGAAATCGGTAAAAACATTTATTACACATGCCTCATCTGTATCCTAATATACGTACCAAAACCTATAAAGATGTGTAGTAAATGGCCAAAAGTTCTAAAACGGGGTTGGCGGATATAAAATCCAAAGGGAGCGATTCCTTGCCCGAAAATCCACCAAAAGCGGATATGGATGACGCCTTAGCCCAATTGGTTCGAGTGGAAACTTTGGATCCAAAAAGAGCCAAAATTCTAATAAATAATGGAGTTTTTGGTCTTGAAGATCTAATCGATATCGGCACAGAAAAACTATCCGACTTACTCGAGGTTGATACTGATCAGGCCTCCGAGATAATAGAAGAGGCGGTTGATGTTTTGGAAAACAGCAGTTCGGAACAAAAAGAATCCGGGAACTCACCTTCACCCGAAAAGAATTCAGGTACATCAAAGAGCGACGACGCTTTAGCTCAGTGGTTGACAGGTGAATCAGAGGATGATTTAGGAGGCCTGCTTGGAGATAACATCGAAAAGGCGAGATCGGAGGAAAAGGAAGAAGTAGAAGAAGATATCCCTGAAGATGATGGAGACTATGATGCTTTGAAGTCGTGGTTGACAGGTGAAGAAGATTCTTTTGGTGAATGGCTAGGGGAGGAAACTTTCGAAGAGGAGAAGGAAGTAATAGAGGAGGAATTAGCTGAGAAAGAGGAGTTACTTCAGGAATCTAAAAAAGAGTTAGATACAAAGATGTCTGAAGTATCCATATTGAAAAAAGAATTCGAACAGAGATTGAAGGAGATCGAATCCGGTGATTTTGATCCCCAGCAGATAGTAGATGAAAATGCAGATTTAAGAGAACAGATATCCTTGCTAGAAGATACTATCTCGGAATTAGAAGAAGATAAACAGCGGATAAAGGAAGAGATGGAAGAAATAAAGCAGGGTAGCGTTGCCATGCTCAAGTACCTTAAAACACAGAAACTTAAGATGGCCCAAGAAGGGGGTACTGTAGATGACGAAACCGTCAGGGAGCTAGAACGCGAAAACCAAGAACTGAAGGAACAGATCCAATTAATGAAAACGTCTGGAGACTTTGCCGAGATATCTGATGAAGACATGGCACAAAATTTGGTCCAAAATGAATCATTACTGGAAAGAAAGGAAAAAGAGATAAAGGAAAAGGATCATAAAATCCAAGAACTCATAGAAGAACTCAAATTCAAAGAAGAAGAGCTGGAAGGGATCAAGAAACAGATTAGATTTAAAGAACAAGAGATTAACGATAGAGAAGCAGATCTGATGCACAGGGAAGAGGTGATGAAGAAACAGCGTGTAGAAATTGAATCGTTAAGAGAGGAGTTTGGAGGTAGCACTGAGAAAGAGAGAAAACGACGTTTAGAAGAACTTCAAAAGGAGATATCACGTAAAGAACAGGAGCTTAAGGCCAAAGAGAAGTATATGGCTCAAAAGGAAAGGGAATTGAGGTCACGGGAAGAAGATCTAATAGACGAAGAATTGGAAGAACGTGAAGAAGAGATACTCATGGAAATCCAACAGGAGAAGGCAAAAACAGGTACATCTCGTCTCGATGATCTAACTATGGGCGGTATACCACTGGGGTCAAACGTATCTATTTACGGCCCACCTCATTCGGGTAAGGGCGTATTGATAAATTCTTTTATTGCCGAGGGTATTGAAAAAGGTGTACCAGCTATTTGGGTCATTACTGATAAAACCGTTAATGATGTTAGGGAGGAGATGAAATTTGTGCTTCCCACCTATGAAGAATACGAGATCAGAGGATTGATACGGTACGTAGATGCCTATTCAGTCAGTATGGGTGAAGATATCGATGAAGAAGATAAGACAGATTATATTACGTATATCGACGGCCAAGCAGATGTTGAGGCCATCACTGATGCAGTGGAAAAATTTGCCAAAGAGTTGATGAAAGAGCACAGGTATTACAGACTTGGCTTTGTTTCAATTTCAACATTGATAGCATACTTGGATACCTCCACCACATTCAGATCTCTACAACCCTTTGCAGGTAGAAGAAAGAGGGATAAGGCGGTTTCTCTATATACTCTGGAAAAGGGAATGCACAGCCAACAAGATATCTCTATGTTAGGCCATATGATGGATGGAGAGATCGAATTTAAATCCCAGCAGCTTAAAACATTGCTCAGAGTCGGTGGTCTTGGTGATGTGCAGACCCGAGACTGGGTAAAGTATACATCTAGCAAGAGTGGAATCACCATGGGTTCTTTCTCTCTGGATACCATTAGATAAGTGATATCTTTTGTCATTCAACCAGATATTTGCCGTTGCTAATTTTTTGATCATGCTTCCGGTTATGGCAAGCATTCTTTTCATTGCTTTTATGCATAAGAGAGATTTTATGAGCAGTGCGGGTTTTGGAAAGCCAGAAGTTGGGATGATTTTGGTTGGATCCATGTTCGGTATCTTTGCTGACATACCTTTGATAGTTTCTAGACATTCTTTATTGAACATAAACTTAGGTGGAGCTTTGATCCCAGTCATAGTTTCATTGGCTTTTATTTATCAAAAGAAGCTTGAAGTATTTTCATTTTTATTTGGATTAGTTGCCGTTTCAGCTTTATCTTTTTCAATAACTCGGTTTGAACCTGGGATGGGTATTATCGCAGAATTCCCCTATTATTTCCTACCGTCTCTTCTTGCCCTATTTTTGTCCATGATCTTGATGAAAGGCCATAATAAAAGGATACCATACGCTTATTCTACAGCGGTTTTGGGAACCCTTATAGGGGCAGATCTGGTCCGAGTCCCCATGCTTTTAGATGCTGGTGTGTTGGGTTCTATAGGTGGTGCAGGTGCTATGGATTTAGTTTATCTTTCCGGTTTAATGGCCGTGGTTCCATTGGTATTATTTTATTATAATAAATTCCCCGTGGATCGGGCAAAGGATCCAATGGACGAGGCAAATCGATTGATGAGAAATGGTAAACTCGTTGATGGGATACATTACGCTCGTTATGCCTTGGAAAAAGAGCTATGGAAGTCTGCTAAGTTGATAACCAAAGTTACAGGCAATAGATTGGGTAGATCGAATTACGGTCGTCATGTACTCCTCTGGCTAGGGCTTCATCCCCTTGTTGTAGATGATTATAGTAATCTTAATGATTCCAATAATTTAGTAAACCGTGAAAAAGCTTTCAAGACCTTTAGGACCGCCGTTTTCATGCGAGAAACCATCGCATCTAGGACAAAGGATCGTTTTTCAAGTATTTTGCGAAGGATATTGGCATATATGATCGACCTGCTTTTAACAACTGTACCGCTGCTAGTCCTATCCTTTTACATGCTTAACGCCATGAGTGATAGTTATTTCGGCCAGATGTCACCTATGTTCTTTGCAATATTCTTATTGGCGATATCTATACAATTCATATACTTCACACTTTTTGAATGGTATAACGGTAAAAGCATAGGTAAGATAGTACTTGGTCTAGAGGTGGTGACCGATGATTATGATAAAATATCATTCATCCAGAGTGCGGCCCGTAATTCAGCTAGATATGCCGATATGGTACTAATGTTTTATTTAGTAAGTATCATACTTATCGTATCCGGTACAGATAATAAACGGATAGGAGATTATATCGCAGGGACAAGAGTGGTCAAGGTTAAATAAACCTTATACTATTTCGGAGTTGGTGTTATCATGAAAACACGCATTAAAAAAATATACGAAAGGATAGATGAAGATGTAGATGGGATATTGATAATGAATTCAACTAAACCCCATGTAGATATGACATTTTTCTACGTCACAGGCTTATTTCACGGGGAGTACGAAGGTAGCGCTGTTTTGATCCGTCCCGATGGAAGTGCCGATATTTTAACTTCAGTTTTGGAGGAAGAAAGCGCTCATAAAAGTGGACTTCCAGTGACAGCGATAAAAAAATCCGACGAAAGAGAAGGGTGGCTAAAGGAAAATTTGAAAGACATTAAAAGACTCGGAGTTAATTCTTCAGAGCTAACATACAGCGCATATAAAAAGATCAAAGAATTTACCGATGCGGATGTGGTTGATGTTTCCGATGCAATTGCAGAGGCTAGGAATATAAAGGATGATGAAGAGATAAAAAGACTTAGCGATGCGGCTGATATCGCATCAAAAGTGGCCGACAAGATGCCCGATGTGATACAAGAAGGGATGAGGGAATATGAAGTGGCAGCTGAGATATCCTATAGGATGAAAAAACTTGGTGCAACCGGCGATGCTTTCGAGATAATATCATCCAGTGGTCCAAATACAGCAGAACCACATTTTACCTCTAGTGATCGAAAGATAAAAAGCGGTGATTTCGTACTTCTTGATTTCGGAGCTTTATATCAACGGTACCGTTCAGATATAACTAGAACCTATGTAATTGGAGAAGCTACTGATAAGCAAAAGGGGATGTATAATACCGTATTGAAGGCACAAGAAGAAGCTCTTAAAACCATCGAGCCAGGAGTGAACGGGAAGGATGTACATAACGCAGCCGCAGAAGTGATAGATTCTTCTGAATTCAAGGGAAAATTTACCCATGGTCTCGGCCACAGTATCGGACTTTCTGTACATGATGGTTCAGGCCTCTCTCCAAACGTAGACATAGAATTAGAACCCGGCATGGTTTTTACGGTAGAGCCAGGGGTATATCTACCAGGTTATGGTGGTGTTAGGATAGAGGATGACATCGTTGTTACAGATGATGCTTACGAATTACTTACAAACGCTAGAAAAACAGAATTGATAGAGATTTAGAGCCTGTCAAAACTTTAGTGATATCACATATTTCAACAAACAAGTGATCTCTACTTAGTTTATTATCTGATATTGTAAAATCGATGCAAATAGACTGAAATCACTAAAAACTTGACAAGCTCGATTTAACAAAATATTTATATCTACCAAATGATTACGGGTCTTAGGTGAAACATTGGCGATAGGATTTGTGTTGATAAAAACGGCACCGGCGGCCGAGCGGGATGTTTATCGTATATTGAAAGATATAGACGAAGTTATGGAGGTACATTCTCTATTTGGAGAGTATGACTTGATAACAAAAATACATGCAGACAACTTTAACAATCTCGGCCAAGTTGTGGTCGATAAAATACGATCGATCGACGGTGTTGAAGACACGAAAACGCTAACAGGAATAGAATTCTAAGGAGGAAAAAAACATGATAAATATGATGCAGTTTTTGACGGTGCTCTTGCTGACGCTGGGTTTAGGACTGATCTTAGCTGGGCTTTTCACAGCTTATTTTGGAAGGGGAAAAAGCCGTATGGTCGGCATTTCTCTGACGATATTCGGGCTGTTACTTGGTCTGATGACTTGGCTTGCCCATGCATATGGTATAGCAGGCATGGGTGACGGATACGAGTTCATGGATACCATCTGGATGGCGGTTCAGGTTATAGGCGCATTCGTAATAGGTGCTGTTATCGCTCTTGGCATCTTCTTAGTTGCCATAATGAAAACTTAAGTCATCCAAAAACTTTTTACCTTTCTTTTCTTTCCACGCTTCCATGAGAGTAAAAATAATAATGGGTAGTAAAAGAGATTTAGAAGTTGGGAAAAAAGCTGTTAAAGTATTGGAAGACCTTGATATACCTTATCAAATGACAGTATCATCTGCTCACCGTACTCCTGAAAGGACTGAAGAAATATGCAAAAATGCCGACGTTTTCATCACTATCGCAGGATTATCGGCAGCTCTCCCTGGTGTAGTTGCATCTCATACACTTAAACCGGTGATCGGTGTGCCGGTAAGTGGTAAGTTGAATTTTGATTCCTTGTTATCAATAGCTCAGATGCCTCCAGGTATTCCAGTTGCGACCGTTGGAATGGATAGAGGAGATAATGCCGCTCTGCTAGCTGCTGAAATACTAGCGGTTTCTGATAAAGATATCAGGAATAAGTTGGAAAATTACCGTAAACATAGAAGAGAAAAAGTTTACAAGGACGCCGAAGAAGTGGAATCAAAATACACATTTGGTGATTGAATTGTTTGATGTTGATAGATTCATAGAAGAACAGATAGAGTCGATAAAGAAGATCGAAGGTAAAGCAGTAGTTGGGTGCAGTGGTGGAGTTGACAGCACAGTCGCCACTGCCATAGTAGGTAAGGCCATGGGCGATAGATTACTGGCGATCTATGTGGATACTGGATATATGCGAAAGGGTGAAACAGAGAGTATGGACGATTTTTTCACCGAGATGGGCATAAATCATAAGATAATCGATGCGCGGGAGGAATTTTACAATGCTATGGAAGGCGTTATCGATCCTGAGGAAAAAAGAAAGGTGATCGGGAATAAGTTCATAGAAGTATTTGAAAGGGAAGCAAAGTTATTCGACGCAGATCATTTGGTTCAGGGTACCATCGCACCCGATTGGATCGAGAGCGGTGACGAAGTAAGAGATACCATCAAATCCCATCACAATGTAGGTGGTTTACCTGAGAAGATGGACCTAAAGTTGATAGAACCTCTCAGAGACCTTTATAAAGATGAAGTCAGAAAACTAGCACGAGAATTAGGTGTTCCTTCTGCCGAACGGCAACCCTTCCCTGGTCCTGGCCTTGCTATCAGAGTTATAGGGGAAGCAAATCCGGAGAGAACTGAGATCGTAAGAGACGCTTGTGCTATAGCTGAGGAAGAAATCGATGCGGCCGTGAAACG
>PWKY01000096.1 GCA_003560595.1 Thermoplasmata archaeon | reverse complement strand
GTGTGCGGATTCCTTGTATCGGAGGTAGCGATGGTCAACTTGCCTCACATCAACGGTCTTTTTGTAGATAGAACAATATTTTTGCATCATTTCCATTTGTTATATTTTCATCCATATCACTCACAACAGATCCGCCGCCGTGATCATACCGATGACCTCCGCCTCCTTGGTCACGAGCACGGTGAACACGGAAGTGAATATAGGTCCACAAGCTCCCGAGGGTAGGCCCATGGCCGAAGGAACTTCCAGAAGACAAAAAAATGTACCCACTCACTGGAGATCCCTGACAACCCCATCGACCAACGCAGTGTGGAGATGTAATTCAACCAGAGGGATGCTACGTATACTTCATATACTCCGAGATGTTCTTCAAGTCGCAGATAGGGTAGGAAATGATTTCTAAACCGGGATCCGTCAAAAACATTTTTTGTTTGAATTTACTCTTGGATACCCATTTCCTCTTCGGAGAATACCTATCCAAGTGAGGATTGCTGGCCAGATCATAGAAAATGATTATATACTATCATCTATCTTCAATCAGATAGATCAGCACGACTAAAGGTACATGGTGAAGCTAAGGATGTCAGATCACAAAGATACCTCTATGGAAGAAGCGATATCATCGTTCGAACCACAATACAGAGAGAACGACTGTTTTCCAACATGTATCCGCAACATGTTGAGAGAACTTTCTATTAGACATGGTCATGGTAAAAATCCTTTTAAATTGTCGAAGTCAAAGATAAACGATCAATGCGATTACGATTCCCACAGGGCCTCATCTGCAGATATGAGGAGTATAAAGCAGAGGTTAGATAAGGAGATCAAAACCAAGGGTTTTCGCTGTTTATTTCAATACACTGATTCAACGAAAAATCCACAATTAAATGTTGGTGAATTGAGGGATATAATCGGATCGAACAGAAAATCATACCCAACAGTAACGCTTTCACCGGATTACTATAAAGATTCCAAAGTTCCCTTTAAAGCAGATATCAGATTTGGTTTTGCACATACAGTCATAGTGTTACGCGTAGAGAACGACAACATTTTTCTTTGGGACGGACTTCTTTCTTATAAATTCAGTACCGTGGACACTCGTTCAATCGTGAATTTACCTATGGAAAGATTTATCAAGTATTGGACGAATGTTGATAGGAGCAAAGAAACTTGCTGGATCGAGTTAGAAACCAAAAAGCAGGTGATGGACTATTAACAGAGCAACTTCAACCTTTGGATCTTTACGAGAGTTCGAAGACAACATATCGCTTCAGCTTAAAGAAAGGTACGGCAGAGCTATTTATCTATCCGATAAGAAAATAGATGCAGAGGGCTCCGGACACATATACATAGGATGTTCTATTCCACGTCTGATTGATGACAAACAGGTGGATGAAACCATCCTGAAGTTCATAGGATTGAACGATATCGAATCCATAGAGGTAGTACGGAGGGACGGCAAATACGTCGTGAATTGGCTGGACAAGGAGGAAGTCGCCAAGGGTGTGGATGCTGAGATGAGGCACCTGGTGGATCGATCTGAAAAGGCGATACTGAACATCACAAAACAGAGATTGGTTCGTACATCGATATTGAGGAACGGTTTGAACCCCATAATAGAGATAATAGGTTTGCTTATCCGTGAAGGGGAATTTAAAAAACGAGAAGTTGCTCAAAACAATCTTGAGTACCTAAAATTCCTGAAAAATTTAAATTACATAGACCTGGAAGATAGCACGGTATTCGGTGGTAAAGAGTTGAATAAATTCTATCTCGATAAGGAAGATAACCTGAGTGAAACGGAATTGATAGATATCGTTCTTGGAGATATCTTGAAAGATGGATATCCCTATCTTAAAGAAATGATGCGGATCAAACATGTGACACCGTTCCTTCGACTCACCAACGCAAATCTTTTCCCATCCTCCATCAAAGGTGAAAGAGTACATTTCCAACTTGACGATTTCATACGCTCCGAAAAAACATTATACGGAAAAACAAAGGTCAATCCTCGTATAAAAACACTCAACCATCTTAACGAACTGGAACGAGTGGGTGTTTTCGATGTTGAAGATGGGTACTACGTGGCAAATGAGGGTGTGTGGGAAGATTACCGGATGGAAACCCCTTCTTTAGCGATATAAACCACTGTAAACGATCGGGTAAAATTCGTTTAGTTTTTTCCTCTTAGAGCTCAGACCGTATGATCGTAGAGCAGCCGGAACACATCGGAGATAGTATAAACCTTGTACACGTCAAAACCCCGTGCCAGCTTACTTAACGTTAACAACGATCTAACGAAGAATCCGACCCGACCTGAAATTCCAGTCTGGAAAAAGTGTTAAGTATGTCCAATCTCTTATATGAACACAAAGGAGAATGAAAGATGACCGATCTGGAGAACATAAAGTCCATCCTGGCCCATCATAGGGAAGAATTGAATAAAAAATATGGTGTGAAATGGATAGGTGTATTCGGATCTTATGTCAGAGGTGAGCAGGAAAAAACAAGCGATCTAGACATACTCGTGGAGTTCGAGCAACCCATTGGGTTCTTCAAGTTTCTCGAACTCGAAGAATATCTAAGTGAATTGTTGGGTGTAAAGGTAGACCTTGTCTCAAAGAAAGCTTTAAAACCTTACATAGGCCGAAACATAATCAGGGAGGTCGTGCCAGTATGACCCGTGAGATACGAGATTATCTCAACGATATAATCACATCCATCGACGATGTGGAAGAATTCACTGAGGAAATGGATTTTGAGGATTTTAATAGTGATAAAAAGACCACCAATGCGGTTATCAGGAGTCTTGAAATAATAGGAGAGGCTGTTAAGAATATACCAGAAAACATAAAGGACTCTCATCCGGAATTACCATGGAAGTATATGGCTGGAATGCGGGACAAATTGATTCACGGCTATCATGGTGTCGATATAGAAATAGTTTGGATGGTGGTAAAAGAAGAATTACCTCCTATCAAACCTAAGATGCAAAAGATCCTAGATGAGATTGAATAGAACTGTTAAAACTAGATTCCACTCATAAAACCCACACTATTATTTATAGCGACAACTACTATTTAACGATAAAGCAACAGCAGTCCAGCGATGCGCGGTGGAGGCGGAATTCGGGCAGAGAGATGCTACGTTTACTTCATGGGCACCTGGGTTCTTCAAGTAAAGGACCGGGTGAATCCATATCTTCTCGAAGAACCACCGTGGTGCTACCAGTAATCTCCATCTGGATATCCTCGTAAATAATCTCTAAGATGTATTCGAGGTCTTCGATCTCGCGTATCTGAAAAACTCACATCCGATTCTTACCAAATGTCTTAGTCACGAAACCCTGCAATTCCTTCTGCTTGAATTTGATGTTGTGCCCGCATTCCCGGCATCTATGATACCGATGCCCGATCTGCTTGACGGTGACCATCTTCTTGCAGACCGGGCAGTATCGCTGCATCTTCTATGTCCCCCTCATATCTGTTTTAGAAAGGCACTAACCTCTTTTATGTACTCT
>PWKY01000029.1 GCA_003560595.1 Thermoplasmata archaeon | reverse complement strand
TGATCAGCATCGGCGGACCCCAGAAGCCGCTCCACCTACCGGTCGGGTCCCTGGCATTCACCGGAAAACCACCGGGTTTTCCACCTCTCACTCGAACCAAGTTCTCGTGATTAACCGGGTCATTGCGCACGTACATGTACATGTTAGGCCCATCGACCATGCCCATGGTATCTACTGGAATTGCCGTGCAATTCCATCGATCTTTGGAATTCCATAGGAATTTCGAAACATCGTTACTGATGAATCTGCTCTGCACCGGCGAGTACACCCTGGCTCGATAGTAGTACTGGCCGGTTTCATTGCTATGACTATCGCCTATGCTCAGCAGGCGATTCCCTTCATCATACTCGCTATTCATTTCTATATATCACCTCGCTTTCTTGACTCATTACTATGTTGTTGAGTTCTTCTTCGGTACTTGAAAAGCAGATATACGGCTACCAATGCTCCGACAATAACGACCCCTACTATCAAAAACGTCTGCCAAGATTCATCCATCTTTTCTCCACCGAAGGCATAGAGTATCCCTTCCTTAGATAGAACATAAAGAGTTCCGTCGGAACCTATGACACCACCTACGGGCATGGAATCAAGCGTGTAATTCCACAGGAGGGTTCCGTCTGAAGAAACGGCGTAGAGTTCGGTATGCTCACTCTCTTCGTGCCATGAACCCGCGTAAACAGTACCTTCGGAGCCAACGGCTAAACTAGCAAATATGTCGGTCTCGTTGTGCAGGTTTAGGTTCCACTTGAGTTCTACATCCGAACCGAATGCCATCAATGTTCCGTTGTTAGATGTAGAATAGATGGTATCATCGATACCCAGTGATAGGGTGATTATGGAGTCTGTGTGATTGTAAGTCCACTGCTCAACACCGTTCTTATCGAACGCGTAGAGCTCTCCGTCATCACATCCTACGTAGATGTTCTCATCATCCCCAAGAACTACACTATTTACCCCCGATACTAGTTCTCGCCTCCAAATCTGCTCCCCCTCGTTTATTGCGTATAGATATCCCTTACGATCTCGAAAGGTAGTTGCATTAAAAGTACCCACACCCATGTATATAATCCCTTGAGAATCGATAGCCGGTCTTGCGGTAGAATATTCTACTTCATCATCTCCATGAGTATAAACAGTAAAATTCCACAGAGGTTCACCCGAATAGGATACAAAATTCAATAAGTTTTGAAAAGTATCTCCAGTGAACAAAAGAACCCCTTCCTCAAAGCTTATTGCATATGAGGTTAAAACTCTAGTAGTTTGATCCGAACTCCATCTGAGTTTACCTTGCCTGCTTACAGAATGAAGGTCGGAGCCAACACAATATATCATACCATCGGATCCGATCGCAGGTGAATAAATAGCACTTTCTCTCCCAAAAGGCCGAGTTGTTCGATTTATATCTAGTTTCCACTCGATAGAGCCATTGGGGTTTACAGCAAACAGAGCTCCTTCGTACTCATCATTAATTCCAACAGGGACAGGGTTCCCAGAACCAAAATATATCAAATCCTCATCATCGATGACCGGTCCCACCCTCTCCCTCTTTCCATGATTAGAGACGTTTGTATCGAGTTTCCACAAAAGAGTACCATCCAAGTGTGAGGTATCCGATGTACTTCTGCTGGAGTTTTGAAGATCATTGCCCAAATTAGGCCACACTGCTTCTGAGGATGTTCCTTGAACCAACATCAAGCTAGCTAGGATCATACACAGGATAAACATCGACGCAAACTTCGTTCTTATTCTCATTACTTTTTCCTCCTCAGTATGGTGGCCAATACCAACCTTTCCATACTCGATTCCGTACCTGCCACCAAGGGAGGTACACTATCACAGGACTTCGGATTCCCCTCGTAATACTTAGGTCTCATTTGTATGTGTCACCTCGCTTTCTTGATAGTATGTTTTTTTTATTATATTACACCTTCGGTCGTATGTGAACCCGGTAGCGCTGCCGTCGGTATATTCCACATACGAGAGACGTCCTTTGCCATCATACTCGTAATTTGTGTAATAATTGTTGCCCTCTTCATCGGTCTCCCTCATCATCGTTCTCCTTCCGTTGGCATCGTGTAGATATGTGAATCCGGATATCAGACTACCGTCCGAACGTTCGTTGGATATCCTCGTCAGCCTGTTGGCGGCGGCGTAGTTGTAATACATTTCATCCCCATCCGGGTCGGTCACGCTCTGGAGCCTATTACGGCAACTCACCTTTTAGTCGTTGAGGTATATTGAGCCATAGTTTGAACTCTAGCTCTCACCCTCTACCTGGTTTTCGTCCATGTCGTAGATATAACTCTTGTTTCGATAGTGACTGCCCTTGTTTATCGGGTGGTTTTCGCTCCTATCTATCATCTCTATTTTCTATCAGATTTTTCAATTTCTTTTTGTTGGTGAATACAACATAGAATCCACCCATACCAAATCTCTTTGACTTGATTCTTAATATAGTCCCTTTCAACCATAGTTTATCTATATCATCGTACTCTATGTATATATCGGAGAGGAATCTGATTGACGATCCAAAATCAATACCATCTTTTTTAAATACTATTCTATTGCGGACCGCCCCTCTTCCAACCATAACCAGAATTACCATAAAGAAAAAAGTATAGATACCAACAAATAAGCCATATTCAACATTTGGTTTCAAAAAAAATGAATATACTCTACCAATATAAAAGAAAAAAAGAAGAAAGAATAAGAGGATTAAATTAGAAATATTAAGCGTGTTCACCAAAAACAACTTTCCTTTTTTCATTCATTAGCCCCTCCTTTGATTTAAAATATCTAAGGTCCTTTTAACTTTCCTAGTATCGGTAGTTCTTAACCAGAAGACTTTTTCAATTTTGCCTTCATGGAAATTTATCTTAAGGAAATTATTGTGCAAATTAACATTTTTTATATTGGAATAATCAATATGAGTATCTTTGAGGAATTTCAACTTAGATTTGATTATAACATCTTCTTCGGTTAGGATTAATATATTCCTGAAATGATATACCCCTTCAAAACATAATATCACTATTAACACCACATAACTTAATATCTCCTGATAGAATACTAAATTTGGAAAAAAATAGCGAATTAAGAGAAACCATATACCAAAAGTCCACACCTGGATTAAAAATAGATATAGATTAAACAACTTTAATTTTATCACGTTTCAATCACCCCTATCTAATAACATTGCCACATACATATACCTACCTGTACACCTAGACAAGCCCCACAGGCTAAGACAGTTCCTTTTGATGGTGCCACTGCTGCTGCAGCACAAGGTATTATGCATATATCACACCAGGAAGGAGGGAGAGGAACCCCTGCAACTAGAGAGGCTATGCTCCACCCACACTCTTCAACCATGCATTCAAGGACACAACTCCAATAACCATCCCCATGCCCCGCTTCATAATCAAAACAATAGTCTGTACAGTCCTCGTAAGAATGACCGAATGACATGCAGTGTTCGACACTGTCGTAATTCCAATTCTCGGGACAGCCACCACCACTGCCACCATTGATCAG
>PWKY01000014.1 GCA_003560595.1 Thermoplasmata archaeon | reverse complement strand
TCCAGACTCCTGAACAGGCATTTTGGAAAAAATGCCGTTCAGCTATCCTAGGATCTTACTTTGAGATGATTGAAAAGGAGGTCGATTAAAGTGAAGCGAAATAATTACAGAATAACATAATCCATACATGAACCCGTCAGGCTCATCTTTTCCTTTCTTCTTTTTACCTTTCCTTTTGATCGACTTTTTTTGAGAAGGATTAGTACCGTGAAAAGAGATATCCCTATTGATGAGGCGAAGATATACGTGATCACCCTTTCCTTCCATCTGTATGATGCCTCTAGAGGCCAATCTTTTACACAATCTTCTCATCTTCGATCCAGATATACCTAATTCTCGAGCACCTTCTTTCAGAGTTATCGGTATCTCTTTCAACAAGATCCTCAAGAGCCTTTCTTCCATGGTCCCGCTTTCAATGTATATGGTTATGGATTTCACCCGAAATATGATGAGTTACGATTATTGTCTTTTTTCTTTTTCTCTTCTTTTTGTTCGATTATGTCCAGATACAGTATCATGTGTGAAGGGACAACCCTTATCTGCTTTGCCCCCTCGTCACCTTCTTCCATCTCCATCTTTAGTGCCTGGTCACGACCCAAATAGATATAGCCTTTAAACGTACCCTCAGTTTCGATGGTTTCGTTTCTCTTACACAAAGACACGATATTGTATTTAGATCCCACTACTAGACGATCGAATGATAACTTCTGTTTATCTTTCATTTTTTCACCTTTTACTGATCAGTTCATCTATTTTTGCTATCGATTCTCGATATCTATTCAAAGCGGATTCAACGTTTGCTTCGGTGATATGCCATGCGGTCATCAGATCGCCATGTCTTATCTTATAACCCTTTTTGATAACCTCTCCATTGTCCTCTATGACTATGTCCTCTGACTCGATAATATCCAAATTTTTCAGTTTGTTTAGATGGCGATATATGCTGGGTTTTGACGCATCCAGCACGAAGGCCATCTCATCTACGGTCCATGCCTTCTCAATGTTTTTAAGGAAGCAATCGGTCCATAAACGAAAAGGTATGCTCTCGTAGAGTTCTTTCCCCTCTTTTCTACCCGAGAGATAACCTATGTCTAAAAGGAAGTTTTCCAGCACCTCATCCAGGTTATCGGATGATATCGGTGTGTGGCTCGAGATCCTCATACTGAATGGCATATTTATCTGGAGTTAATTTACACTATATAATTTTTACCACGTATGGCTGTTTTTTACATGTGTTAAGAATAAACCAAAACGTAAATAATATAGTTAAGTGTATCATGTGTTTAACAGATGTCATCCGATATAACCGTAACAGTCAAGTTCTTCGCTGCCACACGAGATGCAGTAGGCAAACCTCGCATGATCAAAAAGATACCGAAGGGTGCTACTGCATATGAATTATTAACGATCTTAAAAGAGCAGTATCCCCAACTAGACAAAGCTGCGGATCAGATCATAGTTGCGGTGAATAAAGAAAATAGTAAAGGAGATGAACCTTTATCTGATGGTGATGAAGTATCTTTACTTCCTCCGGTTAGTGGCGGATAAATGAGGTAATACCATATGAAAAAGTCGACTACATCCAGGATATCTACCACCTTAGCAATCATCCTCATAGTCACCTCTTTATTCATCCCCTTTATGTCGAGTGAAGGTAGAACTATCGTTGATGGTATCATCGTACCTGAGGGAGACACATTGGTGATAGAAGATAAGACGTTGTTTGTTGATGGAGATATTGATGTTGAGGGCTCGTTATATCTTAGAAACGTCGATCTGATATTGAATACCACCTCGACAAATTCTTATGTGGTGCGAGAAGGAGGCTCTTTGACGATAAAAAACTCTAATATCATCTCTTTCGAAGATTATGTTAGAAAAAACATCACTCTTGACTTAGAGCCAGGATATAATCTTTTATCCTTTCCCTTCATTAGGGATGATGATTCCGTAAGTTCAGTTCTTTCTCCACTTGAAGGATATTATGACACCGTTCTTTTCTTTGATACTTGGGAAAATAGATGGAAGAGTTATGACATATCTCGTCCAGATCACTGGAACTCATTGAACTACATAAATAGAACGATGGGTGTGTTTGTGAACGTTACCGAAGAAACCGTTTTGAAGATGGAAGGTACACTACCATATTTCTCAGAAATACAGCTTAACGAGGGTACAAATTTTGTAGCATTTCCTTTAGATGAACCGATGCAGTTATCTGAAGCATTCTATGATATTATAGATGATCTAAAAAGAGTACAGGAGGAATTACCTCAAGGAAGCAGAGAGTTGCATCCCGAGGACTATCTGATACCCGGTAGAGGGTATAAGGTTGAAATGCACAATAGATCATCATGGACATTTGAAGTACCTTATGGAATAGATTACTCCCATGGACTCAACTTGAGCCGCGGAGCGGGGATCGGATTTGAATTCTTGAGAGGCAGCATAGTATCTATAGAGGATTCTGAAATCATAGGTAGTGGGAATCCTGACGCCGCCCCGGACTTCATCGTTAGATCAGACTTTGTCGCTTTTAAAAGAACTGATTTTGTTGGAGGTGCAACCAATATACTCGTTGATTCTTCTTCTCCTACTATTGTAGATTCAAACTTTGAAGATTATTCAGATATTGCTGTCTCAGCGAAGCATTCTTCTCTAACACTAAGAAATAATAAATTTAACTCAGATGAGGGATTAGCAGTTGAAGTAGTTGTTGGATATCCTATGTTAGAGTATAACAATTTTCAAGGATATCGAGGGATCAATTTGAAAGATGCGTCGAGTTCTATCTTTGAAAATACGTTTAGAAACATCCATGGTATTGGCCTATCTATTGAGGGTGGTGATTCGAACTTTGAAGATAATGATTTATTTGATATAGACAGGGTTGCATTGGAATTGTCCGGCTCATACCTAAATGCTGTGGATAATCGATTTAAGGGTGTAACTACATGTATTAAAGGGGAACAAAGCGAAGTATCCTTAAGAAAAAACACTTTTGAGGATATCGGTACCGGTATATCATTGACCCAATCAACAGGTTCTATAATAAATAATGATATCAGAGGTTCTCGCAGTTGGGGTATTCATTCATCCCATGGTGAAAACATCACTATTGAATCCAATAAAGTACATAACGGGTCTAATGCCGTAAGATTATCTGGTAGTCATATATCTATGAGATCAAACACCATCTCTGATAACACCGCTACCGGCGTATTGGCGGTATATGTAAACGATCTTGTTTTCCAAGGGAATTTGATCGAAAATAATAACGGAATCGGTTTAAATGTTGAACACAGTACCGCTGCGGTTTCTGACAACAAGATACTTTTTAACTATGGGGGAGGCTTACGAACGAATTCTCCGATATGGGTTGCCAACAATACCATTTCAAGGAATGAGTTATACGGTATGTTCGTCTTTTCAGGTTCACCCCGTATCGAGAATAACACGTTTTTCTTAAATCCTCTTCATGGAATTAGATTTGAAAACTCATCATCTTTCGTATCGTCAACAAGCATACTCGGTGGCAGACATTCTCTACACATGATCCGTTCTACAATTACTCTTGTAGATTCATACCTGGATCAAGATAGTATATGGATGGATAGACATAGCTCTTTAGATATGGTATCTGAGATCAATCTGACCATCGATGAGGACACAGAATTTATCAATTACGACCTAAAATCCTTCCTTCCACCAGGAGCTCAAATTTTGAGTGTCCGAAATTATGACCCCATCGATGTAGATATCCATGACGAAGGGGTTGATTTCATACCTCCGTCTAATTTTCACGGTATAGTCAACATGAGTTTTGAAATTGAGATCGCAGAGAATATAACTTCCTGGTTTCCATTCTCACTCATCGTAAACCCGGTGAATGATCCACCTGTTATAGAAGAGATAGATGTGATCATATCGGATTCACCGTCGAAGGTTTATTGGCTGATAGAATACATAGACATAGATGGGTATGCTCCTACATATGTCGAGATAGTTATAGATGGGGACAGCTATACAATGGAGCCCGTAAATCCAGAAGATGATAACTATGCTGACGGGGTCCTCTATCATTTTGAAATGCATCTCTCAGCTGGAGAATATAGTTATCACTTTGTCGCTGAGGAGAACAATCCATTGGGAGAGAATATAACCGTGAAAACTAGGGATACCACTTTAGTAGTTCCTTCGGGTTCATCTATGGTTTTAGATACACTTGGTGAAGGTATACTTTTACTATCTGTTATCATCCTTTTCATTCTTATAATATATAAACTTGTATTCACATATAAAAACAAACCTGACGATACCTTTGGTTTGCATGGAGAAGAATGGGCAGATGACTTCTCTGAAGCTGCTACGGCTGCTAAAAAAGATTCGCAGATTGATAAACCATTCAATAAGCTGCCGGTCCTTGAAAAGAAGGGCGAGGGTACCAAAACACTACCTGTTTTTAAGAAGAAGGGCGAGGGTACCAAAACACTACCAGTTTTTAAGAAGAAGGGCGAGGGTACCAAAACACTACCTGTTTTTAAGAAGAAGGGTGATAGTACTCAGGATCCATCCGATCCAACCAAGGATAATATAGATCAACATGAAGTTGTAGAGGATGGTAAAAGGCATAAACTTCGTGTTCTTGTGGATCAAAACGAGGACTCAACCGCCTACGAAGATGAAGACGAACCCATCATAGACACGGTCGGGGACGTAGATGATGAAATCATCGAAGATAAACCTAAAGAAATATCTGGTTCTATTAAACATAGGAAGATCAAGCAGGAAAAAGATAGATTTTTAGTAAAGAAAAAGCACAGATCGGTTAAAGAAAATGGGTCGGGTAAGAAGAAGCGCGTATTGAAAGACTAAACGCCTTTACCCACGATCTTGATATTTTTACCATCCATTTCAAGTTTTAACAGAGTTTTTATTTCCATACCGATTTCACGTTCAAGCTCTTTGCGAATACCGACTTTTTCAAATACCATCACTATATCAACTATCTCTACATCCATGACTTGAAGAGCTTTCACTATTGCTTTAAGCGTACCTCCCGTACTTAGAACATCGTCGATAAGAAGCACCCTATCACCCTTTTTTACGAAGTTTATGAACATATCGCTTGATGAGTAGCCGGTGGTCTGATTTATGGATACCTCATGCTCTAATCCATAACTGCGCTTTCTTATGTATTTATAGGGCAATCTGGTTTTCAACGAAAGTGCAGTGGCTAATGGGAATCCCATAGACTGTGCTGTCAGTATATAGTCGCAATCTAAGTTGGCGATATGGATCACAGCATCCATCACTTCTTCCAGTAATTCAGGCTCAACCACCGGTAAACCATCGGTGATCGGGTGGATAAAATAGTTGTATCCGTTTATCTCGCTTACAGGGCAGTTTTCCATTGACTTTTCCAGCAGATCCAACATCTAGATCATCTCCGAAACTAATTTGTTTGCATGATAAGAGGCTTTATTTAATATCTCTTCCTCTCCCTCTACTTCTCTATCTCTCATGAGTACCTCTCCATCTATTATAGTGTCTGTGACCGCGCATCCATTGAGTGTATAAACGATATCCGAAATAGGCTGGTGATCCGGTACGCCTTTTTGAATCAGTATGAGGTCGGCACTTTTCCCCTCTTCAACAGCACCTCCACCAGTATGTAATGTATCTCGTATCATCATCTCGTAAGTTTCTTTTGCTGGAAGTAAAGTAGTATCCCCCTTCATCTTGTGTAGTATGGCTGCTATTTTAGCTTCCTCGAACATATCTAGATTGTTATTTGAGGCGCAGCCGTCGGTACCTAGGCTCATAAAAACTCCGGCCTCTCTCATCGATCTGTAATCCATGGGCTTACCTACTCCTAACTTCATATTCGAAACTGGACAGTGACTTACCACTACATTTTCTTTGGCAAGAATATCTATCTCCGCCTTGTTCAACCAAACACAATGGGCAGCGATAGTTCTCTTGTTAAGTAAACCCATCCTATCTAAATGTTCAACTACCGAACCTTCCATATCATTGATTTCTTTTTCAGTTTCAGCTATATGTATGTGTATGGGAATATCCATCTTTTCAGACAGCTCTGAACACCACTGAAGCCCCTCCTGAGAAACTGTGTACACCGAATGTGGTCCGACGGCTGGTTTTATGTTATCCATACCCTCGAGATCTTTGATAAATTTAAGTGTACTATCTTTCTCTTTTTCTAGCTTATCCTCATCTCCCATATCTAGGAATCCATAGCATAACGTAGCTTTCATACCCATATCTTCTACTGCCTGGGCGGCGGAGTCCATAAAAAAGTACATGTCGTTGAATGCGACGGTCCCGCTTTTGATCATATCGAGACAAGCTAATTTAGTTCCCCAATAGACATCTTCTGCGGTGAGCTTACCTTCCAATGGCCATATCTTCTCATTTAACCATTTATCCAGAGGTAAATCGTCTGCATAGCCTCTAAGTAAAGTCATGGCTGCGTGGGTATGGGTGTTGATGAACCCTGGCGATAGATATTTTCCTTTACCATCCAGGATATCATCCCCATCAAGTGATTCTCCGATCTCATCTATCTTTCCATCTTTTATCCTAACATCCCATTCCCCTTCACGACCGATGATGCTACATTCTTTGATCAAAATACTCATATTTTCAACCCCACTCTAAAAAACAATCTTCTAAAACAGTAAAAATTGCTCCTCGACTTTTTTTGGCGTTTTCAGTGATATCTTCATAGCGTACTACATTATTGATCACACCGTTAGCGTAGTTATCTACTGAAACCAATGAAGCGTAATCAACACCGATTTCCTTACATAACGTTGCTTCAGAACCCATGGTCATTCCCACCAGATCACCGTAGTTTTGCAGTATTCGAACTTCTGCTTTCGTTTCAAGCCGGGGCCCAGAAGTTTGAACGTAAACATCCTCAATTCTGATATCGATGTTATCGATATCTTCTCCCCCTTTTATCAATCGTTTCCTTAATGATGGTGATATCTCTGGAGTCACATGTTTTATAGACTGATCATAAAATGTTTCTATATTCCAAAAATTCACGTAATCTTTCGGTATCGAGATCGACGGCACATCTATATCTTTGTTCAGTGCACCAGCGGATGAAACCCCTATTATAGTGTCAACCTCTCTTTGGAGGGCATAAATGTTCGCTCGAGTGTTCACACGGTGCGGTGGGATATCGTGTTTATCCCCGTGTCTAAAGATCAATGAAATTGTCTTACCTTCTAATGTTCCTTTATATATCGGTGAAGAGGGGCTTCCCCAGGGTGTATGAGTATTGACCTTATTATCTAGTCTAAGGTCTCCCAGGTTTTTGAAAGCCGTACCGCCGATTATTCCTACCATAGTCATTCGATCACTATCAGGGTCATATGATACGCGGATTTTAAAGTTGCGCCATATTTCAAGGGCCTCTAAATTTATCGATGGTCTTTTTTATCATCACGGGCACTAGCATCCATAATATGATAACCAAGAAAATTCCCTCAGCCTGAAGTATGATAAGAAGTATGATAGAGATGATAGCAAATATGCTGGCGATGAGTACCGTTCTTTTATCCACAGGTTTCATAATTCTACATAAGTCCAGTGCAATAAAAGCTTAAGGTAAGAAAAGTAATATAAAGGTAGAACCTTTGAGGATTAACATGGAAGAAGATCAAACGATTTCGATGGAGGATGGTGCAGGGGGTGAATTGATGGAGCAGTTGATAAACCGAGAAATACTTCCACTGTTCCGCTCCGAATGTGGTGAGATATGCTTGGAAGATCTTGACGATTCCGCCGTTTTAGAAAATATAGTATTCACCATCGATTCTCATACTGTTAAACCTATCTTCTTTAGCGGTGGTAACCTAGGTTCACTATCCATATGTGGAACTATCAACGACATATTGGCCATGGGCGGACAGCCAATCGCTATCGCCTCTGCTTTAGTGCTGCCGGAAGGTTTCCCATATTCACGGTTGAAACGAGTGCTTGAGGGTGCGGCTCAAATATGCAAGGAAACCGGGGTACCGGTTTTAGCTGGGGATACCAAAGTCATAGGTCGTGACGATCTAGACGAGCCGATAATGACTACATCAGCTATCGGTAAAAGACACAGTCTTTTAGACAGCAACTTTGAGTTAGCCGGAGGCAGAACAACACGTTGGCTGTCTGATAAGAACCTTAACGTTGGAGATAAGATAATCGTTTCCGGATCTATCGGTGATCACGGCATGACCATCTTATCAGAAAGAGAGGGATACGGTTTTGATGGAGATATCGAAAGCGACGTTGCCCCCCTTTTTGACGTGATGGACGCTGCATTGAGTGTAGGCGGTGTATCTGCCGCTAAAGATCCTACCCGAGGTGGTTTGGCTAACGCACTTAACGAATGGGCTAGAAAATCGGAAGTCGTTATCGAGTTGATCGAAAAATGTATTCCCATAAGGCCATGGGTTAGATCCGCTGGTGAATTGTTGGGCATTGATCCTTTAAACATCGGGAACGAGGGTAAGATGATCCTAGCGGTTCATCCTTCTAAAGCCGAAAAGTTGCTTGAAAAGGTAAAAAAGACAGAAAACGGTAGGTACGCTAGAATGATCGGCGAGGTTGTAGAGGATGTAGAAGGTGTCATATTAAAGACCGAAGTAGGTGGCAAAAGGATATTAGAGCCGCCTATAGGAGATCCTGTACCAAGGATCTGTTAGGCATCTACTACCTTTTTAGACAACCAAATAAATATGATGACAAGTATGGGGACCACTATGATCCCCGATAAACCTCTACTTTCTGACGTGATGTGATCTTTTTCACTTACAGATACGGTGACTGTATCTACATCCGTATCTCCTTCTTTATCAACCACTCTAAGAGTAACTTCGTAGGTTCCTTTTTGGTCGAATGCCCATCTAACTATAGCTCCTTCTCTATCGAAAATTCCGTCACCGGTAAGGTCCCATTGATATTTGGATATATTTTGATCATCCCAGCTGTAACTTCCGTCGAAGGTGATTATTTCATTCACCCTAGCTTCTATATCTCTACCAGCATCAGCTATAGGTCTGTTTGGAAGCAGTTTCCAGTCACTGAGGAAAATGTTTGAGAAAAATTCTCCAGCCTCCTCATTTTCGATGATCAAAGCTATCTCCCGATTGTACATGTAAGAATTAAGGTTCCAGTTTATGCTGGATACCAGTACTTTAGATCTGTCGACTATCATCCCCTTGTTATGCACAGATTGAAAGCCCTGTCGGTATCCAACTAGTCTCGCCTCTAGATCGAGTTCCATGTCTTTAGCGTACTGGTTCAACTCGTCTACTATCTCCTGGTTCTTTTCCGTATGAAAGTATGTGGAATCTAGCTGTACTTTTACCATTATGCCTCTCAAAGCTGCATCTTTTAATGCTTCAACGAGTGGATTATCTTCGTAACCCCAATGTCTGATGTAGAACTGCTGTACAAATATGCTCTCCTCCGCACCTTCGATCATGTTTATCAATTCAGAAGATGTTTCTGGTGCGGTGACCGGTGTGAATTTAAAGTTACCATCTATCACCGGGCTTTCAAATTGAGGGTCGTAATATCCAGTGTAGGGTTCGTAGGGCTGCAGGTGTACGTCTGGTGTGATCGGCGATGATAGTTCGAGATCATGTTCATATATATCTCGATAATATCTTACTAAGGAGCTACAATTGACTATGACACCCCATCCTCGGTTCCCCCATGTTGGCTCTTTGCTGAAACCGGTTCGACCTAGGTTTTCTGAGGTTATCAGTACGTGGTCCTCATCACGTAATATATATTTTCCATGAAAGTGGGTGAAGTCGGTTTCTTTCACCACATTTACGCTTCCCCCGGATCCTTTTATTCGAGTTAGGGAGGAGAGTGTGGACCCGGATAACCCATTAACTGGTTCTCCGTCAACAAGTACGGTTACGTTTACACCTTCGGATGCCAGTTCACTGACCTTTTCTGAGATATACTGGCAGTTGAATTGATACGTAGCGATCATCAGATCTGATTTCGTTCCATTTAAAAAGTTCATAAGAACTTCGTAGGATGAATCCGGGGAGGTGAACAGAGTTGTATCTGTGTAACAATCGAAGCTTTCCACCGATCTCACAGTTTCATATGTGGTAGGTAGTAAAAGATCTTCAGAAGTTTCTGGTTTCACTTCAACAATCATTGTCATCGATACCATCAGAAATATGCACATTATTGGTATGACCAGCCGCTTCATATATAAGCCCGATATAAAGGGCATATAAAAATCAAACGGAATAAACTCTTAAATAGAACAGTTCTCTAAGGGCTTATCTATGCCGAGGTAGCCTAGCCTGGCCAAGGCGGTGGCCTCGAGAGCCTCTGGTGCTTTGCACCTCGGGAGTTCGAATCTCCCCCTCGGCGTTTTTTACAATTCTAATATTTATGAGAATTCAAGATGAGAGTATAATCTATATTCATCGGTGTCCTGACTTCCGTCCGATGTAAGGACATATTTGAAGGCAAAGAAAATCTTTGTTTAGATAATACAGGGATGTCAATCCTGTCGTTCTTTGTACCTAATAGCTAGAATTATGCCTGTGGCCACTACCAAGGATATGATTATCTGGAGGAATAGTATGTTCTTGTAGAATGGTTCGGAATCTTCGGGTTGTGACTCTACGATTTCATCATATGTAATCGACACATCTTCTATCACAACATCTTCAACGGGTACATCATCGAATTGACCAACGTTGGTCGTTTCTACGGATGCTATATTGTTCACCACGTTCATCCCACTGATCACCTTTCCAAATACACAGTATCCCCAACCGTCCTGAGCTCTATCCCAATCCAGAAAATCATTATCATCGATATTGATGAAGAACTGAGATGTGGCTGAGTGTGGCTCTTGTGTACGTGCCATAGCTATAGTCCCTTCTTTGTTCCGATGACCGCTTTCTTCTGCTTCATTTTGTATGGGTGGATAAGTAGTTTCTTTCTCTTGCATATCCGGCTCAAAACCTCCACCTTGGATCATGAAATCCTGTTTTACTCGATGGAAGATGAGACCAGAGTAGAAGTCGTCTTCAGCGTATCTGATAAAATTTTCTACAGTCTTTGGTGCATCGTTTTCGAAAAGCTCTAAAACTATAGTACCTTTATTGGTTTCTATAGTCGCGGTCGGGTTGACATTTGAATTACCTTCTACCATCGTTAAGGGGAGTAATAACATAGCGATCACACATAAACATGATACGGACTTTCTCCAATACATGTTCGCATAAATCAAGTCCACTGTTAAATAAGTTATCCTTTCAGGATATCGTCTAAATCCTTCTTAACTACCTTTATCGCATTCTCGATTGCTTCGATCTTACGTTGAATGTGTCTCACCTTTTTTTCGACATCATCTCTCTTTAACTCCAACTCTTCTTTATCTTCTAACTCTTGATTCATATCGTTGATTGCGTCATCTAATAACTGTATGGAATATTTGTAGTCTCCTTCATCAGCTTTCTTTTTGCCGGTCTTAAGTATATCTAGGTACGATTTAAATGCTATATCCTTGTTCTTTATCTCTTGTAATAATTTTTTACCCTCTTTGAGACGTTCAAATATATCCTGTACCATTATAGATTTATCGATGGTTTCTTGTATCTTTTCTAATGCTAAATCCACTTGATCTTCTTTTTTAGCATTCAATCCTTCTCTAAACAAATTCTTTATCTTGTCTATACTTATGGCGGTTTCCCTCAGTTCTGATAGCCTTTTTTTTGCGTCTTCAACCCTTTCCTCAAGTTCTACTTTTTTTGTTTCAACTCTATCTCTGTAACCCTTTGTGTATTCGATAGCCTGGTCTATCTCTTTGAGCGCTTCATCAAAATTTCCTTTTTCTGCTTTTTTTATCACTACTTCAACGCTTTCCTGCACTTCTCCCCTCAGCTCGTTATCGTTGATAGATTCAAGCTCATCGTCTAATTCGCTGAGCCTTTCATCGATGTTAAGAATATACGTCGCTTCGTCTACCAATTCGTCTATGAGGTTTTTAGCCTCTTCTATAGCACCTCTTTTTTTGCTGTCTGTGAGATCTTTTAGCTTATCCTTGAATCTATCTGTTGGTATCTCTGTATCTCGTAGTTCTTTTAGCAGTGATTTGACCTTTACAACACCCTCTGGAATAGCTTCTTCTTCCATCTTTTTTTCGATGATCGGCGCCATGGATTTGGCTAGCTCTGTTTTGTTTTTGAAAGAGCTTGGATTTTCTATACCTAGCTCTTCTGCCATAGCATTCATCTCTTTTCGTGTATGGTTTGATGTAATGTCTGTTGCTTTCATGCTACCCCTAAGGAACCCAATATGATATACATTAGATTTAAATCTTTTCTCATAACATTCAATAAATTTATTTTACAACACTACCTTATAGGTTATCATATGACGCGCATGGATATCGTTGAGATTAAAAAAATAGTGCCCGAGACACCATCTATAAAGACGTTTTATTTTAACTATGACTTAGATTATGTTCCTGGGCAGTTTGTTATGGTTTGGGTCCCAGGGGTGGATGAGGTACCTATGAGCCTTTCCTTTGATAAAGATCTTAAAGCTATCACTGTACGTAAAATCGGTGAGGGGACAGAGGCTTTACATGGATTGGATGTAGGAGATAGGATCGGGATACGTGGCCCCTACGGAAAAGGTTACGAGTTAGAAGGAGAAAGAGTTCTTGCAGTTGTTGGAGGTATCGGAGGAGCCTCAATACTCCCTGCAGTTACAAAGGCGGTTTTCAAAGGTCAAGAGGTGATATGTGCTCTTGGTGCTAGGACTTTGAATGAATTGTTGTTCTACGACCGTTTCAAGGAACTTTCAGAGGTACATGTTGCAACCGACGATGGATCTGCAGGTTACCATGGATTCGTCACAGACATTATGGAAGATCTACTCAAAGATATCGACCTTGTGATCACATGTGGTCCTGAACTGATGATGAAAAGAGTATTCAAGATAGCAGATAATCATGATATTCCTGTACAAGCTTCACTAGAAAGGTACATGAAATGTGGTATCGGTCTATGTGGTTCATGTGTAGTTGACGGCCTACGGGTTTGTGTCGAAGGACCGGTATTAAAAACTGAAGAGCTAAGAAAACTGAAGGAGTTCGGCGAGTACCACAGATCCCCCTCGGGGAGAAAGGTGTCCTTAAAACGACCAAAACTCTCTTATTGAAGTGCATTAGTTCCCTCTCTTAACCTATCAAAGGAATATAAGAATGCGGTTTTAATATCCCATTCTATTTCAACCATATGCAATAATGAATAAACATCAGAAACCGTTTGTTTCTACCTTTACCTAAATTTCATCCTTGCGGGGGTACCCGAGCATGGCCAAAGGGGCAAGGCTTAGGACCTTGTGATATAGGTCTTCGAGGGTTCAAATCCCTTCCCCCGCATTCAATTACCTTTACGAGAGTAGCGAGGAAAGTGATTGAAAAGAAGGAAGTTTTGCTTCCTACGCACTTTTTTCGTATATGAGCAAAGCGAATAAACAAAAAAGTAAGCGGACGTTAGTCCGGTGTATACTTTAGTTTTCTGTAGCGGAGCGAATGAAAATAAAGTAGAGGAGGAAGAACTTGTTTCTTCCTGCGCATTACAAGGGCTTTGCCCGAAGTAAAAGAGGGACGTTAGTCCC
>PWKY01000052.1 GCA_003560595.1 Thermoplasmata archaeon | reverse complement strand
CATAGATCTACGCGGATATTTAGAGATGTTAATGAAGAACAATTATGAATTTAGTAGTGTATAGTTAGTGTTCTTTAACGTTACAGTACTCACAATCTTCATCACACGGCTCCATATGCACCTGAACATCCATGTCCAAACCCAGTTTTTCAGATATCTCCTTTTTGATACTTTCTTCGACCTTCGTGGCCACGACGTGTGCTTTTTCAATACTGGTACCTTTGGGTAGTATAAGATGCATGGATATGAAAAAACCCTCTTCCTTTTCCATCAACCTTATTTTGTGTATCTCTTTAACGCCTCCCATGTTATCGGTGATCCCGTCGATCAAAGAACTTATCTTTTTTACAGGTGGCTGCCATGGCTCGTGATGAACTTCTACAGATGCAGAGAATTCTTCTTCAAGCATCTCTTTAAGGGAATGAGCTATGCTGTGAGCTTGTAAAGATGACTTAGAAGCCTTTGGCGTCATGTGAAGTGATATAGCTAGACGTCTCCCATAGTCGTGGACCTTGATACTGTGAACTTCTTTAACTCCGCCGAAGGATTCCGCCGTTTCTTTTATATCCTCGACTAACGAATCAGATGGCGCGCTGCCCAGGAGATTATCGATTGACTTTTTCGTGTAATTCAACCCAAAGTAGATTATGAATAGTGAGATCCCGATCCCAACGAAGGCATCCAGATAATGATAGCCTTTGTTGGCGCCCCAGAGGGCTATTATCACAATTACGGTTGTGAAAACGTCTGACAGATGATGCCATGCATCCGCCTGAAGAGATACTGTTTTTTCACGTTTACCTACCACATAGCTCCACGCCCACATCCCGAGCTTGACTATGGCGGTACCTCCGATCACCATCATCACCCTTCGGCTGACGACAAAGTATGAAGTACCGTGCACGAGGGCGAGAGCGCCATCGGACAAGAATTTTAGAGCGGTCATCATCAACAGCAACCCCACCAGTAATATAGCCACGTGTTCCGCCCTACCATGCCCATATGGGTGCCTTTCGTCGGGAGGTTTATCCGACAAGCGTAAACCAAGGTATACACCTATCGAGCTAACACTATCGGTTAGTGTGTGTATAGAGTCGGTGAGAAGGGCGAGGCTAGCTATCTGGATCGCTAATACCGCTTTGACCATGAAAAGCAGTATATTCAAGGCGGTCGAACCTAGAGCTACGTTTTTAGACGACCCCTTCTCCTTTGTCATCTCTGTTAATAGGTATGATGTGATAAATTAATTTTGTTGCAGAAAAAAAGTGAAAAAAGAAGGAAATGTTTTTGATTTTTTATCGGTCCTCTTATCTACCTGACAACGCCGTATGTTGATAAGAGGCTCGAAAGGTCATATGCGGTTTTTGTTATTTTGCTGCTTTGTTTCATATTTACTACATATCACCGGGAGTATTTATAATTATATTGAAAATAAAATTTAATAAGTTGACCTTTGAGGTAGATACATTCAACCGCAGAGTTGAACTGCGGTCAAAATCGTATATCTTTAGTTTCTAGAAAAGCACATGGTTCCTTGATCACTTCGCCTACTACTTTTCCTCCGGCTCTTTCAGCCACCTCTTTGGCGACATCTTGGGAAACTATCAATGCGAAACCCATACCCATGTTAAAGGTCTGGTACATCTCTTTGGTTTTAACTTTACCCATCTCCTGTAAAAAATCAAATATCGGGTTCACCGGTAGTGGTTCGTCGATTTTGTAACCGTATGATGGATTGATGCGTTTTAAGTTTCTAAGACCGCCACCCGTTATATTGGCCATACCTTTGATATGGTAGTTATTTACTAAATCTACCACTGTTTTAACGTATATACGTGTGGGTTCAAGCAGAGTATCTCCTATCACACCATGTTCCCATTCTTGGTGATAATCATACCCTGCCGATTCTATGATATTCCTGACCAAAGTGAATCCATTTGAATGTATACCCGAGCTCGGTAATCCAATTATCTTATCTCCAACAACCACATCTTTACCGTCGATTATATCTTGTTTTTTTACATATCCTAGAGCAGTGCCAGCTATATCGAAACCTTTGACTATCTCTCCGAGGGTTGCGGTTTCTCCACCGACTATGGATATGTTCGCTAATTCAGCACCTTTATTCAAGCCCTTGCCTAATTCTTTCATCAATTTAGCATCCGGTCTTTCTACTGCTAAATAATCAACGAATGCGATGGGTTCCGCTCCCTGGCATATCGTGTCGTTAACATTCATAGCGATGCAGTCGATACCAACGGTATCCCACTTTTCCATGATATCTGCTATTAGAAGTTTAGTACCAACACCGTCTGTACACAGCGTCAGTGCATATTCACCAAAATCTATCAGGCCGGTAAATTCCCCCTTCATAGCTTCGCCTAGCCCTTTCCTTGTAAATCTTAATGATTCTTTTATAGCTGAGATACCGTTTTCTTCAGCATCTATATCTACACCGGCGTCTTTGTAAGTTAACCCTTTCATATCTTCAACTAGAACTCAAGATACTTATTATTTTCTAGTATTCAGGTCTATAATGCGATCCTTTACGAGCTGCTGCAACGAGTCCATGATACATTCAAATTGCTATCATCTCAAGATATTCCCTTCGCAAGTGATAAGCACCGTATGCAGTCAACAAAAGGCCAAGATACCAGAACAAAGAGATCGGGGATCCTGGATATATTAGCCCGTACTCTTCAGCGGGCATGTAGAATATATCTCCCATGGAAATCAAGACCACTCCCAAAGCAAAAAAGTACCAACCCTTTGCCTTTATCGTTAAAAGTATAATACAGGCGACCATCAGTGCAAAAACTTCGGTGATCGCAAAGATTGCGAACATATCGGATCTGTAATCGAATCCTCTATACAATGCGGGAACCAAGGATGAGATGAATACCAAAAGCCACCATCCTGCAAAAGTGATAGATAATATTGTTTTTTCATTCTGGCCTAGATCAATACCTGATATATTGAGTTTCATTAATAATCCGATTATCAAGGTTGGTTTAGCTGATAGGCGAAGGATAAAATACGCTAACGTATGGTCCGATAGGTCAGCGATCCTGGAAAAAATCATAAGAACCAGTCCGAGTATGAACAATAACCAAATCCAACCTTCTTTGCTCTTTACACCATATAGCTTGAAAAGATATATGAAGCTGATTATGGTTACTATGAAGGAAGTTATTCCGACTATGCTAGCGATTATAGATCCGCGTCCGATAAATGGAACCAGCGAATATGATATCATGAATATGACCGCTAGAACGAAATAGATGTACTTTTTTGACTTCGATTTTAAAAGATCGTCCATCGTTATCGAATCTAATTTCATCAGTTTCCCTCCATCTGATCTAATTTTTTAATTACCTTCCTCTTCCAGCTTTCTGCTTTTTTCTTAGATACGAATGAATAAAGTGATGGAACTATATGGTTATTTAAAGCGACTTTCATCTGTGGGATGGTTACTGAATCGGGATCAGCACCCTCTTTTATAACGCCCTTTTTTGTTATACCTACTGAAAGTATTTCTCCCACAAAATCCAAATCCTTCACAACCATTTTGAATACTTTGTTTGGCATTGAAATCACTTAGACTTTAAATATATTATATGTTATGGTCGTATCGACTATTTAACATTGTTTATCTAATCTGAGTTTCGTTCTATTTTTTAAAGGTCAAATTATGAAGATGCAAATCACTAGTAAACTGAACGAAAAGGATAAATAATAAACATGTTTAGGTGTTAGTCACCTGGTTTACATCTGCATAACTTCCCGACTTAGCTCAGACTGGCTAGAGCGGGTGACTGTAGTTGGAATTTAAAACTATCGGGCTTTGACCCGATTCACCCGCGGAAATCACCAGGTCCCCGGTTCAAATCCGGGAGTCGGGACCATGATTTTCTATTGATTTGAACCCCGGTTCACGAACTAATCTCTGATTAGTGAGTTGTAGGAACCAGTTCCTGCTCACGAACTAATCTCTGATCAGTGAGTTGTAGGAACCAGTTCCTGCTCACGAACTAATCTCTGATCAGTGAGTAGTTAGAATCTTTGATTCTGACTAAAATCCGGGAGTCGGGACCTTTTTTTATATCTCTTGTGATAAAGTCCAACAAGCATTTTCTATCTCTTTCTCCAAGGTCTTAGTATCCATTTCCTTTTTGATCCTTAAAACTAGAAAGTGATTTTTATCAATATATTTGAGCATCATGTATCCCTTCATATCTTCAACTAAGATCCTTCGAGGATATTTTTCTTCAAGTATCTTATTCGTTTGTAGAGATGCGCCGTATATCGTAGCGGTAAGAGTTCCAAAGCTAACCTCGATTGATTTTTTAACATCTCCAAGACCGACCAGCACATTACCTTTTTTGGTTATTAGGTAACATAGGTCTATTCCTTCTTCTGCCGCTAATCTTCTTAAAGTGTTGTATATTATAGGTTTCACCATAGTTAACACCTCTCTAATTATCCTAAGATACTGTGCTAGACCATAAAAGGGTCCAATATATATATCATTTTCCACTTTCTTGAGAGTTTCATAACTTCAGCGATATCTAAAATTCAAAATTGATCTCTTTGGATTCTAACAAAATTCCAAAACAGATATTACCCGGTAGTACGATATTGTGTTCATGATACCTTTTACCGAAGTAGCAGTGATGGATAGGAACTCGGAATACAGAGGTGTACCTCCCCTCAAACTTATGGAGAATGCAGGTAAGTCACTAGCCGAAGAGCTGAAGGCAAGGTTTGAAAACGGTAAATTTTTGTTTGTATGCGGTACTGGTAACAACGGCGGTGATGCTTACGTTGCCGCACGTTATCTTCAAAAAGAGAAAGTTATAGTCTACTTGGTGAAAGGGCGAGAAGAGATCAGGTCGGAGATATCCCGTAAAAACCTAGATAAGTTAGATTGTAAGGTGGTAGATAAATTCGATCGGGCCGATGTAGATGAACATGTTATCGTCGACGGTATGCTGGGTACCGGTATCTCAGGAAAGGTTAGGGAACCCTATCGAAGTGTGATAGAAAGAATAAACGATAGCGAGTCCCCCGTGGTATCTATCGACGTACCTAGCGGTTTGGGAGCCGATTTGGCTGTAAAACCAGATATAACTGTAACATTCCATGATGTGAAAGAAGGCATGAACACGGAAAACAGTGGAGAGATCGTTATCAGGGATATAGGTGTGCCGGAAAAAGCAGTTAAATATACGGGGCCGGGAGAGATTCTTCTATACCCATCTCCAAAACAATCTTCCCATAAAGGAGAGAACGGTAGATTGCTTGTTATAGGCGGAGGTCCGTACACGGGGGCACCTGCTTTGGTAGCTAAAGCAGCCTATCGTACAGGTTCTGACCTGGTACATCTCGCAGTGCCTTCTAGGGTGGCTTCGATCATAGCTGGTTATGACCCTCATCTTATAGTGCACCCCCTCAAGGGCGATATTATCTCATCCAATAACGTTGAAAAAGCTATCGAACTTGCCGAGGAATGTGATGCAGTAGTTATCGGTCCGGGTATAGGCAAGGACGACGCTACCCTGGAATCTTTGCAGACTCTGATGGAGAACATAACTATCCCAAAGGTCATCGATGCAGATGCTCTGATGGCGGTTAGGAGTGCCTCGATCGCCGGCGAGGCGGTTTTAACACCTCATAAAGCCGAATTCCGCAGTATGACCGGAAGTGAGGAATTATCGACTAAGGCCGCCGACGATTTTGCGGCTGACAGAGATGTAACATTGATACTGAAGGGTGAGGTCGACTATGTTACCGATGGTAGTAGATTTAAACACAACGATTTTGGGTCACCGACGATGACCGTCGGAGGAACCGGTGATACACTTGCAGGTGTTGTAGGAGCTCTTCTTTCTAAAGGGATGAGTGCATTCGACGCCGCCAGGTTAGGAGTATATATCACCTGCAGAGCAGGAGAACTAGCTTCTGAAGAATACGGATGGGGTACATTACCAGGGGATATACAGGAATATATACCAAAAGTTATCGATTGACATCCTCATCACAGAACCCAAAAAATTTATAACATTTGCTTCGTGATGCAAGTGTTGATTATAGTGATCAATGTAAAAAAACTGAGAAAGGAATTTAACGGCACCACAGCTTTAGATGGTATATCCTTTAAAGTGAAAAAGGGCGAGGTCTTCGGTCTTTTAGGGCCCAACGGTGCAGGTAAAACCACTACGGTCAAGATCATGTCCACCATGCTGCTCCCGGATGGCGGGAAGGTTATGATTGGTGGCTACGACGTGGTGAAGCAGCCTCAAAAAGTAAGGGCCATGGTTGATATAATAACAGCTCGTGATAAGTTCTACAGAAGGCTCACCGCTTATCAGAACATGAGCTTTTTCTCTAGATTGTACGGGGTTTACGATTGGAAAGATAAGATGGAGGATTTTGGTGATAGATTGGGGCTGGAGGAGAAGGACTACGAAAAAAGGTTGGCGGATTACTCAACCGGGATGAGACAGAAATTGAATCTCGTTCGTAATCTTATCAGGGATACTCCGATACTGTTTTTAGACGAACCCACCCTTGGACTGGATCCCGTCTCCAGCAGAAAATTTAGATCCCTGTTAAAAGATATCATGGATAGGGAAGAGAAAACAGTCATATTCACCAGCCACAACATGTTCGAGGTGGAGGAACTATGCGAACGTATAGCGATACTCAACAGAGGTAGGATAACCTCCGTAGGTAAACCGGGGGCGTTGAAGAAACGAATATTCCCGAAAAGACTTGTAGAGTTCACTATGACGGGTGAGGATTCTTTAAATCTGACTGACGAAGCCATAGACCACATCGAGAAAAAAGGCAACAAAGTTCGTGTTTATCTTGAGGACGGAGAAAGGATCCACGAGGTAATAGAGAAGATAGTGAAGAGTGTCAGGGTATCCGACTTATCGGTCAAGGAACCCACGCTGGAAGAAGCTTTCATCAGACACACCGAAGAGGGTGATAAGGAGCGGGAGGAGGCGACATCGTGGATGTGAAGGAGTACTTTACCATACTTTGGGCCTTCGTGGTCAGGGATTGGCAGAGGCGTTGGTCTTACAAACTCAACTTCATCGCCATGCTGCTTTACCCCATTGTGTGGGTGAGTGTATTCGGTGTCCTGGGTAGAACCATAGATGATGCCGGTGGTACCGGTGCTCCCGGAGGTTTCTCCATGTATATGGTGACCGGTATAATCACATGGAGGTTCATACGGGTCGGATTCTTCGATTCCTCGTGGAGTATTCGATGGGAGCAGCACATAGGTACTTTCAAAAACATATACATGCTCCCGAATCACCTGATGATACCAGTATCGGCCACCGCACTGTCGGGATTCACGGTGTCGATGCTCAACTTCGTTGAGATGTGGTTGGTTGCCGAACTGGTCTTCGGTATCAGCCTGAATATGACAGTACCGTCTTTCCTTTTCCTGGTACTTGCCTGGCTTTCGGTGATAGGCTTCGGATTCGCAATCGCCGGTGTCGCCATATTGTACAAGGAGATCCAGGCGGTATTCACGGTGATCTTCTTCTCATTCCAATTTTTCTGCGGAGTGTTCTTCCCGGTGGAAGCCCTGCCTAGAGCGGCACAGTATATCAGCCGAGCTATACCCATCACCTACGCCTTGAACGGTATCAGAACAAGCATCACCCACGGTTATATACCGACCACTGACCTGATCGTGATGCCAGTGGCGGGTCTCATAGGATTGGCCATAGGATTGATCACACTACAGCTCTGCTTGAAGAAGGCACTTAGAGACGGAAAACTGGAAAGATATTGAACAAATAGTTAGTGATATCTATATTAGGTTGCGATAATATCCAAAATATCGAGTGATGAAAGGTTTTTTTTCGCTTCCATAAGTGTTACTATAACGGCAGCGAATTGTTGATAGGGTCTTTGTTTTGATGGTCAGTCAAACCGGAACCATCGATATCCGAACTCAGCGGTCCGGTGCCGTAAGCATCAACTTTCACTTGATTCGTTATATCTTCGTCTTTAGTATCAACCAGCCTCATTTACATATCCATCGGGCAACGTCATCTCTCCTTTAAAAATGGCATATACTTCATCTCCGTCAGAGATGGTGGTGTATCCAGCACCGTACAATGTGACACGAACTCCTGGTTGAAGTCGTCCCGCTTCACCTCCCTCCTTTGATATCACTATGGTATCACCTACAGACAGCATACCATCATCGTTGATATCATGCCATATGATGCCCCAATCGTCACACCATGTATCTCGGATATCAGCAAGATATACGAATTCTTCTGAATCCGACCCACATACCAATGTTCCTACGTCTTCAATAGAAAGAGAGGACAAAGACCTCCCCTCCTCGATTCCATCGACTGAGATCTCCCATACCTCTTCTTCGCTCTCTACAGAGAGTATTACACGGGGAGCTAGAGTCCGCCCTGGACTATGCACGGGGACCATCATGTAAAAAGTGCCAAGGATGAGAAATATTATTATCGAGGAAACTACAACCACTAGGACCTTCCTTTTTTTTTCCATCTTCTTCACCACACTTAGTTCAATCTTCATATATACGTGTTTTGCGCCAATTCTTTATTACTGATCTGCGGTGTAGATCTACCGTCACTAATGGGTATACCTATAATCCATCCACTGTAATTATTCCTGCATGCAGTGTACCCTTTATCAAAAGCATAGTTGAGTGAATATGGGCTAGATATTTCTCCAAGGCTCCTAACTAAACCAGGATATTTACTAGGAATGAGGGCGATTATCCTTTTACCTTCATAGAAAAATGCGCCTGTTTCTTCTGTATCAAGAGTGCAATATGATTTTTCATCAGCTTCAGCGGATGTCGTGATGATTCGGTCTTGGCGAGAAAGATGATCAAGTGCGATTCCGCTAAAACAAGTACCCAATAATATACCCATGCGATTATAGTACATTTCTTCAAAAATATCATTCAGTTCAGAGTAATTCAACATATCCCACCCAGGTGGTTCATATGCAAGAATCAATGTACTATCACCCCGCACCTCTTTTTCCTTATCTCCATAGGGATAAACAGAGTGTCCATCCACCTTTTTTTCCTTCTCTTCAGGATCAGTTGCGTGCCCTCTGTAGGCGAATAATAAAAAGTCGTTTGTGGTGATACGAGTACGAACTATGTCCAATGAACGTTCTAATCCTTCTCTTGATGCGTTATCATTTATTGCGGGATTACCATTTGAATGATCGACACCATCCCATTCTGAATACAATAAATGTACATTCTCTTCAATATAATCGTAATCTCCAGTTAAAACTTTATACAGATAATAAATATCATTCCAGTAAGCGGGGTAATTCCTATCCGGGTTCGACGAACCTGATGCCAACAACACTGCATATCTCGCATTGTACAGATACGGATGCTGCCAGCCACCGTTGGCCACACCGTATTGCTTCTCGTACGAAGTAGGCATGCCATCCCTAGTCATATCTTCGGCGTGTTCGTTGAGCACACCGTCACCGGACATGTCGTACGAACCGATCAGATTGCCGTTCGCGTCCCTGTCCAGCCACGGATCATGGTTAGCCGCCCACGCTATCCTCTCGACGTAATAATCCGAGTCAGGATCAACAAGGCTCACATGATTTATCCGCCCGTCACCGTTCATGTCGTAATCCTTTGGTATAAGGTCCTTCGAATCAACCTGACCGTCGAAATCGGTATCTGGGTTTAGTGGATTCGTGAAGTAGTTGAAATCCCTATCAACTCTACCGTAGGCTTCCATGGCCTCCTCGTATGTTAAGAAGAACCGCTGACCTTTTTCTTCTAAATCCACTACACTTCTCAATACCAGACCTCTCACTTCAGTATAGTCGCATAGACCGTCCCCGTCGGTATCCGGGCTAAGCGGGTCGGTGCCGTATACGTCGGCTTCCTCTTGATTCGTTAGACCGTCTCCGTCGGTATCTACGGTGATATCGGACGGTAAAAAGGGGTCTGTGCCGTACCTCCACAATTCGTCCGTCCAAGATAGTCCATCACCTGATCGATCTTCATCGGGATCCCAATCCGAACCGAAGTTCCAAAAGAATGCAGATCTTCTATCGTACGCACCAGTCACAGGTACCATCAATGTTAGGTCACCTTCGCCATTAACCATAGTTGAGAACCAATAGTTGTTGAACACATGAGTGTCTTTAATTGCAAAATGTATTCCATCGGAAAGAATACCGATAAGGTTGTTGTGTACGGTACTATCTAAGATGTTGACGTAGGTCCCAGTTACGCTTACTTTTTCACCGATCTCACCATCCTCATTCTCTCCATTACCTGTGATTAATATACCGATTTCGTTATCGAACACATGCACATCGGAGACCGTGAATCCATCAGGATAGTAAGACACCACACGAGTGGACGTAGTGTGAGTCAAGCCTAAGTTGTCCGTAACCGTGAGTCTAGGGAAATTGAACCCCACCACTGGTTCAGTGTGTTCATAAGTATGAGTAACCTCCTTCTTATCTTCGCCCTCGATAACCGTCTCTGTACCGTCATGGTCGACGAACTCCCACCGATAATTCACGAGTTCTCCATCCTCTACAGAGGATCCGCTTCCGTCAAGTTCTACCTTCATACGCCAAATGCCGTCTTCACCTAATTCGTAAGAACCCACTATCTTGTACTCCGAGATACGGGCTACAGGTGGTTTTCCTACGGTGATCGTCCGGGTGCTGCTGTGCTCGGCACCGTTGTTATCTTCAACGGCTAGTTTGACGGTGTAATGTCCTCTACCATACGAATGCGTCGGATTCTGCTCCGTACTTGTAGTACCGTCGCCGAAGTCCCACAACCTACTGACGATATCTCCGTCTTCATCGTACGACTCGCAATCGAACTGTATGGTTTCTCCTATATCGGGGATCTGCGGTTCAAAGCTGAATTTAGCCACAGGTCTTCGTTTGGCGATGTTCAGTTCTCTAGTAGCGGTGTGTGTTCGGTCTAAGTTGTCTATCACAGTCAGTGAGATGGTATAAGTCCCCGGTTCCTCGTAACGATGTACTATATTCGTACCTTGGTTTCGCTCCTCGACGGTACCGTCTCCAAGGTCCCACTCCCACCTTACCAGATGTGAATCGTCCCCGGCCGCACCCTCGGAGTGGTCTAAGAAAGTGATGTTCTCGAAAGTTTTTGGTTGCTGAGGGGTGATAATTTCTCCATCCGGTGGCAAACCGGGATGATCTATCGTGAATCCCGCTGTGGGAGAGTCTTCAGTTGTGACCGTGATAACCCTTGTAGCTTTCGAGGTGCCCGCGATGTAACCCCCGACTTCACCTACTACGATCAATTCAACGGTGTACACCCCTGCAAAAAACGAATGCGTCGGGTTCTGCTCCGTACTCGTGGTACCGTCGCCGAAGTCCCAGTACCAGGTCAACTCCATGAACGCGTGCGTCTTGATGGATCGGTCGGTTAACCGTACCCGCTGGTTCGCTGTGGGCTCCGAAGGCGTATAGTCGAAGGCCGCCTTCGGTGGAGGTACGGTGCTGTTTACCTGATCCGCGCCCAAGTATAATCCATACTTGCAGTTACTTATCTCACCCCCTTGGATAACCGGCTGGTTCCCCTCGGTAACCAGAATGCCTGCACCCTCGCTGTACTTTATATCCACATCGATCATCTCTACGTCGTCCGAGTATATCTCCACACCGTTCCAAAGACGTCTGAACGTACTGCCTATCACCGACGCCTCGTTACCCAAAGCCACCTTAAGGTGATGTCCATGGTTGGTGGATACATGAGTCCGTATCAGATCCAACCTTCCCGCTGCATACAGCCCACGTTCTCCGTTTCCCGCATCCTCGATAGATATCTTAGAGCCTTCGATGGATGCCTCTCCTGTAACCCCAACGAAGAAAGATCCGGCCACATAGGTTTCCATGTCTATCATGGTCAAACTACCTCCATCAAAAACCGTCAAACCGTCTTCGACGAATAACATCTGCTCCTCGAAACGCACTTCTTCCGTTATCCTAGTATCACTCATACGCACGATGGTACGATGACGGACCATGGTGGGTGAAAACTGGTAATCCATGGTAACGTTGAACGTGTTATCGTAACCGGCAAAACCGAAACGTGCCGCGGTGCCGTTCATGGTCCACCGAAGTCCCTTCTCGCCGGCACAGTAGATGGTCTGCACCAGCCCATCCTGGGTGACCGCCCAGAAACCCGCACTATCCTCTTTCTCCCGCTCCTTCGGCCCGATCATATAGAAGAAGTTGGTGGTGTTGCGGTGAACCGTGTACCTTCTACCGGGTGGAGTACCGTCTCCCGGTGGACCCGGCGGTACGTTACCCGGCGATAAATCGCCGGGAGGTCCAGCTCGTACTCCTGGAGAGGTGGACGGGTTGGTTTTGGTCAGGTTCTCCGTGTAACCGGTACTCCAAACCAGTGTGCCGTCGGTGTTGATAACGTTATCCGCTATAGTATCGAACGACATCTGACCACCGTCGCTTTCGATACCCATAGAATCGTGATAAAAATACCATATGAAGCTATCCTCGCCCTCCGCGGAAGTGATCCGCAGCGATGCGTAAAGGGGACCTTCGTCCATAACTTCCACCTCCGCACCCTTCTCCCTCCAATTCAACGCATCGGTGTGCCACGACATCCACGTGGTGTCGAACACGTACCCTTTTCTCGCCCCATCACCGTACTTGACCACCCTGCTGCCGCCGCGCTGCCTGTCTATCTTCACTTCGTAATCGTCACCCAGCAGCCAGATTGATTCGTCATCCTCCTCCAACTCGATCAAAGGATCGAAATCGTCCAACGGCGGTTTGGGACCGTTCTCTACGGTATCGAACCGGATCACAAAAAATCGGGTATCGTTGGCCGCCGTGGTTCCATTCAACAGCCAGCTTATCTTTACACGATCTTCGTCAAGCCATCTTTTTTGAAATACAGAATCCCACAGAGGATACCAGCTCTCGTTTGTCTCGTGTACACGCAGCGAGTTATCGTCGAAGGTTCCCATACCACCTATCTCTTTGCTAACGTTCAACACCTGAGACACAATCCTATCCTCCCTATCGAACATCCCACTGTGTACTTCCACCGGTACGGTGTAGTGCCATACCGGACCGTCATCATCCGTCAGTATGTCCTGCTCATCGTCGGATCCCAAAACCGTATCTCGTCCGTAATCCGAGAAAAACATGTATGTAGCAGAAGCGGAGCTCAAGATCAATAAAACGCTGAGAAAAGCGTATAATTTAGTTTCCCCTACCATATTATCTTGAAGGAAAAGGGAATACTACTATATATATATATATTGCTTTAATACTAAACTGTTCTGTTTTCTTAGATATAATTGTCGAATATTCGTACACCAGTTGGCTACCGGTGATCTCATAAATAGGTGTCCAAAGCGTTCAATCAGTTACAGACTAACAGAGGTATAAAAAAATATGTGATCACTGGCTCGGTAAAGATGGATGCTCATAGAATCTATCGATGATATGGTAACAATATTTTAAATCTTAACACCACCCAAAGCTCAGAGGTATATTTACTGGAACCTACTGAACCGATAGAGCCTTCTTTAGAATTCTCAAGTAGTTTTCTAAACACGTCAGTTTCCCAAAATTGAACGGGTTCTGTGAATATTTTCGTGTTTCGATAGTCCTGCCTTCACCAATATGCGCTCAAAATATCGTCCAGCTCCTCGATCGTCTTGCGCACGGCCCTGCTCGGTGGGTCTTCCATGCGTCATTAGTATAATCCCATGTATCTCTTTCCTTTTTAATATTTACACTTTCTGTACCATCTACGAATTCGAGCTTTACACCTCCTATGTATTCAGTGAAGGGTTTTTTCCTTAGACTCGTGAGGTTATAACTAACTGTTTCTTTTTTTGGTAGATCGCCACCGCTATGAACACTGCCAATAAAAGAAGAGGCGGAGTGAATCATGGTATCTCACCGGCCCCCCTTCATCTGCATCTACTCCGCACACCGAAAATTTAAAGTCTTGATCCAAGTTAGTACGCACCATGTCTTCCTCTGGAATCGAAGAGTTCATCGAAATGGAACATAAATGGCTTAAAAAATGGGAAGATAGCGACATATACAGCTTCGACCCTGGATCGGATAAGCCGATATTCTCGATAGATACACCGCCGCCCACCATCTCTGGAAGGATGCACATAGGCCATGCCTTTTCATACACTCAGATGGATCTGATCGCCAGATACAAGAGGATGCAGGGTTACAATGTGTTCTATCCATGGGGTTTCGACGACAACGGTATAGCCACCGAGCTGTACGTCAAGAACGAGACCGGCGTGGACCCCAAGGACGTTGGAAGGGAGAGGTTCATAGAATTGTGTTTGGAAGAGAGTAAAAAGCTCGAAGAAGATCTGGAGAGGAAGTGGAAGCGAGTCGGTACCTTCCCTGATTACAGTATATTCTACCGAACCATCGATGAACGCTCAAGGAGGACTTCACAGAGATCATTCATCGAGCTCTACAAGATGGGGAGGGAGTATAGGAAGGAATCTCCCACACTCTGGTGCCCTCACTGTGAAACCGCTATATCTCAAGTGGAGACCGACGACATCGAGAAAGAGGGGATGTTCAACAATATCTTATTTGACCTCAAAGACGGGGGGCAGATAACGATCTCTACCACTAGACCGGAGCTGCTTCCTGCTTGTGTTGCAGTGTTCGTGCATCCCGATGATAAAGAAAATGCACACCTTATCGGTCAAAAGGCCGTGATCCCCATATTTGGTCAGGAAGTGCCTATAATAGAGGATGACAAAGTCGATATGGAGACCGGTACCGGCGTAGTGATGTGCTGTACCTTCGGTGATCAAACAGATATCGACTGGTGGTACACACACGACCTCCCACTGCGCATAGCCATCGACGAAACCGGGCATATGACCGACAAATCCGGTGAATACGTCGGGTCGGATGTTTACGAAGCTAGGCGCATGATACTAGAGGACCTAAAAAAGGAAGGGTACCTGGGTGAACAGTGGGATATAACACATGACGTTAATGTACACGAACGGTGCGATACACCTATAGAATTTCTCATCACCGAACAGTGGTTCATCGAGTACCTAGACCTGCGTGATAAGTACCTGGAAGTGGGGGAAGACCTGAACTGGTATCCGGAACACATGAAGGTCAGGTACGACAACTGGGTCAAATCGTTGAAATGGGATTGGTGCATCTCAAGACAGAGGTTCCACGGTATCCCTTTTCCGGTATGGTACTGTAAAGAGTGCGGTGAAGTAAAGCTGGCTGAAGACGATCAGCTGCCGGTGAATCCCTTGGTAGATGAACCAAGAGGTAAATGTGAAGGATGTGGTGGTGACGAATTCGAACCTGAAGAGGACGTCCTTGATACGTGGGCAACTTCTTCACTTACACCTTACATCGCCACAAGATGGATAGAGGACTCCGAACTGTTCGATAAGGTGTTCCCATTCAGTCTAAGGCCACAATCACACGATATAATCAGCTTCTGGGCCTTCAACACCATCGTTAAAAGCTTGTTCCATTCAGAAGAAAAGCCCTGGGATGACATACTGATACACGGATATCTCATGCTTCCAGGAGGTAAAGCTTTCTCATCCTCTAGGGGTGTGATAATAGATCCCGAAGAGATCGCCGACGAATACGGCGCCGATGCGATAAGATACCTCAGCAGTTCTAACAAAGCCGGTGAGGACGCCGAGTTCGAGAAAAAATGGTTGAAGCGGGGACAGAGGATCAGGAACAAATTATGGAATATACAGAAGTTCATCGGTGATTCCCTGGATAAGAAGATAGAGGAAATAGCCGAACTGAGGACTGTGGATATATGGCTCCTGAGTAAATACAGCGAGGTCGTTAGTAAGGCAACACGATTCATGGATGGATACAGGTACGATAAGGCTCTCCAGGAGGTCGAATACTTCTTATGGCACGTTCTTGCGGACCACTACATCGAGATGATAAAACATCGTATATATACCGAAGATGATGAAGCGGTGAAGTACACACTTTACCAGGTGGGTTTGGGTATCACGAAGATGCTGGCACCTATAATGTGTTTCATCACCGAAGAGATATACCACAAGTATTACAAGGGATCCGAAGGTGATGAAAGCGTACATGTATCTTCATGGCCCGAACCCATATTGGACGATCCTGAATCCATGAAGGAAGGAGAGTTGGTCAAAGATATCATACATGCGGTTAGAAGATGGAAGAGCGACGAAGGTATAGCCCTAAGCGCTGAGATACCTATATTGAAAATTGTGGAACCCAGTGCATGGGAAAAAAAGGTGCTCCATGGGTGCGAAGATGATATTTTGAGCACCGTCAAAAGTCCCGGTATAGAGTTCGTTTCCAAAGACGAGGTGGAGGAGGTCATAGTGGCGGTTAAGCCAGTATATTCAAAATTGGGACCGCGCTTCAAAGGAGATGCACCCAAAGTGTATTCGTCGCTGGAAAGTATAAAGCCTGCCTCTATAGAGTTACCTATTGAACTTGATGTTGACGGAGAAAAAGTCGAGCTATCAGAAGGGGAAATCAAGCTGGAGACTGCAACCAGGGCACACGGCCAAAAAGTGGATGTACTGAAGGTGGACGAACTGAGCCTGCTGATCAGCTCTGTTCACGAATAGGTATCTGAGTCTTTGTACAACCTTTTCTCCTCATCACTCTCTTCCGAGTAAGCGCCTCTTCTGCATTTAAGACACATCCCACCCTTTGAATGATCCGTGCACACCATACCTCCACAAAGGCTGCAAGAGCCTGTGGCAGGACGACCACAGATATGGCACCTACCTAATATCTCCATCACATATCACCGTTTTATAATACAATCTAGGAGACATATAAATCTATCGAAGCCTTTCAACCCAAAACCATTATATGCTTCGGTGTTTTATCCTGAATTGTTGATAACCATGGTAGATTACAACCACATATTCTCGGAAAGGGCCCACGGCATGAAGGCCTCGGAGATACGCGAGCTGTTGAAACTGACCCAGAGGCCGGGAATTATATCTTTTGCGGGAGGACTTCCAAATCCTGAAGCATTTCCAACTGATACCACTCGGAAGATAGTTAACGAGCTATTAGATGAGATACCGCAAAAGGTACTTCAGTACGGTTCGACAGAAGGAGTTCCAGAACTTAGGGGAGCTCTAGTCGAGCACATGCACAAGAGAGGGATGAAGATAGACAAAAATCAGATATTGATAACACACGGCTCTCAGCAGGCTTTAGACCTATTGAGTAAGGTGCTTTTGGACCCCGGCGACACCATAATAGTAGGATCACCTACATACCTTGGTGCGACAGGTGCGTTCAGAGCATTCCAAGCTAGGATGGAAACCGTGCCTGTAGGGGAAGAGGGTATGGACATGGACGAGTTGGACAAAAGACTGGAGGAATTGATTAAAACGGGAAAGAAGCCTAAGTTCATTTACTCAGTCCCTACGTTCCAAAATCCTTCGGGGGTGACTATATCCGGTAAAAACCGTGAAAGACTGCTTGAGATAGCTGCAAAGTACGATGTGTTGATAGTGGAGGATTCACCTTATTCATATCTTAGATACGAAGGTGAACCACAGCCGCACCTACTTTCTTTGGATGGCGAGGACAGAGTGGTTAGGATGCAGACCTTTTCAAAGATACTAGCCCCGGGATTCAGGATCGCATGGACCGTCGGTCCCGCCCAGTTGATCGACAAGATGGTGATCGCAAAGCAGGCGACGGACCTGTGTACCAACCCCTTTGGCCAGTATGTGGCGTACAAATACGTATCATCGGGAGCTATCGATGAGCACATAGATTACATAAAGAAGCTTTACAACGAGAAGCGATTGACCATGCTGGAGGCCATGGATGAGCACTTCCCACCTGAAGCAAAATGGAAAAAACCTCTGGGAGGTATGTTCATCTGGGTCACATTACCTGAATACATCAACACTCGAGAGATGTTCGAGAAGGCTCTTCAGTGTGATGTAGCTTACGTCGTCGGCGATGCATTCTATGTTGAAAACGAGGGGTATAACACTTTGAGGCTCAACTTCTCCCATTCATCCGAAGAAGAGATCAAAGAGGGGATCAAAAGACTGGGGGTAGTTATCAAACAGGAGATAAAGGAAAAAAAAGGGAAGTTAACAGAGGCCATCATCACTCCTTGAAAAGTGATAACTGAGCCTATCCGATATCTCCGTTGACGGGAACACGTTGATGCCTGATTCGTTGACCAATATATCATCACCCCAGGGCACTTTCTCAAAGTATGGATTTTCCACTCGAACTCCGTGCGGTGCGTCTTCCCACACCTCTGACGTATCATGCATTTCCTGGTGTATCAACGGTATCTCGTTAGGTAAGAATTTAGTGCAGTCGGTTACTACATAGAATGGTATTTTCAGTTTCTCACAGCATAAAGACAAAACGCCGGTGCCCACCTTGTTCACAAAGTGTTCTTCGGAAAATGCGTCAGCACCTACGACCACTGCATCCACATCTTCAAGAGCAGGGAGTACCCCGGGGTCGCACCAGTAAGTTACCCGGCTTCCTGAGGCAGCCAATTCTTCTGCCATCCTCCGACCCTCCATCAACGGTCGAGATTCAAGTATACTGACCCGGGGTGATACTTTCAAAGACATCTTGACAGTGGAACTGTAACTCAAGGTCAAAACGTGTAAACCTTTTATCAGTTCTCTCATAGTTTCGGATGACTTTTTCCGCCCGATGATGAGTTTTTTCCTGAATTTTTCAGCTTCGCCCCACGGATCCTCTTCTTTTTCCAGCGATATAAAGACACTATTGGCCAAGTTCAACAACGGAGCCATAGAGGGCCTGCCCTCGACCAGCTCGATCAGATAATCCTCCACCTCCTCTTCTTTCCCGAGTTCGAGTACGCTTTCAACGGCTTCCAACGCCAGCTGGGCTGCTCCTTTCTCTGTATCACGCACTATGTCTACAGCTTCTCTGAACGGCATGTTTTCGATATGGTAATTCTACCTCATGATTCTTTCGGTAGAAGCGATAAAAATGAGGAGAACAGTAACCTTAATTAAACACCCTTCTATTGTCAAATTCGCGTTACGTGCCATGGGACCGCACTCGGGATATCCATGGGGGGATAACAGCATGCCAGAGTTAGCTTATTCAGATAAAGTTGGAAGGTATTTCAAGTCGTTGGAGAGGGAAGCAAAAAGGTGTTACGCAGTCGCAGAGGTTGCGAGGAAAAAAGGATACGATCCCTCTAAGGACGTCGAGATACCCATGGCGGAGGACCTAGCCCTAAGGGCCCAGGAACTTACGGGCATAGAGAATACCGCTGAGAAGATAAGGGAGTTGAGTGAAAAGTACGACAGCAGGGAAGAGGTTTCCATAATGATAGCCAAAGAGGTGGCTACACGAAAACAGGGTACTGTTGCTGAAAGGTTGGAGGATGCAGTTAGGATAGGATTAGCCGTACTGACAGAGGGGATATTAGTAGCTCCTTTGGAGGGTATAGGAAAGGTTGAGGTAAAAGAAAATTCAAACGGTACCACCTATGCAGAGATATCCTTCGCGGGACCCATCCGTTCAGCCGGAGGTACCGGCCAGGCCATGAGCGTTCTCATCGCCGATATCGTCCGTAGAGAACTGGGTATAGGTGCCTACAAAGCCACTTCTATGGAGGTCCAGCGGTTCAAAGAAGAGGTCCCTCTGTACAAAAAAGCGAGAAGCCTTCAGTACACACCATCCGCAGAAGAGATAGGTATAATCATCAACGGCTGTCCGGTGAGTATAAGTGGTGAGGGAACGGAGAAGGAGGAAGTTTCTGGTAACAGGGACCTGCCTAGGGTTGAAACCAACAGGATCAGAGGAGGGGCATGTTTGGTTATCGCTGAGGGTATGTGTTTGAAGGCCCAGAAGATAAAGAAGCACGTCGATAAACTGAATATCGAGGGTTGGGAGTTTTTAGACGAATATATATCAGAGTACGCCAGCAGTAAGGATGATAAGGACGAGGAAAAGAAAAAGGGGATCTCACCTAACTTCAAGTATATCAAGGAAACCATCGCCGGCCGGCCAGTTTTCGGACATCCGTCTGTAAAAGGAGGCCTGCGTTTGAGGTATGGTCGGGGAAGGACCCTCGGTCTTGCATCCATCGCTGTCAACCCGGCCACAATGTACCTGGCAGGCGAGTTCATGGCTCTGGGTACCCAGGTGAAGATAGAGAGGCCGGGGAAGGCGGGAGCGGTAACGCCATGTGATTCCATAGAGGGACCAACCATATTGCAGCACGACGGTACAGTGGTGAAGGTGAATTCCGCCGCCGAGGCCATCAGATTGAAAACAAAACTTAAGGAGATAATCGATATGGGTGAAATCCTCATACCCTTTGGGGAGTTTTTGGAAAACAATCATCCTCTGGTGCCAGGTGCCTACTGTCACGAGTGGTGGGTACAGGAAGCGGAAGTCGATCTATCTCCTGATAATATATCTGCAGAGAAGGCGGTAGAGCTATCAAAAAAAGGAGCACCTTTGCATCCTAAATACGTTTACTTCTGGGATTACACAGATACAGATAGTATCTGCAAACTAAGAAACTACGTATCTGAGAACTCCGTCGTTGAAGATAAGTTGGTCATCGATTTCGACGAGGAAGCAAAAAAGACCATGGAAGATATAGGAGTTCCTCACACTCTCGACAACGATAAAATCGTGATGGAAGAGTACGAGCCCTTCCTATATTCCATGGGACTCGATGTTGAAACTTTGAATAAGGTCGGCGAAAGCGGTGCAGATGATCCCATAGAATACGTTTCCGAGTTATCGGGTACGGTCATACGGAGCAAGAGCCCTACTCCGATAGGCTCAAGGATGGCACGACCGGAGAAGGCTAAAGAAAGGCGGATGAACCCTGCTGTGCACTCCTTGTTCCCATTGGCAGAATCCGGAGGAAAACAGCGCTTGATACCTGATGCGGTGAAGAAAAAGGTTATAGAAGTAGAAGTCAGCGCTAGAAAGTGCGTTAAGTGCGGAAAGAAAAATGCACAGATTCGATGCAGCTGTGGAGGTAGGACGGAGATAATCGACGAGCCTAGAAAACAGAGGATACCTATAGAGAACATCTATCGAGAGGCATTAGCGATCTTGAAAGGTGGAGGGAACATAACTCGGCTGAAAGGTGTAAAAAAGATGATGAACAAAACGAAAACACCTGAGGCTATGGAGAAGGGTATACTCCGTGCAAAGCACGATGTTTACGTGTTCAAGGACGGTACCACTAGATTCGATATGACCGACCTCCCAGTGACTCACTTTAAGCCAAGCGAGATCGGCCTTTCGCTTGAAAAGTCTGTAGAGCTTGGCTATACTCATGACATCTACGGTGAAGAGCTTACCAATGGAGACCAGGTAGTAGAACTGATGGTTCAAGATTTTATCGCTTCAGAGAACGCCGGGCCCTATCTTGTAAAAGTGACCAACTTTGTGGACGAGCTTTTGGAAAAGTACTACGAACAGAAGGCATTCTACAAAGTCGAGAAACCATCGGACCTCATCGGGCATATGGTCGTGGGATTGGCGCCTCATACCTCCGGCGGTGTTCTAGGAAGACTCATAGGATTCAATAAAGGCAAAGCAGGATATGCACATCCTTTCTTCCACGCAGCCAAACGGCGAAATTGTGATGGGGATGAGGACTGTATAATGCTACTTCTAGATGGTCTATTGAATTTCTCGCAGAGTTTCCTCCCTGAGAAACGTGGTGGAAAGATGGACGCACCTTTGGTCCTGACCACACGTATCAATCCCGATGAGATAGACAAGGAGGCGCATAACGTAGATACCATGTGGAAGTATCCTCTTGAGTTTTATCAGAGGGCCATGGATTACGCCGACCCTAAAGAACTGATGGATATCATGGAGACCGTGGAAACTAGGCTGGGTCAGGAAAAGCAGTACGAAGGCTTTGGGTATACCCATGAAACGTCGGATATCTCCGAAGGTCCTAAGAGCAGTAATTACACAAGACTTGGAAAGATGATTGAAAAGATGGAAGCCCAGATCCAGGTGGCAAAGATAATAAGAGCAGTGGACGAACACGACGTGGTCTCCAGGGTGATCCAGGATCATTTTATACCAGATCTTATGGGAAATTTCAACAAATTCTGCCTTCAAAAGATAAGATGTACTAAGTGCAACAAAAAATACAGAAGACCTCCTCTGAGTGATAAATGCACATGCGGCGGTAATCTTACTCTTACTATCCATAAAGGCGGTGTGAAAAAGTATCTCGACACCTCTTTAAAGATGATAGAAAGATTCGAACTGCCGGATTACCTTTCACAGCGTGTGAATCAGATCGGTGACCAGATCGATTCTCTCTTCGAAAACGATAAAGTGTCCATGCCAAGTCTGGACGAGTTTATGTGAATCAATTAAAAGAGAAAAGGTCGGATTGTTTCTCCTTCTCGTAAGAGTCCATCACTTTGTCTAACACATCTCTGACACGTGATTCTGAAAAATCGCGCTCACCGGATAGAAAATCTACTACACCATCAACATCGGGCTCGCCGAAGTCGACTTTGTAATCGTCTGTGACTTTGGGTTCTAAAAACAACTGCTTGATAACGGAATGATTTCCGATGCTTTTCCCTTCCTTCTTTAAAACGGATTCGAGGTCTCCCATTTTTTTTACCTTTTTCAACCCTCTCTTGGGACCTATCCCTTTGATCCCCTCATTATAGTCGGTACCACAAAGGAGTGCTATATCGATCAACTGTTCACGGCTGATATCAAGTTCATCCAACACTTCTTGTAATACTATTATCTCGGGCAATATCTCCCGGTACTCGTTCCTTCCAGGCATCTTTCGTTTACCTGTTATTGTCAGATTCCTCACCAATCTCGGAGCTCCGCATAGAATCGAATCAAAATCTTGACTACCAACTGCCCATGCATCACCTTCGATCACCATGTGGGCTGCCTGTGCCTCGCCTTCCGCCGGTGCCTGGACCCACGGTATGCCCATGAGTTCCAGCAGTCTTTTACTCCCTTGAACTATATCTTTACTCATCCTAGAAGTCTGCTGCGCCTTGGTTCGAGCCCTCTCCAAATCTCCCTTCTCCAAGGCCTTTTCATACTCTTTTTTAGCCTCTTTTTTTCGCTCTTTACGTTTCTCCAAAGTCCCTTCCTTCATAACGTCGGGTTCACCATCTAGAACGTATATCGGTTTCAATCCCTCCATCAAAAAGTTGGAGTTTCTGTAAAGAAGACCGGATAGATGGGATGTAACGTTTCCTTGAGAATCCATCAAAGGAGTGCCGTCTCTCTGCCTGATACTCGCCAAAAATTGATAGATTATATTGTAACCGTCCATGGCTATCATTTTACCTTTTAAATCGTTTAAGTCTATCTCTTCCGACGTTAGTATACTACCTATGGCGACTCCCATGTTAAATCACCTAAAATACTTCCCCCTCAGTGTGTACATTTATACCCTTATCGGTTATTTCGTAAGGTTTGATGGAACGTGAATGTTCTATCCTTCTCATCTTGATAACCTGGATACTCATCTGTACATCCTGTTTGTCGTGGTCGTAACGAAGCAGTATAACACCGTCGACCGTATATTCGACCAGGCCGTCTCTAGAACTGCGCGGGTTATCATCCTTAACCTCGGCTGTGAGAAGAGTTGTTGCTCCAGTATCTTTAACCATTTTACAAAGTCCGAAAAGCCTTTCTCTTTTTTGCTGCGGTGTATCTGAAAGCATGTTCAATAATGATACTGAATCGATGGCTATCCTTTGGGCACCAAAATCGTTTATGAAATGTGGAAGTTCACTCTTTAACTTATGTATCGTTGCGTCTGCGTCGGCAGGCTCGAGTTTCTCAATTACCACCTCGCCTGAATCTAGGTATGGGGTAAGGTCCCATCCGTACGAATTTGCGGTTGTTACGATGGCATCCTTATCTTCTTCCAAAGATATATACACGCATTTTTCACCCCTTTGAAGTCCTTCCCAAAGATATTGAAGTCCAAAGGTTGTTTTACCGGTACCGAAAGAACCCATCACCGTGAATACATGACCCTTTGGGACTCCACCGTTCAACATCGTATCCAAACCAACTATGCCTGTAGTTACTTTTTCAGTCATCGTTTTTCACCTTATCATCTCGTAGTTTACAACGTGATAGCCTGCGTAATTTGTTACTTCCGCAGTAAACCTCGCTATCTTCTCCCTCTTTAGATGGGGGAGTACACTCATAAATTTTTCCACAGTCATATATCGCTGACGCTGTGAACTACGATAACTCTTTGACCATTCGAAGGAAAATACTCCGTCCACACTATCTGTGAGTAGATATTCCACTCTTTTATCTACAATCCCTTTGGATAGTATAAGATAAATTATACCGCCCCATGATTTTGAGGCTCTCCTCATGCCTTTGACGATAGTCACGAGCTTTTCGATATCGATATTTGAGTTAGTCAAAAGATCGGTAAGAGAATCGATTATTACGATATTACCTTCTGCGTTAGTATCCAAGAATTCGACCAGTTCTGTTAAAAGATCGGTTCCTCCGTTATTGGAAAATATGGATGATCCAGATCCACCTGTCCAACTACTCGGTACCATCGTCCGCCTGAAGTACGATTCGGACAGATCTTTAAAATTGAGTCCTGCATTGATAGCGTCGTAGTAATCCTGATTGAAGGACATCTTTATCTCTTCAAGTATATCCTGCTTAGAACGAGAAAAGGTGAGATAGTGAATATTTTCAGGCAGTATCGCTTTTTTGCATTCATCTCCCAGGATCAGAGTCAAGTCTTCTGGGGTCTCACTAACTTTGAGTAATTTCGCTGAAGCCGTGTAAGTGAACTCTAAACCTCCTGCACCTATCTCAGTGAACAAGAGTACAACTGAACCGGCGGGTAAACCACCGCGTAAAATAGAATCAAGGTCGCTGATCCCGCTGGGTATCCTTTTCATTATAGCACCTGTATGACAGATCTGATGATATACTCATATGTTGGCGTGAAAAATATACTTTACCGATACGTATCTACCAAAAGATTTATCAACACACTCATTTTCACTGTACTCGTGATTGTTATGATACGGGAATGTGAAGCTGACGGCTATTACCGGGGTGACGAGTGCCCGGTTTGTGGTGAGAGGGGAAAGTTCATAATGAGTGACGAAGAGATAAAAAATCTGGGTAAAACCACTGCAGGTATCCTTCGTCATTTCCCTGACAAATATGGATTAGATATGGATACACGTGGATGGGTGGATCTAGAACACTACATCAAAGCTCTTAGAAATAGACAGAAAAGATTCCACTGGTTAAGACGATACCACATGGACGCATTGGTTGCTACCGATCCCAAGGGTAGGTATCAGGTAGAAGAAGGCCATGTAAGGGCCACTTATGCCCACTCTGTCGAAGTTGATCTTGATTTACCAACTGTAGATATACCTGACGATCTGTACTTTCCAACTACTGAAAAAGAGGCTGAACTGCTTCTAGAAGGGGGTATAAAACCTTCTGATAGATCTTACGTACATCTAAGCGAAACATATGAATCGGCAGTTGGCGCAGGTGTTGTTCGTACTGAAAAACCAGTAATTCTCCATGTGGATGCCGAGAAGGCAATAGATGAAGGAGAAACCATAATGAAGGCCGGTGACGGTGTTTACATCACTAAAAAAGTAAATCCAGATTACCTATCTATAAATGAAAAACAGCCGGATGATGAGGAAATAGCCTCGTATACGGAAGAGAAGAAAAAGAGAGAAGAACGGGAATCTAGATAGGATTCAGGGTAACAACGTTGTTTCCCCTTAGGATTATCGTTCCTATCCTCCTTAACATGTCTTCGGTCTCTTCAGTAGTATCTTCAAGGACTAGATTCATATGATCGTCATATCCTATCAGTACTCCGATTAATACTCTACCGTCTTTAAGGAGAAGCTCGATCTTTTCTCCCAACGTATCATTCAGGAATTTAGTGGGTTTTGCCATTGTACCACTGAAAGGAACATGCTCTCCGTATTTTAATCATTTGGTCAACTTTTCCAAATCGTTTAGAACTCTTTCCTTTCTCTCGTCCAATCCAAGCTCATCGTATATACCAATAGATTCATCTATGAGTTCTCGGGCTTTTTCAACATCTCCCAATGCATGCTTTGTTTTACCTAGCTCATGGAGTGCATCGGCTAAATACCTAGGTATATTCAGTTCACGGAGTATTTCTATACCAGCGGAAAGGCTCTCATCTCCCTTTTCATATTCCCCCCTCTCTAGAAAAAGCTGCCCATACTTTATCCTGACACCTGCTTCTCCGACATGGTCCTGTTGATTTTTGAGTAATTCTAATGACTCTTGGAATGCGGCTTCCGCTTTATCATGTTCCTCAGTATATATGTATGCTTCTCCTAAATTGAATAATGACCATGCTTCCATGTTGGGTAAACGATGTTTTTCCGCTAATTCCTTGCTTTGTTCATAGAGGTTTGCGGCCTTTTCCCATTCTTTTTTTAGGGAGTATATGACACCCCGATTCATTAAAGAGATCACTTTTTGGTATTGGTTCTTTTCATCACCATAAATGTCTCCACTTTTCTGGTAGTAATCTATACTTCTATCGTACTCTTCCATCTCCCCGTAAAGATCACCCAAGTTGTCGTAGACCATGGCGACGCCACTTGTTTCACATTCTTCTTTGTAAACGATCAAAGAATCTTTGAAGTATTCCGAAGCCTTATCGTAGTCCCCTTCTCTCCAGTTTATAACCCCTAAATAACGTAAACACTCAGCCTTATCACACTTAAAATCAGGTCCATCTACTAGTGACATAGATTTATCTACCATAGTTTGGGCTTTTTTTGATTCACCTAGTTCTAGGTATGCTTGAATAATCCCCAATGAAGCCTGAATTTTAAGGTCCTTTCTTTTGCTTTGCTTGGCGACCTCAAAGGCCTTTTTGTAATCTTCTAGCCCTTCTTTCATATAACCAAGGGCAAGATTAGTATAACCTAATTCAAGGTGTAACTCACATTCTTTCACCAAAGCAACCATACCTTTTTCTTCAGTACCTATCTCATTCAATTTATTCAAAATCACGTATTTACGGATGCTGTTTTTGACCTTTTCAGCTTTTTTGATACCCATAAAATAACGTACCGCGTCGAACACATTTTCAGCGAGTTGGTCTAAATAATCATAGCTTAAATCATCTGGAGGTACACCGATATCCCAGCACTGTTTTTCAAATATGTTTTCACCAAGGTCTCCTAGTTCTTCTCGGAGCGTCTCCCTCACTCTATGGCTTATGCCTCTTCCCATACGCTCTATCTAGGAAGGATTATATAAAAATTTTTTGCTGTCCTATCAATTCAGGTCCATCTTACGGATACGATACTCGCTTATCAATAAAGGAATACTTATCCAGATGATCAATATTATGATCATAGACCAAGTTTGGTACATTTCAGGATATACCTCCACTTCCTGCCCTCCAAGCTCCATAGCACTTTGCCTTAAGGTGGGTAAGTTCAAAGCTAACAGGGTGTACCAAATTATCACAGGGTTAAAAAATTGAATAGAAAAGTACCAAGTAGGTGGAGAAACCCCCTCTATCATACTTTCCCATCCAAAGGTGGTTTCGGCTACTGAGTACATTATGAAGAACCATAGGATATTGAAAAGGAATAAAATAAAAACTGAAGCTGATACTGCTGAGTTACTGGTTTTAAAGATCGTTGAGATCATCATCGAAAGGGATAAGTAAACCCCTCCAAGCATTATGGAACCGAAAACGAATAGATAGTATTCAGACCAAACCATCTCCGAGACCAACGTGGAAAGTATAGCACCACCCACACCGAGGCCGACACCGATTATCATAGCTAGTAGTGACCATAGACCAAGGAATTTACCTGCTATTATCTCACCTTTATCCAATGGGTAAGAAGATAGTAATTCCAACGAACCGCTTTCCCGCTCACTGACTATAGAGCTGTATCCAAATACTATACCCAATATCGGAGCCATGAACTCCATGTAACCCACCATGTAAACGATGGCTTGCTCTAAGTTATGCCAATGTTCACCTTCATATCCTGATGCACCATAAAAGGATATCATCAGGGACATCAAGACGAACACGACCACCAATATCAGTATCCAACCGTTCCGCAGGTAGTTTTTGAACTCCTTTTCCGCCAAACACATTATCCTCTTCCACATCTCTTTGGAGAAGATGAGTTTGTAACTACTCAGATTCATATTGTCTCCTCCGTAAGTTTTACAAATATCTCCTCAAGATCTGGCTCATCTATTATGATATCCAAAACTTCGTGATCACTAGCAATTATCTTTTTTAAGATATCGACTTTATTCTTTTTATCACAGTAGAATACGATATTTCCGTTCTCGATCCTCGGACGATTTGCCTTTCTTATACTCCTCACCAGTCTTAGTGCCTCATGGACATGCTCTATGGTCAATATCAATCTGTCCTCGAGTCGTAGTTTGTCAGTGAGCTCATCTATCCTATCTTCGGTTAACATCCGCCCATTGCTGATGATCCCCACTCTATCGCATATCTCCTGTACCTCGCCTAGTACATGGCTTGAAAACAAGATAGTTTTCCCTCGACTCTTAAGATCCAGCATCTTATCTTTTACCCACCGTCGGACGGCTGGGTCCAATCCTGATGTGGGCTCGTCTAATACCAATAGATGTGGGTCACCTATGAGAGCTTGTCCCAGTCCCAATTTTTGCCTAACTCCTTTAGAGAGAGTTTCTACCTTACGGTCTAAAATATCATAGAGTTCGAATTCTTTTGCTATACGTTCAGGTTCTGTTTTTTTACAGCCTTTGAGCTTACAAAAGAAATTCATATTCTCATCCACCGTCATCCTCCCATATAGGGACAACCTTTCTGGTAGATACCCGATCTTCCCTCTATCATCGAATGATATATCTTTCCCCTTCAATCTGATGGTACCCCGTTCGGCTCCTATCAATCCCATGATAATCCTAAGAGTTGTAGTCTTTCCTGCTCCATTAGGGCCTAGAAAACCGTAGATCTCCCCTTTAGTCACGGACATATCTAGGGATCTAAGGGCTTCGACTTTACCGAATCCCTTTTCAAGTCCTTTGATTTCGAGGAAGCTCATCATAACCTGAAGGTTATCGACCTAAAAAATCCTTTTGCATGGACCAAACGTTGTGATCTACAGGCTGTTCTCCTCCACCCAAAGGTACGCCCTTTCGGATCGCGTCTTCAACATACTTCTTTGATAATCTAACAGCATATCCTGCATCTGCCCCCAAGGCAAGCAATGCAGTTATAGCTGCGGAGAAGGTACATCCAGTACCATGCTTATGTCCTGTTAGAATTTCTCCCTTTATAGTTTGGAGGTGCTTACCGTCATAAAAGATATCGACTACTTCGTTTTCGAATTTTCCTGCTTTGATCACAACGTTATCTGCTCCTTCATGGTGTAGTATCTTCGCTGCTATCTCCATGTCTGCGATACTTTCTATACTTAGATCGGTCAACACTTCAGTTTCTCTTATATTGGGTGTTAAAATATACGCTCTATCTATCATCTCAGACCTGTAAAGCTCCACAGAATCATCCTTCAGTAGAAGTTCGCCTTTTTTGGTCACCATGACTGGGTCCACAACCGGTTTTAAGTCGTACTCGTCAATTTTCTTTACAACTGCTTTGATTATATCCTTATTATATAACATCCCGGTCTTAACAGAGTCGGCACCGATATCCGAGAGTACTGCTTCTATCTGAAGTTCAACGAAATCCGCAGGTAGATCCTGTATCCCTAATACGGTCATAGTATTCTGTGCAGTAACGCACGTGACTGCTGCACTGCCGTAAACTCCGAAAGCGGTGAACGTTTTTAGGTCCGCTTCTAATCCCGCCCCACCTCCGGAATCTGAACCGGCGATAGTTAAAGAACGCTTTGGTGATGACATATTCAAACACCTATGTCTGAATATTTAAAATCGACGAGTGGATCTTTTGTTCATCTTCTCTCGTTTTCACTGATCAAGATTTCACAAAATATATTATCAAGTTCTACATACATGGGTGTAATGCTCATAAGCATCATCATCACCGTTAAGAACGAAGAACGGGACATGCCTGATCTACTTGACAGCCTCGTAGTTCAGGAACCCCCCATCGAGGTGATAATAGTTGATGCCCACAGTGATGATAGCACACAGCAGATAGTTCGTAATTACGCAGACCAGTACGAATTCATACGACTCTACGTGAGAGGTGGCACCCGTGGGCAGGGGCGGAACTTTGGTGTTGAAAAGGCAAAGGGCGACCTACTGGCCTTCGTGGATGGGGACACAATAGTCAATCCATTCTGGGCAAAGGAGATGCGACGATCTGCAGAAAAGTACGACATAGTCGCGGGGAAAATAGTACAGATAGGATATCACGCCTTTGAAGAATTGGAAAGGGTGGAACTATATTATCAGGGCTACGACGTAACCTATCCTAGCTGCAATCTACTGTATCACCGATCGGTTTTCCAGGACATAGATGGTTTTGATCCATGGTTCATGACTGCTGAGGATATAGACCTTAACTTCAGAGCTGTGGAAAAGGGTGCAAAGATCGGTTATGATGATAAAGCCATAGTTTATCATCGAACACGGGGCAGTTTCTATGGCTTCTTTAAGCAGGCTTTCTGGAACGGTTTTGGTCGAAAGCAATTAACGATGAAACACGGGGCTCTCTGGAAGAATTATTCACCAGATAAAATGCTCACCGAAAATATGAATCTATGGTATATGTTAAGGATGCCTCCGGCTTTTTTGGGGTATATCGCATGTAAGTTGTTTGGTAATAAACACGGTGAATCAGATAAACCGTTCTGATTTACATCTTTGCGAAAAACTTAATTCTGACCCCTATTTTCTAGGGCTATAAATAGGTGATCAAATGACGCTCGACGAGATAAAGGAAAGGTTAATACAAGGTAAGGTAAAAGTAGGTATAGTGGGGATGGGTTATGTTGGAATTCCGTTGGCTAAAGCTTTTTCTAAACATCTCGATGTTATCGGTTTTGACATAGACGAGAAAAAACTGGATGATTTAAGCGGTGAATTAAAAGAAATCGAACTTACTAGCGGATCTAGTGATCTTTCTCGGGCAGACTTTTTGATCGTTTGCGTTCCTACGCCTGTTAAGAAAACCAAGGAACCTGATTTAAAATATCTCACTTCTGCATCGGAGATAGTCGGTAAAAACATGAAAAAAGGAGCTATCGTTGTGTACGAAAGCACTGTTTATCCCGGGGTCACTGAGGAATACTGCCTGCCGATATTGGAAGAGGTGAGTGGCCAGAAGTGTGGAAAGGATTTCTACATAGGATATTCCCCCGAACGTGTGAATCCCGGAGATGAAGAACACGATGTAGATAGGATAACAAAGATAGTCGCTGGGATAACTCCAGAAGTCGGCGATATTCTAAAAGATCTTTACAAACTAATTACAGACGTATACCTAGCGGACGGTATCAAAGTAGCAGAATCTGCTAAAGTTATAGAAAATGTTCAGAGAGATCTTAACATCGCACTTATGAACGAACTCTCTGTGATCTTTTCAAAGATGGATATTGATACGAGATCGGTACTGGATGCTGCTGCAACTAAATGGAATTTTCATAGATATGATCCCGGGCTCGTAGGAGGTCACTGTATACCTGTAGATCCCTATTATCTTGTCTATAAAGCACAGGAACTGGATTATCACCCTCAGGTCATTCTCGCAGGTAGATCTATAAACGATCAGATGCCCAAGCATGTCGCGTGGGAATCGATCAAGGCGATAAATAGAGCTGGAAAAGGCTTGAAAGGATCAAAAGTGCTGATAATGGGTCTCACATACAAAGAGAACGTTCCAGATACTCGTGAATCACCGGTTAGAGGGCTTATAAAAGAGTTGAAAGAGTTCGAGATGGATGTTTACGGCTACGACCCACTCTTATCAAAACAGCAGGTTGAAGACTTCGGTGCCAAGTCCAGTACATTGGGAGATATGATGGTTGACTGCATAATAATCACCGTCGCCCATGATGAATTTAAAAAACTATCCCTTCTGGACCTGAAGAGAAATATGAATGCACATCCAGTGTTGGTCGATATACGGGGGATATTCGACAAGAACGAGTGTGAAGAAGAACGGATCGAGTATGTGACCCTCTGATAACTCGTTGTTAAATTAGCTAGCTATGTTGGAAAGTATTATATATGTTTAATCATATCTAGCCCCAGAACAGGGGTAAGAAAATGTATCAAATAACGAAAGCTATAAACTATGCAATCGCTGGAGCAGAAGACTTAGAATGGGACTTCGCCCCAGGCTGGTGTGCCGGTGCTTTTTGTTTCATCTGGATAATTCCGATCATAATCTGGATCGGAGTCGGTATCTGGATGTACAAGGATGCCCAGAAGAGAGAAGAAAATGCAGTTCTTTGGCTCATAGTTGGTTTGGTAGCCGGCCTTATTGGTTTGGTGATATGGTTAGTCGTCAGACCGAGTATGGATGAAGTACAGCGCAAAAAGATGCAGCAACCACCACAACAGCAATACCAGCAGCAACCATACCAACAACAGCAGTATCAGCAGCCACCACAACAGCAGTACCAGCAGCCACCGCAACAGCAGCAACCACCACAACAGGAGCAAGACGACGATCAATGGTGAACCTTTTATCAAACCCTTTCTTTTTTATTTTTTTAAAAATATAATGTATGTGTATTCCTGGGATTATAAAATCCTTCGAAAAACCAATAAAACATATATACTCCCTCAATATAGCGCAGGACTATAGGTGCCAAAATGAAGCAAGATGAGGGAGCTAACCTCGACACAGAAGAGCACTGGTTGAACGAAAAGAGGATCATAGTGTTTGTACTCGCGGTGATATTGTTCATTTTACCTTTCATTTTAGATATAAACGGTCTAGACAACAACATGAATGCTGCTCTGGGCATCCTTCTTGTGGCCGCTTTATTTTGGATCACAGAAGCAATACCCCTTTACGCAACATCCTTGGTGATCGTTTTACTTCAGGTCATGTTCATAAGTGAGGAGGTCGTTAGTCCAAATCAAGCCCTAGCACCCTTTTTCAACACGATCATCGCTCTGTTCTTCGGTGGTTTCGTTCTGGCAGCTGCTTTACAACGATATAACGTGGATATAAAGCTGGCTAAGGAGATGCTTCAGAGGTTCGGTAAGTCTCCAAAAGGTGTTTTATTGGGATTGATGGGTATAACAGCTTTCTTGTCCATGTGGATGTCAAATACCGCCACCACCGCGCTGATGGTTGCATTAGCGATACCGATATACACGCAGATACCCAAGGAAGAAAAATTCACCAAAGCTATGATGCTTGGTATCCCCTTCGCAGCAAATATAGGTGGTATGGCCACCCCCATAGGAACACCGCCAAATGCTATAATAATAAATGAATTAGCTACTGCCCGGGAAGGATTTACACCAGTAAATATAACCTTCTTGGAATGGATGATAATAGCACTACCCTTAACCATGATAATGCTTCTGTTTACTTATTTCTTACTTTATTACTCTTATAAACCTTCTCTTAAAAAATTAAACATAAAGCTGGATCACAGCAGTACTAAAGGATTCACAAAAAAACAGTTATTCGTGTTGTTGGTATTTTCTTTAACCGTTGCACTGTGGTTAACATCATCCGTATCGGTGGTGGATAATCTATTTAAATCGGCCGGTATCATCGCTTTGATACCGGCAGTCATCTTTTTCAGCACAGGGTTACTAGATAAAGATGACCTAGCCAAGCTTAACTGGAATGTGCTGTTGTTGATGGGCGGTGGATTATCCTTGGGTAACGCCATAGATTCTACAGGACTTGCTAGTTGGATAGTAAGTCAAATAGATCACCATGCTTTAGGGATGATCATGGTTATCGTGGTATTCACGAGCCTCGCTGTCATCCTCTCGAGTTTCATGAGCAACACTGCAACTGCGGCAGTGATGGCACCGATCATGATCATAGTTGGAATGGATCTAGGAGCTACTGTATCCATAATGGCGGCGATCGCCCTTTCCTGTTCTATGGCTATGGCTTTACCTGTCAGTACTCCACCTAACGCCATCGCCTATGGCCAGGACGTTATCGATATGAAGGATATGTTGATCAATGGGATTATAGTAGGTGTGTTCGGTATCATCATGTTAACTCTAATATTTGGATTGCTTTGAGAAGATCATTAAGGTGAAAACTTAAAACAAATAGCCTTTATATCATAGTCATATGACCTATGGAATCGGTAATACATCGATGATACCTGCTCATAAGTTGGGAAGAAAATTAGGGGCTGAAGAGCTTTATTTAAAATTGGAAGGAGAAAATCCAACCGGCACCCATAAGGACCGTCTTGCGATACAGCACGTGGATGATGCGATCATTAGGAACTATGATACAATCACCGTGGGTTCATGTGGGAATTATGGTGTTGCCATATCATTCGTAGCCTGTAAATCATCACTACGATGTGTAGTATTTATACCTAAAAATTACTCTGGTAGCTGCCGTTCTTATCTAAAGGAATACGGAGCCGAAGTTCACACCGTCGAAGGAGGTTATGAGGAGACGGTCATGGCCAGCAGAAGGATGGCTGATGAAAGAGGCTGGTACGATGCAAATCCAGGCAACAAAAATACACCGACCTCTTTGGTCGCCTACGTGGACATATCCGATGAGATACAGCAGCAATTGGGTGAAACGCCGGCATCTATCTCTGTACCAGTCGGCAATGGAACAACTATGGCCGGTATCCACCTTGGATACAGATTACTCTGGCATAAGCACCGTGCTAAAGATATACCCAGGATGATAGGTGCTTCAAGCAAAGGAAATAATGCTGTGATCGAGAGTTTCTCGAAGGGACTACAGGAGATGGAGGACCTCTCTCCAGAGGACATTCATGAAACAGAAGTCAACGAACCTTTGTTGAATTGGCATGCCTACGATGGACAGGAGGCATTAAATGCAATATATGATACCAAAGGGATCGCAGTTGGACTGACCGACGAAGAATTGTTGTATTATCAAAAACTACTTAAAGAAGAGAACGTAGAAGCACTCCCGGCTTCAGCTGCCGCTTTAGGTGGTTTGAAAAGATTTTTAGAGTATGATGAAGTAATGGGGAAACACGTAGTAGTACTTACATCAGGTGTTAAAAATGTTCGGAATCAAAGAAAGGAGACCAGCGCTAATATTCGCTGAAGGAGAATTCGGGGGATTGGACGGAAAGACCGCTAATGGGCTAGTCAGGTTCTCACCGAAATACGAGATATTAGGGGTAATAGACAGCGACCAAATAAATGACTATGTTCATGAGGTCCTGGATGACGTAGAAGAAGAGATACCTATATTTTCCACCCTAGAAGAGGCTCTGGGAAAGATCGATAAAAAGCCGAGAGCCTTTATAAATGGTATAGCTAGAGACGGTGGCGCGTTTCCATATGAACATAAGGATATATTCCTAAGCGCCATGGAGCATGGAATGGATATAGTCACTGGAACGCAAGAATATCTCACCGATGATAAGGAATTTGTGCAGAAAGCTAAGGAATGTAATGTAGAGATATGGGACGTGAGAAAGCCTGTTGATGAATCTTACTTTATCTCAGGTAAGATAAGGATTGACGGACTACCACCTCGTATACATCTAGTGGGTACGGATTGTGCCATCGGTAAACGGACCACATGTGTAGAGATCTACAAGGAGCTGAAAAGAAGGGGATACAATCCCGCTTTTGTAGCAACCGGTCAGACCGGGCTTATGCAGGGTGCCAAGTACGGCACTCCGCTGGACGCTGTCAAAGGTGATTTTCTCAGCGGAAAGGTGGAGCACGAAGTGTGGAAAGCATCTCAAGATGCAGATATAGTGATAATCGAAGGGCAAGCCTGCATTACACATCCACAGGGAGGAGTCCCTCTAGCACTACTGAAAGGATGTCACCCACATGGTGTGATAATTCAGCACGCGCCGGGTCGTGAGCATCTCGACGGGCTGCCGAACTTTCCCCCACCCAACCTTGAAGCTGAGTGGGAGACTGTTGAATTCTTCTACCCTGATTCGATCTTCGCTATCACTATCAATCACGAGAACGGCATCGATCCTGATGAATGGGTAGAACGATATGAGGATAAATACGGTCTACCTGCCTCCGACGTATTGGTACATGGTCCGAAAAAGATAGTGGATGCTATTGAAAAAAGGTTCCTTATCCATGACTGAAGAATTGGTGTACGTTGATGCTCATGAAACTGAGCCTGAAAAGATGGATGAATACGTAAAACTACTTTATTCGTATCTCCATCACTATATCTCCGAAGAAGAACTTAGGGGTGATGTAAAATACTGTTTTGAAAAAGGCAGAGTTGTGGGCGCTTATGAAGGGAAAAGGTTAGTAGGTGCTGTAGCAGGTGCATACACTCCTTTCTTCGAAGACTTCCATATAGCCCATCTTGCGGTAGAAACGAGCCATCGTAAAATGGGTATCGGCCTGGAGCTCATGGAAAGGGTGGTTCCCGAGGGAAAGTCGGCATCTGTACATCTAAACGTTGAGAATCCGAGCATACAGCGTTTTTACGAACACATCGGATACCGACCTACCCATATACGTTTCAGGAAAGATCCGACTCGATCTTAGCTTGGGCTGCTGATATCCTTGCGATCGGCACACGGTATGGAGAACAGCTCACGTAATCTAACCCCGCTCGATAAGAGAACTTGATGGACTTCGGCTCACCACCGTGTTCTCCACAGATGCCCGTGCTTAGTTTTTTATTGACATTTTTACCATCCTTTACCGCAGTATCAACAAGGATGCCTACTCCCCCTTCATCCAATACCTGGAAGGGATCTTCGTTCAGTATACCTTGTTCTATGTAGCTGGGTACGAAGGTACCTACGTCGTCTCTACTGAATCCAAAGGTCATCTGTGTTAGATCGTTTGTCCCGAAGGACAAGAACTCAGCCTCCTCTGCTATCTCATCGGCGGTCAAAGCGGCTCTAGGTATCTCTATCATAGTACCTACCTTGAATTTGACTTTATCTTTCTTCTCGGAAAATACTTTCTCAGCGGTGGGTCCCACTACTTCGTCCTTTAAAAACTTCAATTCGTTAACATGACCGATGAGAGGTATCATTATCCTTGGCTTAACCTCCACACCCTCCTCCTTGGCCTCTACAGCGGCTTCCAGGATGGCTCTAACCTGCATGCGGTAGATCTCGGGATAGATGATCCCCAGACGACAGCCGCGGTGTCCTAACATGGGATTAGCTTCCTTTAGTTTCCCGACTTTCTTACGTATCTCCGCTGGATCCATCCCCGTACGCTCAGCGAGCTTTTTCTGCGACTCTTTGTCGGTAGGTGCGAACTCGTGAAGTGGAGGGTCCAGTAGTCGTATGATGAGCGGGTAGCCGTCCATCACCTTGAATATCCCGAAGAAATCCTCTTTTTGGTAGGGTACGATCTTATCCAGGGCCTTATGCCTATCTTCTTTTGACTCAGCGATTATCATCTCATGCACCGCACCTAGACGTTCAGCGTCGAAGAACATGTGTTCAGTCCTACAAAGACCGATGCCCTCGGCGCCGAATTCCAAGCCCTTTTTAGCGTCTTCCGGCGTATCGGCGTTCATCCTGACACCCATATCTCTTATATCGTCGGCCCATAGGAGCATCTCCTGAAACTCTAAAGAAAAATCAGGTTCAACCAGGGGTGCCTCGCCCAGTATGACTTCACCAGTGGTACCGTCGATGGTGATGGTGTCATCTTTATGAACTGTGACATCTCCCACTGTAAAAAGTTGGTTTTTGATATCGATGTTTATATCTTCAGCACCGGCCACGCATGGTTGACCCATACCTCTGGCTACTACCGCTGCGTGGGAGGTCATACCCCCTCGACTGGTCAGAACGCCTCGAGAGGCGGCTAAACCATGTATGTCATCCGGCGTGGTCTCCGGTCGGACCAGGATTATATCTTCCCCGGCATCACCCCTCTGGGCTGCCTCGTCGGTGTTGAACACTACACAGCCCGATGCGGCTCCTGGTGAAGCGTTCAACCCTTTGGCTATCTTCTCGGTATCGGCCTTGGAATCTATGCTTTTATGCAGCAATTTCTCGATCTGGTCTCCGGTTACCCGCATGATCGCTTCCTCTTTGGTAATCACATCTTCTTTAGCCATATCATGTGCGATCTTAACAGCAGCATTGGGCGTTCTCTTACCGTCCCTAGTCTGAAGGATGTATAGTTTACCTTCCTCTATGGTAAATTCCAGATCCTGCATATCTCTGTACTCGTTCTCTAGTATCTTGCAAACGTAATTTAGCTGGGAGTATATCTCAGGCATGATTTTTTTAAGTTCGTCTAGATGAAGAGGTGTTCTAATACCTGCGACCACGTCTTCACCCTGGGCGTTCATCAAGAATTCTCCATATACCTCTTTTTCACCGGTAGACGGGTTCCTAGTGAAGGCGACCCCGCTTCCCGATGATTCACCAGTATTGCCGAAGACCATGGTTTGTATATTTACAGCAGTACCCATATCGTGAGGAACATTGTTGAGTTCCCTATACTTTATAGCTCGTCGATTGTTCCATGATTTGAATACCGATTTAACGGCTTCTAGGAGCTGTTTCCAAGGATCCGATGGAACATCTCCTACCAATCTATAATACTTATCACACACCTCTTTCATGGCTTTTGCATCCAAATCCACATCCTTTTTTACCCCTCGGTCATCTTTAACCTCATCCATTTTTTCCTCGAATTTAGAGTGGGGTATGCCTCTTACTACTTCACCAAACATATTTAAAAATCTTCGGTAACTATCGTATGCAAACCTTTCGTCAGTTAGTTCTTTCAATCCTTCTAATGTGTCGTCGTTTAATCCTAGATTAAGGATAGTATCCATCATCCCAGGCATGGATATAGCAGCACCTGAACGAACCGAAACAAGCAATGGGTCTCCAGGATCCCCAAATTTTTTACCTGAACTCTCTTCCAACTCATCCATCTTTATTCTCATCTGTTCTTCAACTTGATCTGGGAGCTTATCTTCCTTTAAATACTCTAAACAGGTCTCTGAAGTGACGATAAAACCTGGGGGTACTTCCAATCCGATAGATGTCATCTGTGCAAGGTTTGCGCCCTTGCCACCTAAAAGCTCTTTCATCTCTTTGTTGCCTTCGTCAAATGAATATACGTACTTTGTCATAGTTACCGAAGGGGCTAGGGAGGGTATGAGTATAAAAAAATTCTGGAAAAAAGAAGAAAGGGTTTATGCGAGCTGGTCCTGTGAGATCAGATCTATGGATGTGGGTAGTTTCGGGATGTTACCTATCCTCCTAGCAACAAGTGTAGTTACACCTGCATCTAACGATACATCGACGAGACGCTGGGTGATTATTCCATCGAAAACTACTGTTGATCCTTTGAATTTATCCTTTTTTAATTTATTCTTAAGATCACGGGTAGGTATCTCATCCTGTTTGTTGCCGTCGTTATCCAAGATTATCGCCTTCTTATCTCCTTTGATATCTGACAAGATCGATTTGAAGAGTTTAGATTTAGAATCAGTACTCTCCTCTTCTTTTACCTCCTTGACCTCTTTCTTCTTCTGGGATTTCGAACTCTTTTTTTTATGCTCTCCCCTCTTTCCAGTATCTAAGTCATACATCTCTATATACTGGTCGATGGGTATCTTACTGCGAAGCCCCTTCATGATCTGTTTTTGGGTGAGTTCTTCCACTTCTGTATTATCTGGTGCCTGTGCCACGTAATCTATCTCGGCGGTTTCAAGCAGTTCTTTCAGTATGAGAAGACCTCCTCTATCTCCATCAACGAAAGCAGTCGTAACCCTTTCCGAAGACAGCTTCTTGATTGATTCAGGTATGTTTGTACCTTCAACTGCGATGGAGTTCTTTATCCCGTATTTTAGTAGATTCAATACATCAGATCTTCCTTCAACGAGTATTATCGCATCAGAATCCTTAACATTTGGTCCAGCTGGAAGTCGGTCCTTTCCAAAATCGGATATCTCCTCCATTTGGACTTCTGACCGCACCATCTCAGATATGTTGCCAAGGGGTACATCACCTTCTTCCATAACACCTGAAAGCAATTCTTTGGCCCTTTCAACTATCTTCCTTCTCTTGGATTCTCTTACATCTCTTATCTCTTTAACCGTGATTTGAGCTTTACAGGGACCTACTCTATCTATTGTTTCCAAGGCTGCCGCCAATATTGAGGTTTCTACTAGATCAAGACTTGAAGGGAGGATTATTGAACCTGTTGATTTTCCTTTGGAAGAACTTACTTCTACTTCTATACGTCCCATCCTTCCACTCTTTTGGAGATCACGCAGATCTAGTTCATCACCTAGAAGTCCCTCAGATTGTCCAAATATTGCGCCGACAACATCGGGTTTCTCAACCACGCCGTTAGCTACTAATTCAGTTTTTATTATGTATTTTGTTGTACTCGGATCGATATTCATTATTGACACCTTCATGCTTACTTTATGAAAAACAGTTGGAACCTATCCACTCTATGTTTTATTTGAGCTGAATCATTACCAGCATTTGTTGATTGGGTGAATGTGATTATTAGTTACTAATTATGGCGAAATACTAATTTTCAATCGAATTCCAACTGAATTCCAATAATCAGGGTACGTACAAATATTTAAATATTTCGCAACACTTTCTATCTTATGT